>MWOQ01000181.1 GCA_002026145.1 Prochlorococcus sp. HOT208_60m_813L03 | reverse complement strand
AGGGTTGATAGGTTTATGAAAAAATATGGAATGGGTTCAGCTAATTCAGCCACATCAAAAGATCAAAAAGAAGAAAAAGATTCTAAAAAATAGAATTTTCAAAATTAAGCACAATTTCAATTGGAATACTCAACATTAATTGCAAGGTTGAAAACTGCTTCAGAAAGTTTTGAAAATTTGGAAGTGCAACTTGCAGATCCTGATATAGCTAATGATCCAAAAAAATTAGAATCCATAGCAAGAGAAAGGTCAAAATTGGAACCTTTGGTTATTGATTTTAATAAGTTGCTTGATACTGATAAAGAAATCGAAGATTCAAAAAATCTACTTAGAGAGAATAGAAATGATAAAGAAATGGAATCTTTGATTAATGAGGAGTTAATAACTCTAGAGGAATGTAAGAATAAACTGATTCAAAAAACCACAATCGCCTTATTACCAAAAGATCCAAGAGATGAGAGAAGTGTAATGTTAGAAATCAGAGCCGGTGCAGGAGGTAACGAGGCTTGTATCTGGGCGGGTGATTTGGCAAGAATGTATGAAAGATATGGACAAAAAATTGGATGGTCTGTAAAACCTGTTAGTGCTTCCGAGTCAGATATGGGAGGATTCAAGGAGTTAGTTATATCCGTTAAGGGAGATTCTGTATATAGTCAACTTAAATTTGAGGCTGGTGTGCATAGAGTCCAAAGGGTACCAGCTACTGAATCGCAAGGAAGAGTCCACACCTCTACTGCCACAGTGGCCGTCATGCCTGAGGCTGATCCTGTTGAAGTTAAGATTAATCCAACTGATCTAGAGGTTGGCACGGCAAGATCAGGAGGTGCAGGGGGACAAAATGTTAATAAGGTAGAGACAGCTATTGATCTTCTCCACAAGCCTACAGGAATAAGAGTTTTTTGTACTCAAGAGAGATCACAATTGCAAAATCGCGAACGAGCGATGGAAATTTTAAGAGCTAAGTTATATGAAATTCAATTAAAAGAAGCTAATGCAAAAGAAAGATCTCAGAGGCTTTCCCAGGTTGGAACAGGTGATCGGAGTGAAAAAATTAGAACTTATAATTTTAAAGATAACAGGACAACTGACCATAGATTAGGTGCCAATTTTTCATTAGAACCAATTCTTGCTGGTCAATTGGATGAAGTGATTTATGCATGCATAGCTCAAGAACAAAAAAGAATGATGGAAGATTTTAATAACGAAGTAAATTAAGATTTTATTTTTATTAGATTGCAATTCCTATTACGTATTTACTCCATTCTTTATGTCTGCCAGCGTCTATTTGTCTTGTGGCCTCAAAATTGAGATTACTCAGTGGACGATAAGGCTTGCGTTTTAAAGGCATATTTGCCTCTTCTGGGGTTCGGTTACCTTTTTGTACATTACATCTGAGACATGCTGTAGTAACATTTTCCCAGTTATCTGTTCCTCCCCTACTTCTCGGTAAAACATGATCTATTGATAGGTCACTACCCCTATAGTTACAGTACTGGCAAGCATTATTATCTCTTAGAAGAATATTTTTTCTTGTTAAAGAAACCTCTCTGAAAGGGACCTTCACGTAGTAACGAAGTCTTATAACTGTCGGCAATTTTCTGCCACAATGTATTGAATATGATTTATCTTCCTCTAAGCTTTCTGCTTTACCTTTAATCATCAAAATTACAGCTCTTCGCCATGAAGTGATGTTTAAAGGTTCATAAGATGCATTTAAAACTAGAGTCTGGCCCATGCCAAAATACAATTTACATGTCATGCTAACTGTATATTTCAATAAGCGCATATAATTGTGCAAAGTTAATGCAAATTCGGCAAACTAATCAGGAATTTAATTTTGATAAATATTCAATTTTTAAACAAGATATAGATCCAAGACAAAGAGCATGGATAGAAGTTAAAGGCAAAGTATTAGAGACAAATGTAAGGCTATTAAGAACAAAACTAAGTAAAAATTGTCAATTTATGGCGGTTGTCAAAGCTGATGGATATGGACATGATGCAAAAGTAGTATCTGACTACGCTATTAAAGGCGGAGCTTCGGAATTAGGCGTTGCAACTTTAAAAGAAGGGATTAAGTTACGTACTTTTGGAGTAAAAAAACCAATTCTTATTCTTGGAAATCTATATACACAAAGAGATTTAATAACAGCCTTTAAAAATGATCTTATGCCAACTATAAGTAGTATAGGCGAGTGTTTAGTTTGCAATAATATCGGGAAGCACTTTGGGTTGAAATTTTCTTTACATCTTAAAGTTGATACTGGAATGTCAAGATTAGGATTTGAATCTAATAAATTTGTTCAGCAATTTGAAAAAATAAAATCTTTTGAGAATATTTCAATAGAAGGAATATATAGTCATTTATCGTCTGCAGATGAAGATAAAGCATTAGATTCTCGAAGTATTACACAATTACAAAGACTGAAGTTTAATAAATTATTAAAGCAAATTAATCTTGATAGAAATAATGAAATTAAAATTCATTTGGCTAATTCTGCGGGAATGCTTCTTAGCAAAGATTTTCATTTTCACATGGTACGTGTTGGGCTTTCTATGTACGGATACAGTCCTCTAGCTAAAATAGATAAAAATTTATTACTTAAACCAGCTTTATCTTTGAAGGTAAAAGTAGCTTTTATAAGAACTATTGATAAAGGTGTAAGTGTAAGTTATGGAGGCAAATTTGTAAGTGCTAGAAAAACGAAGTTAGCTGTATTAAGTATTGGTTATGCAGATGGTGTACCAAGAAATCTTTCAGGCAACATTAACGTTATACATAATAATAAATTTTATCCTCAAGTTGGTTCTATAACTATGGACCAAATGATGGTAGACATAACAGATTCTCATGAAATTAAAGTTGGTAGTACCATGGTATTACTTGGATCTGATGGAGATAAAACAATTTCTCCTCTTGAATGGGCAAGAAAGTCTAATACTATCCCTTGGGAAATTCTTTGTTCTTTTAAAAATAGATTACCGAAAGTTCAAGTAGATTAGACATTGCGATTAAATAAAAAATTTTGAATGTTTGCATAAAAATTGATAATGTATAAGAACTGGAGAGGTGGCTGAGTGGTTGAAAGCGGCTCCCTGCTAAGGAGTTACAGGAGGTAACTTTTGTCGAGGGTTCGAATCCCTCCCTCTCCGTAATTTATTTAGAAAATTTTAATTAATATTTGTTTTAAAACAAGTCAAGATTAATATCTTTAAGATCATAAATAGAATTTAAAATCAAGTCAGCGCCTGCATTTCTAAGATTTGTTTCGTAAGAATTACGTTCTTTTAATCGAGAATTTAAATGTAAATGAGGGGGAGCTATTCCGATACTTATGAATTTCTGAGATGGTATTTGATTTCTAGCGTTTATAACTGTATTTATATCTGCAATAGTATCTCCTACATATGCAATGGGAATATTTGATTCGCCAAGTTTATTTCCAATAAGCTTTTTTGATAAGTTAATAAAACCTTTAGGATCAGGCTTGTCAGGGGCATCTCCCATAGATATTAATGGTGGTGATTTTAGTCCAAGTCTTTTTTCTAAAACAAATTTTGCAGAAGCAGACTCTGCACCACTCACAAAACCCCAGATTATTCCATTACCTTGAATTAAATCAAAAAACTTTTTATCAACTAATAACTCCTCATTTGTTATGTAACCAGACCAATATTTACTATCTTTATTTGGATCTCCACCAAAGTAAAACTCTTCAAAACATTTTATTATTTCCTCTCTTGGAGGAATTTTGAGGTTTAAGTTCTCTTTTTTTATAAATCTTTTTATAAGCTCTAAACTTAAATCCCAGTCATTATTCCAAATCCCTTCATTTTTTGCATTATCAATATCAATATAACTTGGCTCCCATCCGGAAAATTTGTAAACTGTTTTTTTTAATGAAAGTCTGTAGCTATTTTCTACGCTGCGGATTACCCCATCAATGTCAAACAAAATTAAACCAATATTTTCCAATTAATTCTCTTTCATAATCTATTATAAAAGATTAGTATTCTTGTAAAGAAAAAGCAAAGAAAAAAATTCTATTTATTAAGATTATGGATTATCTAAACTTAATTTTGTAAATATCCTCTGGGAGTGAGAAATATTTCGTCAACTAAGGTTGTTTGAGAATTGCCAATAATAATGATTGATAACATATCAATCTCTTTAAAAGGAATGGTGTTTAAAGTAAAAAATTTTTTGGTTTGATTTTCTCTCCCCACTTGTCTAGCAATTAAAACTGGAGTATCACCATGCCTAGATTGTAAACATACTTCTATTACACTTTTTAGCTGCCAATTCCTTTCAATGGATTGAGGATTAAATAAAGCTATTACAAAGTCACCCAGAAGAGCTCCTTGAATCCTTTTTTCTATTAAAGACCATGGAGTTAATTTATCGCTTAAGCTTACTGAACAAAAGTCATTCATTAGTGGTGCTCCACTAATCGCAGCCGCTAATTGCACACTACTTATGCCTGGATGTACTTCAAAGTAAGGTCTATATTCTTTTTTGATTTTTTGAAGTAATTCTAAAAGTAAACCTGCCATGCCATAAAATCCAGATTCCCCTGAAGAAATTAAAGCCACTTTTATTCCTTCCTCAGCTAGTTTAATTGCTTTACTGCATCTCTCTTTTTCTTCAGTAAGTTTACTTTCAATTAAAACTTGGTCACTCCTTTTTAAGGATTGAATTAAATCTAAATACATTTTGTATCCAATCCAAATAGTACATCTTGAAAGTGCTTTTTTTGCATTATTGGTTAGGAAGGAAATATCACCAGGACCACTTCCAATAATATGTATTTCGCCATGGGTTGGATTATATTGATTTTTTGATTCTGCTAAAGCGATAGTTACTGCCCCAGATTGATTTTTAAAAATTCTTTTTTCTTCTAATAATATTGATTCTTCTCCTGCTGCAAATAAGCAAGAGGCTTCTGCTACAGAAGGGGTGCCAATTTCCTTTTTTACAACACTTGAAGGATTTGGAACAATGATTGTTGAAAGATCTTCTTTACTAAAAAACTTTACAGGCAAGTCTTTTTCTTCAGCAAGTTCTAAAATTCCTTTCTCATCTTTTTTAATATCAACCGTTGCAAGTCCCGCAATTGAATACTTTGATAAATTTCTCGACTCCAAAATATTATTTAAAGAATTTGCTATTAATTCTTTGCTTGTATTCCTTTCACATCCAATGCCAATCCATAATACGGGCGGGTGCCAAGTTGTTTCACGATTTTCGAATATACTCACATGAAATGTTGAATCTGGTTTGTCAATTTCTTTTTCATTAATTTGATTAATAATCTCCCCTGATTCTGAATTTTTCCATAAGCTATTACCAGATAATTGTTTGCAAAATATTTCTTCGTTCTTAGCTTGTTTAATTACTAGTTTTGACCAATCCTTTATGTTGCCAGATCTTTTCCAACCCCATTGATTCCCAAATGAATCAAGATTCAAGAAGCTTTGATCATTGGAATTATTAGTTTCTATTATTTCGCCACCAAGTAAATTAGCAATTTGATAAGCAATATTTTGCGAATTTGATTGATGTAAGCCAATTAAAGGAACTATCTTGGAACATTTGTTATCTATAACAATTACACCTGGATCTTTATCTTTAGAGGTTAAAAAAGAATTTATTATGCGTATTGATGCAGCAATTGAGCCTATAAAAATTATTAAATCTATCTCCGGCCATTTTTTAATTAAGATTTCTCTAGGTTTTTCTACTCGAAAAAGTTCATTAGACTCTTCATCATCATTTGAAGAACCTGAAATATATATATCTTTGACAAAGTTGGCTTTTTTAAGCCTTTTTAAAATTTCTTTTGAATTATTAGATAGACCTATAGCAATTCTTTTCAAATCAGAAACTATTGATAGTTACGTTGAAATTATATCCTGTCGCTGGATTTAAAAAATTTTCTTTGAAATATAAAAAAAAATTTAAGAAATTTATATTAAATTTGAGTAAAAATACTCATAATTTAGTCGTAGACTAGAATTTAACAAAATATTCATATAGTAACAATCATTAGAACATTTGTTACGTTAATGCATAACGAAAGAATCTTTGCCTTATTATTTTTGAAACGAATATTTAAAGTCTCGAGGGTTTCGTTTCTTGAACATTATTATTAATAATGAGCTCAAGATCCGATCAATCGACTTTAAGGTCAATTATTTTCGAGGTGCTAGATGACCATCAGCCCACCAGAAAGTGGAGAAAAAAACAAAAAAGTTTTGGAAGATCCTGTTAAGGCTGATCCAAGACCTATTGATTTTGCCAAATTAGATAAGCCAGGTTTCTGGTCAAGTAAATTATCTAAAGGTCCAAAAACTACAACTTGGATCTGGAATTTGCATGCTGATGCACATGATTTCGATGTGCATACAGGCGATGCTGAAGAAGCAACAAGAAAAATCTTTTCAGCTCATTTTGGACATCTTGCAGTCATTTTTATATGGATGAGCGCTGCATTTTTCCATGGAGCAAGATTTTCTAATTATTCAGGTTGGTTAGCTGATCCAACTAATGTCAAGCCAGGAGCTCAGCAAGTATGGGCAATTGTTGGTCAAGAAATGCTTAATGCTGATCTTGGAGCTAACTACAACGGAATTCAAATCAGTTCTGGAATTTTCCACATGTGGCGAGCATGGGGAATAACTAATGAAAGTGAACTGATGGCTTTAGCAATAGGAGCTGTAGTAATGGCTGCACTTATGCTTCATGCCGGAATCTTTCATTATCACAAAGCAGCTCCAAAAATGGAGTGGTTCCAAGATATTGAGTCCATGCTTAATCACCACATAGCTGGTTTAGTAGGATTAGGATCTTTAGCATGGGCTGGTCATTGTATTCATATCGGAGCTCCTACTGCAGCTCTCCTAGATGCAATTGATGCAGGCTCTCCTTTAGTAATCAATGGTAAAGAAATAGCAACTATTGCAGATATGCCTATGCCGCATCAACTCTGTGATCCACAAATTATCGGTCAGATATTTCCCGGATTAGCAAGTGGTACAGGTAATTTCTTTAGTTTAAACTGGTTAGCTTTCTCAGATTTCCTTACCTTCAAAGGTGGACTTAACCCTGTGACAGGAAGTTTATGGATGACTGATGTTTCACATCATCACTTAGCTTTTGGTGTAATAGCAATTATTGGTGGTCATATGTATAGGACCAATTACGGTATTGGTCATAGTATGAAAGAAATATTAGATTCACAGCAAGGAGACCCAATATTATTTCCTGCTCCTAAAGGTCATCAAGGTCTTTTTGAGTTCATGGCAGAAAGTAGACATGCTCAGCTATCAGTAAATCTAGCGATGCTTGGATCAATAAGCATACTTGTATCTCATCACATGTATGCGATGCCTCCATATCCTTATATAGCTACTGACTATATGACAGTTCTTGGATTATTTACCCACCACATGTGGATAGGTGGATTATTCATAGTAGGAGCAGGTGCGCATGCTGGAATTGCAATGGTTAGAGATTACGATCCAGCAAAACATATTGATAATGTATTAGACAGAATTCTTAAGGCAAGAGATGCTTTAATCAGCCACTTGAACTGGGTTTGTATGTGGTTAGGATTCCATAGTTTTGGACTCTATATTCACAACGATACTATGAGAGCTTTGGGTAGACCCCAAGATATGTTTAGTGATTCTGCAATCCAACTTCAGCCAATCTTTGCTCAATGGGTTCAAAGTATTCAAGCATCAGCTGTTGGTACTTCTATATTGGCTGGTACGGCAGAAGCTTTACCTCATAAAGCTATAAGTGAAGTATTTAATGGAAGTTTAGTAGAAGTAGGTGGAAAGGTTGCTATCGCTCCAATCCCCTTAGGAACTGCTGACTTGATGATTCATCATATCCATGCATTCCAAATACACGTAACAGTTTTAATTCTTCTTAAAGGTGTTCTTTATGCAAGAAGCTCAAGATTGATACCTGATAAAGCATCATTAGGATTTAGATTTCCATGTGATGGTCCTGGTAGAGGAGGTACATGTCAAGTTTCTTCTTGGGATCATGTTTTCTTAGCACTCTTCTGGATGTATAACTGCTTATCAATTGTTATTTTCCATTTTTCTTGGAAGATGCAAAGTGATGTTTGGGGACTAACTGGAGGTAACTTCGCTCAAAGTGCCATTACTATTAATGGTTGGCTTAGAGACTTTTTATGGGCACAAGCTTCTCAGGTTTTGACCAGTTATGGTTCGGCTATAAGTATGTATGGTTTGATGTTCTTAGGAGCACACTTTATCTGGGCATTTAGCTTAATGTTCTTATTCAGCGGAAGAGGTTACTGGCAAGAGCTGTTTGAGTCAATTGTTTGGGCTCATAACAAACTTAAAGTTGCTCCAACAATTCAGCCAAGAGCACTATCAATTACTCAAGGTCGTGCGGTTGGGGTTACTCACTTCTTAGTAGGCGGTATCGCGACTACTTGGGCCTTCTTCCACGCTCGCCTTTTCGGCCTGGGCTAATTACCTGAACTTCACCTTTTTAATTCAATGGCAACAAAATTTCCATCATTTAACCAGGGTCTAGCTCAGGACCCTACAACCCGACGAATATGGTACGGAATAGCTACTGCTCACGACTTTGAAAGTCATGACGGTATGACCGAAGAAAAGCTTTATCAGAAGCTTTTCTCTACACATTTTGGTCATCTAGCAATAATCGCCCTCTGGGTGGCTGGTAACTTATTTCATATTGCTTGGCAAGGTAACTTCGAGCAATTTGTACTTGATCCAACCCACGTTCGTCCTATTGCTCATGCTATTTGGGATCCTCATTTCGGATCAGGTATCACAGAAGCAATGACACAAGCTGGAGCTAGTGGTCCAGTAAACATAGCTTACTCAGGTCTCTATCATTGGTGGTACACAATTGGAATGAGAACTAATGAGCAACTCTTCCAAGCTTCAATATTCATGAGTATTTTGGCTTGTTGGACTCTATTTGCAGGTTGGTTACATTTACAGCCAAAATTCAGACCTTCCTTAGCTTGGTTTAAAAATGCAGAGTCAAGATTAAATCATCATTTAGCAGTCTTATTTGGTTTTAGTAGTATTGCTTGGACAGGTCATTTAGTTCATGTTGCTATACCTGAATCAAGAGGACAGCATGTAGGTTGGGATAATTGGTTAACAGTCCTCCCACACCCTGCAGGATTAGCTCCTTTCTTTACTTTAAACTGGGGAGCATATGCTCAAAATCCTGATTCTCTAGACCAAGTATTTGGAACAGCTGAGGGAGCTGGCACAGCAATCTTTACTTTCTTAGGTGGTCTACATCCTCAAAGTGAAGCATTATGGCTTACTGATATTGCGCATCATCATATTGCGATTGGAACAGTTTTTGTAATTGCTGGTCATATGTATAGAAATACTTTTGGTATTGGTCATAGCCTCAAAGAAATTACAGAAGCTCATAATACAAGACACCCTAATGATCCTCATAAAGGTAGTTTCGGAATTAATCATGATGGAATTTACGAAACTGTAAATAATTCGCTACATTTCCAACTTGGTCTAGCATTAGCATCACTTGGTGTAGCAACTTCTCTTGTAGCCCAACATATGGGTGCACTTCCTTCTTACGCTTTTATTGCCAGGGACTACACTACACAATCTGCTTTATATAGTCATCATCAGTACATAGCAATGTTCTTGATGGTTGGTGCATTTGCACACGGAGCTATTTTCTTTGTAAGAGATTATGATCCTGAATTAAATAAAGATAATGTATTAGCAAGAGTTCTTGGAACAAAGGAAGCTTTGATAAGTCACCTTAGCTGGGTAACAATGTTGCTAGGATTCCACACTCTTGGAATTTATGTTCATAACGACGTTGTTGTAGCTTTTGGTAACCCTGAAAAGCAAATTCTAATTGAGCCAGTATTTGCTCAATTCGTTCAAGCCGCTCAAGGTAAGATGATGTACGGCTTTAACGCTTTATTATCTGATCCTACAAGTTCAGCAACTCTCGCTGCTAATTCTTTACCAGGTAATCATTACTGGATGGATCTTATTAATAGACAAGATGCATTAAGTGCTTTCTTACCTATCGGTCCTGCAGATTTCTTAGTCCATCATGCTATCGCTTTAGGTCTTCATACAACTGCTTTAATCCTTATTAAAGGTGCACTAGATGCTAGAGGAACAAAATTAATTCCTGATAAGAAAGATTTAGGATATGCATTCCCTTGCGATGGTCCCGGACGTGGAGGTACTTGTGATAGTTCATCTTGGGACGCCATGTACTTAGCTATGTTTTGGGCATTAAATTTAATAGCATGGGTAACTTTCTACTGGCATTGGAAACACCTAGCAATATGGCAGGGTAATGTTGCGCAATTTAATGAATCAGGAACTTATCTAATGGGTTGGTTCAGAGATTATCTCTGGTTAAATTCTGCTCAACTTATTAACGGATATAATCCATTCGGAGTTAACTCTTTATCTCCTTGGGCCTGGATGTTCCTATTCGGTCACTTAGTTTGGGCTACTGGCTTTATGTTCTTAATATCATGGCGTGGTTACTGGCAAGAATTAATTGAAACATTAGTTTGGGCACATCAGCGTACTCCAATAGCTAACCTTGTTGGCTGGAGAGATAAGCCAGTTGCACTTTCAATTGTTCAAGCTAGATTAGTTGGACTTGCACATTTCACGATTGGAAACATACTTACATTTGGTGCATTTGTTATCGCATCAACTTCAGGTACGTTTGGTTAAATTTTCTATAAATAATTTAAATCACCACGTTTGTGGTGATTTTTTTTTGTTTAATTTTAGTGTTCTCAATTAAGTTAAAATTATATAATTATTATTAAATATAAATGTCAGATATTAAACAATTAATTTCTATTATCGTCCCTGTTTTCAATGAAAGTGAGAGTATTGGTTTTTTATTGGATGAAGTTATAAATGTAATGTCATTTCATAAATATAATTTTGAATTGATTGTTGTAAATGATGGTTCTAAAGATAATACTCATCAAGTATTAAAACAACTAACTCTCAAAATTAAAGAATTGTCAGTTATTTCCCTTCGTAAAAATTATGGGCAAACTGCAGCAATGTCAGCTGGCTTTGATAATTCTAAAGGTGATATCGTCATTACTTTGGATGGTGATTTACAGAATGATCCAAATGATATTCCTAAATTAATTTCAGAAATTAATAATGGTTTTGATTTGGTTTGTGGATGGAGGTTTGATAGAAAAGATAAATTAATCAATAGAAAGATACCATCAAAAATAGCGAATAAATTAATAGCTCAGGTAACAGGTTTGAAGTTGCATGATTATGGATGTTCATTAAAAGCTTTTAAAAAAGAAATAATTGATGATATTAAATTGTATGGAGAACTTCACAGGTTTTTGCCTGTCTTAGCAAATATTGAAGGTGCAAAAATCAAAGAAATTAAAGTCAATCATAGAAGCAGGCAATATGGATCTAGTAAATATGGAATCGATAGAACTTTTAGAGTTTTAATGGATTTACTAACTGTATGGTTTATGACTAAATTTTTAACAAGACCAATGTATGGATTTGGTTTTGTTGGAATTATAAGTATTTTCATTAGCCTTGCAATGAGTTCTTATTTAATAGTTTTAAAAATAATGGGTCAGGATATTGGAAATCGTCCTTTGCTAATGTTTGCATTAATATTAGGAATTGCTGGGGTTCAATTATTTAGCTTTGGATTATTGAGTGAACTTTTAATTAGGACTTATCATGAAAGTCAAAGTCGTCCAATTTATAGAATTAGGTCAATAAGTAGTGCCGAACGAAATTGAACTTTTACTTGAATTTTCTGATTAATAAAGCTGAAATTTCAACCACTTCAGGAGACATATCTCTCAATCCTATTCTTAAAATTGATAATGTGGATTTATCAGCCAATTCTTCCGCAATTTTTAATGCTTTTAATTTGTCTTCTGTATTTCCTTGAAAAAGACTAAACATTTTATTTCTTTGAGAATTCTTATAAAATACTGAATGCTTTTTTTCTTCGTGTTTGTATAAAACACTTTTTTTATTAGAAACAAATTGATTATTATTTTTTCTATGTTTTTTTAATTTAATAGAATCTAATTTGCCCTTATTTATTAAATTTTTAAAGCTTCTTTTTTTAAAAACTAGAAGTAATATTCCTATAAAAATAATAAGTACAATTGCGAAAAAATTTAACATGTAAAAAGTTAATAATTTTTATATCATCCAGTTGTAAAATTAACACTATTTAGCAGATAAATACTAAAGTGTTTAAAGATGTTTAAAGAACTATGCCATCTGATTTACCAAGTCTTTTACCTTCAATTTTTGTTCCATTAATTGGTATAGCAATGCCTGCTGTTTTTATCGTATTGATTGGAAGATTAATTACAGCAACTGAATAAATTATCAAACACTAAACTATTAAAAAAATGAGCGACTTTCAAAAATCATTCTCAGAATCAACAAGTTCTATTAAGTTTGATGAGAAATATATAGATACTTCTGTACAACCAAATGATATTGGAGTAGCAGAACAATGGGCAGTAAAAACAGTTGCTGATCCTTGTGTTGGTAATTTAGCTACCCCAGTTAATAGTGGTTACTTTACAAAAGCCTTCATAAATAATTTACCTTTTTACAGAGAAGGTATTTCCCCTAATTTTAGAGGTTTAGAAACTGGAGCTGCTTTTGGATATCTTCTATACGGACCTTTCACTATGACTGGCCCATTAAGAAATTCTGAATTTGCTCTAACAGCTGGACTTCTCGCTACTATTGGAGCTGTTCATATTTTGACAGCACTTTTTGTGCTATACAATGCACCTGGTAAAGCACCTAATGTTCAACCTCCAGATGCGACTGTTAATAATCCGCCAAAGGACTTATTTACAAGAGCTGGTTGGGCTGATTTTACAAGTGGATTTTGGTTAGGAGGATGTGGAGGAGCAGTTTTTGCTTGGTTACTTGTTGGGACATTACACTTAGATACCATAATGCCAATCATTAAAAATATTTGGACTGCTGGTTAATTTCTAAATAAAAAAATAAATAATATTTTAATTTAATTTAAAATTTAAAGTTAAAC
This sequence comes from Prochlorococcus sp. HOT208_60m_813L03, assembly GCA_002026145.1. Taxonomy (GTDB): domain Bacteria; phylum Cyanobacteriota; class Cyanobacteriia; order PCC-6307; family Cyanobiaceae; genus Prochlorococcus_A. The sequence goes on along the minus strand of MWOQ01000181.1, from coordinate 69,292 downwards.
TATATTAATTAACGTATGGTACGGTCCCATCTATAATTTCTAACTACTCTTCCTGCCGAAATTAGTTTAGATTTATAATGCAATGAGATTTTATCATTAGACTTTTTTATGGTATCTAATCCTATTCCATTTCTGCCAAAATCCTTTCCAGAGCTATGGTAATAGAATCCGTCTCCTTTGTAGATTCCAATATGATCACATTTTTTTTCATTTCCAAAAAATAAAAGATCGCCAGGTCGTAAAGCCGCATACGATTCTTTGTAATACAAAAGGTGCTTACAAAAACTTTTTATTTGGAAAGAGTCTCGAGGTATATAAATTTGATGCTTTAAAAAAGCAGTCTGAATTAATCCAGAACAATCAAAATTGGGTCCTAATGTACCTCCCCAAAGATATTCATTATTTAACTCAGATTGATCCTTGATCCATTTTAAAATTGAGTTAACTTTATCTTTTATAATGAAGTGTTCATTTTCTAAACGGTTATTTTTTTTGAATTCGTATTTCTCAATAATTAATCCTTCTAAATTTATCCAACAGACGTAACCATCTTCATATAGTTGAACTAGTATTCTTGAAAATTTATGGTTGTTTTGATAAATATTTGGATAAATAAGCCTAAAAATTCTATTTTTAAATATTTCAGTAACTAATTTATCTTCTGTTTCATTTTGATATCCCGAAATATTAACTTTTAATTGCCACCAAATAGTTTTTGAAAAATTAGTTTGTTTAAATAGTGAGATAGGATTTTTATAAATTTCCATTCAATGTCCTTTTACTATTCAAGTCAGGAGATGGGTCTAGCCTTAAATGATATTTTAAGGAGAGTATGCTCTCATGATAAAGATTTTTCAAGAGAAGATATTTCGATAACTTGGATTAATTATAAAAGTAAAAATAAAAGTGTATTTAAAGGTTTTGGAACTGGCATTAATAACAAAAAAATGGTTTACCCTGCCAGCATAGTCAAGTTAGTTTATGGCCTTGCTGCATTTTATTGGATTAAAAAAGGAAGTTTATTATTATCAGATGAAATTATTGATGCTGTAGGGAAAATGTTGTCTTTCTCAAGTAATAATGCAACAAGCTTTTTAATTGATTTACTTACTGGAACAACAAGTGGACCTCGTATTGAAGGCGAATTATGGGAAAATTGGAAATACCAAAGAAGTATAATTAATGATTGGCTACATGATTTAAATTGGGAAGAATTAGTTGGTATAAATTGCTGTCAGAAGACTTGGGATGATGGACCATTTGGTCGTGAGAAAGAATTTTATGGATATGATAATAAGAACAGAAACGCTATGAACTCTGATTCAGCTGCAAGGGTTTTGGAGGAAATTATGATTCATATTGATTATCAAGAAAACAATTTAAATTTGCGAAGTTTTTTAAAAAGAAATTTAAATAAAGTTGTTCTTAAAAAGGATTCTCTTAATCAAATAGATGGTTTTTTGGGTGGAGGATTACCAGAAAGCATTAATCTTTGGAGTAAAGCAGGCTTAATGTCTGAAGTCAGACATGATTCAGCTTGGTGGATTAATAATCAATCTCTACAAACTTTATTAGTAGTTTTTTGTAATGGAGAAAAATATTCCAAAGATTCTTCCCTTTTACCTTTTATAGCAAAAGAAGTATACGATTTTAATAAGAGATATACTATTGAGGACTAAAGTGAATCTTCTAAGAAATTAGAATCTAATTTGTCAGTATAGGCTTCATAAGGTAGCATCATTACTTCTTCAAAATCTAAATCATTCATAATCCATTCTCTATATTCTGCTAACAAACTTTTTCTATCTTCATCATCTAATTCATAAATACGCAATGCGGTATCTTTAAAATTTTCTTTTATTAAATTTTCAATTTCTTTCTTGTTCATTTTATGTTAATTCTCCCTCCAAAATCACTCTCCTAATTGTTGATAATGCAATTCCAGTTTGTGTTCTGATTGATCGATATGAATATCCTTCACTACGCAATCTGATTACTAAAGATTCTTTTAAAGGACTTATTTTGGGCCTGCCTCCCAAATTATTTCCTGATAATTTTCTGCGTAATAGTTGTTCTTTTTTTCTTTCACCTAAACTTTTGTCTTCTAAATTATCTAATTCATATAAAATCTTAAAAATTGAAGAATTTGCATTAGAAGATTCATTAGCAGCAAAAAAACCAGTCAAAGTTCGCAATTGAATATCCTTATTAATAAGTTTATTTATTGTTATCAAACATTCTTTTTTATTTTTAAATGCTCTATCAAGCTGAGTTATTATTAATTGATCGCCTTTTGATAAGGAATTTATAGCTTTACTGAGTTGGGGTTTGATTTCTTCATCTAAACTTATAAATTCAGAGAACACTAAACTGCAACCCTCTTCCTTCAAAATTTTTATTTGCTCTTCTAAATATTCATATTCGTTATGCGTAGCTCTTGCATAACCTATTGCTTTAGAGTTTTTATTTTTTTCCGATAATAAAATACGTTTTCTTTTAAATTTAAAAGTCAATGTTTTATTACATATATTTTTTACTGTATCAAAAAATAATAAAAAAACACTTTTTAGTACAAAATAGTTAAACTATTATGTTTTTTTTAGATATATTTTAAAAATTTGTATGTTCTGATATCTGTATTAAAAATAGCGTTATGAAATCTGATTCAATTTTAGTTAATGAAACAAGAACGTTGTGTTACGAATAAATTTAATTAAGATTTTCTAAATTGCAGAAGGATTAGTTGAATTCATTTATTTATTTACTTCTGTTGAATGAGATTCGTCTTTGAAATAATTAATAGTTAATTCAAAATGTTTTTAGTAAAATAAGAATACGGGTTAGAAAAAATTAATTTGACTAATAATTCCAATAGTTTAATTTCAAAACCTGATTGGTTAAGAGTAAAAGCTCCGCAAGTAGAGAGAATTGGCAATACTGCAAATTTGTTAAATGATTTAAATCTCAATACTGTATGTCAAGAGGCAAGTTGTCCAAATATTGGAGAATGTTTTGCAAGTGGCACTGCCACTTTCCTTATAATGGGCCCTGGCTGTACTAGGGCATGTCCATATTGCGATATTGATTTTGATAGATCTAAAAGAGAATTAGATCCAACAGAACCATATCGTTTAGCCGAAGCTGTTTATAGGATGCAACTTAAACATGTTGTAATTACTTCAGTTAATAGAGACGATCTTGAAGATGGTGGCGCATCTCAATTTTTTGAATGTGTTTATCAAGTAAGAAAAAAATCGCCTGAAACTACTATTGAGCTTTTAATACCTGATCTTTGTGGCAACTGGAAAGCGCTTGAAAAAGTTCTTGATTCAAATCCAAACGTTTTAAACCATAATATTGAGACTGTGTCTTCGCTATATAAAAAAGTAAGACCTCAGGGAAAATATGAGAGAACTCTTGAGTTGCTTAAAAGGACCAGAGAATATTCTCCTAAAGTTTATACAAAGTCAGGTTTTATGCTTGGTTTAGGGGAAAAAGATGAGGATGTCTTAAGTCTTCTTAAGGATTTAAAAAGTAATTTCGTTGATATTGTTACTATTGGCCAATACTTATCTCCTGGCCCAAATCATTTACCTGTACAAAGATTTGTGAGTCCCTCAAAATTTAATTATTATAAAGTTTTTGGGGAAAAAGATTTGAACTTTATGCAAGTAGTTAGTTCTCCTTTAACTCGTAGCAGTTACCATGCTGAAGAAATTCAAAAACTTATGAAAAAATATCCAAGATAATCATTTTTGTTTATTTGAATCTATCCACTCATTTAATTTCCATTCAACTAGATCATTTTTAATCATTGGATCATTCTTAATTATTTTTAGTGCATTTTTATAATTATTAATCTCAAGAATGAGTAATCCGCCGTCACCTGGCCTCTTTAACTCATCTACTAAAAAACCACTTTTTATATTAATTCCCTCTTTTTTTAATTTTTTTATCCAATCAATATGTTCGTTAATTATTTTTTGTTTTAAATCATGATTAATTAAGTATTCTTTTTTTATGATTTCAGTTTTTACAAAGAAAGGCATTTACATTTTCTTTATGCCAAGCATTTCTTCTTCGCTTGGGGGAACTATTAATTTGAAAGTACTCTTGTAATAAGACCAATTTTCAATTATTTTGGCAGCCTTTAAGCTATTTGTTTTTGCTAGATATTCTCTAATAATTTCTAATAAGAAATCTTCCTGCTTTGATGAAGTTATTTTATGAATACTAACTATTTCCTTATTAACTTTATTACTTAAATCATTCTTCTCATCGATTATAAAAGCTATTCCACCAGTCATGCCCGCACCAATATTCCTTCCTGTGGAACCGAGAATTACTACTTTCCCACCAGTCATGTATTCACAACAATGATCACCTGCTCCTTCTGTTACTGCAGTAGCACCACTATTTCTTACTGCAAATCTTTCTCCCGATTTTCCTAATGCAAATAATTTCCCACCTGTTGCTCCATAAAGACATGTGTTGCCCAAAATAACCTGTTCGGAGGAAGTTTTTTCTATTTTTGGTGGAATTATTGTGAGTATTCCTCCATTCATTCCTTTACAAACATAATCATTTGCTTCTCCGATTAATTGAACATTCATTCCCTTTAATAAAAAGGCACCAAAGCTTTGACCTGCATATCCTTTGAAATTTAAGTTGAGTTCGCCATTGAAGCCAGTGTTGCCGTGTAGTTCTGCGATTTCACCTGATATTTTCGCACAAACACTTCTATCTGTATTTTTTATCTCAATTTCTTTGGTTAAAATTTTGTGATTTTTAATTGAATCTATAAATTCAGTATCAGACAAAAACTCGTCCTCTAATACAGAGCCATTACTATGGGCAGTTTTTGAATGTTTTAACCATGATCTATCAGGGGTTGAGTGTTGATTTACTAAAGAAGAAAGATCAATATTAGAAGTTTTTGGAAGATCGATATTTCTTGCAACAAGAAATTCTTGATTACCAATCAGTTCCTCCATATTAGAAACACCGATACTACTCATTATCTGTCTTACTTCTTCAGCAATATACAAGAAAAAATTTACAACATTTTCTGGAATACCTTTAAATCTTTTTCTTAATTCTTCTTTTTGAGTGGCAACTCCAACAGGACACTTGTTTGTATGACAAACCCGAGCCATTATGCATCCTTCAGCAATCATTGCTACAGAACCAAAACCGTATTCTTCAGCACCTAGTAAAGCTGCAATAACTACATCCCAGCCTGTTTTAAGACCTCCATCAGTTCTCAAAATTACTCTTTCGCGTAAGTTATTCTCTAAGAGAGATTTATGAACCTCAGCAACACCTAGTTCCCATGGTAAACCTGCATGTTTAATAGAACTCAGGGGTGAAGCACCTGTACCTCCGTCATGACCTGATATTTGAATTACATCTGCATTAGCTTTGCTTACTCCAGCAGCAATAGTGCCTATACCAATTTCAGAAACAAGTTTAACGCTTACTTTCGCTTTTGGATGAACTTGGTGTAAGTCGTGGATAAGTTGAGCTAAATCTTCAATTGAATAAATATCATGATGCGGGGGAGGAGATATTAAAGCTACTCCAGGTTTACTATTTCTTAGTTTTGCGATGTAAGAATCGACTTTTGGACCAGGTAATTGTCCCCCCTCTCCGGGTTTTGCACCTTGAGCCATTTTAATTTCGAGTTGTTTACCACTTCTTAGATATTCAGGTGTAACTCCAAATCTTCCTGATGCTATTTGTTTAATAGCTGAGCATGCGGTATCTCCATTCTCTAATCCTTTAATAAATGGCAACGTCGCTGACTGAGTATTTTCATCGATATCATTTAAAACATTAAAACGAGCTGGATCTTCTCCCCCTTCTCCACTATTACTTTTCCCACCAATTCTATTCATTGCAACTGCTAAAACTTCATGAGCTTCTCTGGATAAAGCACCTAAACTCATTCCTCCAGTACAGAACCTTTTGCAAATTGATTCAACACTTTCAACTTCCTCTAATGGAATACTTTTTCTTGTTGAATTAATTGTCAGTAAATCTCTAAGAGATGTTGTCGGTCTATTACTAATAAGTTTTTTATAAGTTTCAAAATGATCGTATCCTGGCCCTTGTTTTACCGCTGAATGTAAAACTTTGGACATCTCTGGGTTATTTGAATGATATTCTCCATTATTTCTAAATTGTACAAATCCTAAAAATTCTAATTTCTTTAAATCGATCTCTGGATAGGCTTTAGTATGTATAGAAAGTGTTTCATTGGTTAATTCTTTTAATGTTATGCCAGCGATACGACTTGTTGTACCATTAAAAGCAATTTTTATTAAGTCAGATCCAAGGCCTACAGCTTCAAAAATTTGTGCTCCATGGTAACTAGATAAAAGAGAAATACCTATTTTTGAGAGAATTTTTCTTAGACCGTCTTCTAAAGCTTTTTTAATATTTTCTTGAACATCAACTATTGATAATGGATTTATTTTTTTGCTATCAATGAGTTTTTGTGTTTTTGGATGTTTTAACCAGTGTCTACCTGCTTCGAAGGTCAACCATGGGCAAACTGCACTTGCTCCATATCCAATTAAACAAGCTAAGTGATGTGTACTCCAACATTGACCGGTCTCAATTATTAGAGAAGCTTTTAGCCTGATTTCTTTTTTAAGAAGATAATGATGAATTGCTCCAACAGCAAGTAAAGGAGGTATGAAAGTCTTTTTAGGATTAATTCCCTTATCAGAAATGATAATTAAAGAGCAACCTTCTTTTATAGACTGCTCACTCTGTTTACAGATTAGTTTTAATTGGTTCTCTAAGCCTTGAATACCTTCCTCTAAATCAAACAAACTTGAAATTGTCTGAGATTTAATTTTTGATTGTTTGATGGAAATGAGTTCTTCCTCATTTAGAATCGGACTTTGCAAATGAATAAAAGGTTTAGCATCTTTAATTACAAATGGTGTACATCTTTCTCCTAGATGCATCTCTAAACTCATTACAAGTTTTTCTCTCAGAGGGTCAATAGGAGGATTAGTAACTTGCGCAAATCTTTGCTTAAAGTAGTCGTATAAAATATGTGGCTTAGATGAAAGAACTGCTAATGGGATGTCGTCGCCCATGCAATAAGTAGGCTCTTTAGCTAATGAAGCCATTGAATCTAAGATAAGGTCATTATCTTCTGCTGAAAACCCGTATGCAGTTTGTTGTTGCAACAACTCAAGGTCTTTAAGTTTGTAGTCTTTAACCCATTCATTATTTTCAATTTTTATAGTTCTATTACTGAGAAGATTTTTATAATCATGCCTTTGAGCGGCTTCAGATTTTACTTCCCAATTTCTTAGGATTCTATTCTGATGAAAATCAACTGCCAACATTTGTCCCGGTCCTAATCGACCTTTTTCTATTACTCTTTCTTCTTCAAGATCTACTACTCCTGTTTCAGAACCCATTATTACAAAACCATCATTTGTGATTGAATATCTTGCTGGTCTTAGGCCATTTCTATCAAGCGTTGCGCCGACAAAATTACCATCAGCAAATACAAGGAGTGCTGGACCATCCCAAGCTTCTTGTAGGCTTGCAGAATATTCATAAAAAGCTTTTATGTACTCTCTCTCATCAAGTTCTGGTTGATCTCTAAATGCTTCAGGAACAAGTTTTAATAATGAGTCAGTAATAGGCTGACCTGAACGAATATTGATTTCAAGGGTTGCATCAAGATTTGATGAATCACTTTTGTTTACATCTACAATGGGCTTAATTTCATTAGATAACTCGCCCCAAAAATCATCTATATGTGTTTCTGAAGCTTTAGCCCAATTAATGTTGCCTAAGAGTGTATTTATTTCGCCATTATGACCTAAAAATCTCATGGGCTGAGCTAGTGGCCATTTTGGAAGTGTATTAGTACTAAATCTACGATGATAAACAGAAAATGAAACTTTAAAACTCTCTTCTTTTAGATCTTGATAAAACTCGGATAATATTTCAGAGCGAACCATACCTTTATAAACAACTGTTTGAGAACTTAATGAGGCAAAATAAAATTCACAATCCCCAACATCGTTTTTGAAAGTTTCTCTTATTTTTTTCTCAATTCTTTTCCTTAATTGAAATAAAAGCCTTTCAACATCCTTATGATCTTTTTTATCTATATATAAAATCCACTGACAGATGAATGGAGCATTTGCTTTAGCTAAAGGACCTAAGATTTCATTATTAACGGGTACTGTTCTCCAAGATGTTTTGTTGACTTTTAATTTTTCTGCTTCTTCATCACATATTGATTTACATATTTCAATTTTTTCTTTTTTATTAGGCATAAAAACCATGCCTAAACCTCTATTAAATTCTTGAGTATTTTTTAGATTAATTTTCTCTTCTAGATATCCCCATGGAATTGAACATAAAATGCCTGCTCCATCTCCTGAGTCACTATCTCCTCCGCAACCTCCCCTATGCTCCATGCAGTTAAGACCCTTTAGTGATTGTTTAAGGATCCAGTTGCTTTCTATCCCTTTGACATTTGCTATGAAACCAACTCCACATGCATCTTTCTCCCCAATTATTCCATTTGGGGAATAACTATCTTGATATGGTTCAACGTTTCTTTTGATACTCTCTCCCATAGATTATTTAATTCTATATAGTTATTTTATGTATTTCTATTATAAAAATAAATAAGAAAATAAATCTAAAGATAATGAATATTTACCAAAGAATTTTAATTTCACAAATTTTTAAAAAAAATATCTTTAAAAACTTTTAGTTGGTGCTCGTAAAAGGTTATGATGTTTAGGTGTTTATTTTTTCAAAATATATATAGATGCCTACCATCTCACAATTAATAGGTTCAGAAAGAAAACGTCTGACTAGGAAAACAAAATCTCCTGCATTAAAAGCTTGCCCTGAAAGAAGAGGAGTATGTACGAGAGTTTATACATCAACACCTAAAAAACCTAATTCAGCTTTAAGAAAAGTCGCAAGGGTAAGATTAACTTCTGGTTTCGAAGTAACTGCTTATATTCCTGGGATTGGTCATAATTTGCAAGAACATTCTGTAGTGCTTCTTAGGGGTGGAAGAGTTAAGGATTTACCAGGAGTTAGATATCATATAATAAGAGGAACTTTAGATACGGCTGGAGTCAAAGATAGACGTCAATCCAGATCTAAATATGGAGCAAAAGCTCCAAAAGTTTAATTTGTAAACATCACTTTTAAAAAACATGTCACGTCGTAATGCAGCAGTAAAAAGACCAGTTCTTCCAGATCCACAATTTAATAGTCGTCTAGCTTCAATGATGATTTCTCGATTGATGAAACATGGTAAAAAATCTACAGCTCAAAGAATATTGTCTGATGCTTTCTCTTTAATAAGCGAGAGAACAGGTGGGAATGCAGTCGAATTATTCGAAACAGCTGTAAAAAATGCTACTCCTCTTGTCGAGGTGCGAGCTAGAAGAGTTGGTGGTGCAACATATCAAGTACCTATGGAAGTGCGCCAAGAAAGGGGTACGGCTATGGCATTAAGATGGCTTGTTACATTCTCACGTGCAAGAAATGGCAAAAGTATGTCCCAAAAACTTGCTGGTGAATTGATGGATGCAGCCAATGAAACTGGTAGTGCAGTTAAAAAAAGAGAAGACACTCATAAAATGGCCGAAGCTAATAAAGCTTTTGCACATTACAGATATTAATTTCATCAAAAAGGTACTTAAGTAGTTTATTATTATTAAAGTTTGCTTTTAGGGTGAACTATATTTATCAAAATTATTTTATTTGGAGCTTTTAAATTGGCACGCGACTTTCCCCTAGAACGAGTAAGGAACATAGGTATAGCCGCTCATATCGACGCAGGTAAGACTACTACTACTGAAAGAATTTTGTTTTACTCAGGTGTAGTTCACAAGATAGGAGAAGTACATGATGGTGCTGCCGTAACAGATTGGATGGCTCAAGAACGAGAAAGAGGAATAACTATTACTGCTGCTGCAATATCTACTAGTTGGCAAGATCACAGAATTAATATTATTGATACTCCTGGACACGTTGACTTTACTATTGAGGTGGAAAGATCAATGCGAGTCTTGGACGGAGTTATAGCTGTATTTTGCGCAGTTGGTGGAGTTCAGCCTCAATCTGAAACAGTTTGGCGTCAAGCAGATAGATATTCTGTTCCAAGAATGGTTTTTGTTAATAAAATGGACAGGACTGGAGCAGATTTTCTAAAAGTTAATAACCAAATTAAAGATCGACTTAAGGCAAATGCACTCCCAATTCAACTCCCTATTGGAGCTGAAGGTGATCTTACAGGCATTATTGATTTAGTTGCCAACAAAGCATATCTTTACAAAAACGATTTAGGTACGGATATTGAAGAAGCACCAATTCCATCTGAAATGGAAGATGAAGCTGCTGAGTGGAGATCCAAGTTGATGGAGAGCGTCGCAGAAAATGATGAAGATTTAATTGAAATTTTCCTTGAAACAGGAGAATTATCCACAGAACAACTAAAAAAAGGTATTAGGGAAGGTGTTCTAAAACATGGATTAGTTCCTGTTCTCTGTGGTTCAGCTTTTAAGAATAAAGGAGTTCAACTTGTATTAGACGCTGTTGTTGATTATTTGCCAGCTCCAGTTGATGTGAAACCAATACAAGGCGTTTTACCCAGTGGTAAAGAAGATGTTAGACCTTCAGATGATAATGCTCCTTTCAGTGCATTAGCTTTTAAAGTTATGTCAGATCCTTATGGGAAATTAACTTTTGTAAGAATGTATTCGGGTGTTCTTTCAAAGGGAAGTTATGTAATGAATTCTACTAAGGATGCTAAAGAGAGAATTTCTAGATTAGTGATTCTCAAGGCTGATGAAAGAGAGGAAGTTGATGAATTGAGGGCTGGAGATTTAGGGGCTGTATTAGGTCTAAAAAATACAACAACTGGCGACACTTTATGTAACACAGAAGATCCAATAGTTTTGGAGACATTGTTTATCCCTGAACCAGTTATCTCGGTGGCTGTTGAGCCAAAAACTAAAGGTGATATGGAAAAATTATCAAAAGCTTTAACGGCTTTGTCTGAAGAGGATCCAACCTTTAGGGTAAGTACAGATCCTGAGACAAATCAGACTGTTATTGCAGGTATGGGTGAGTTGCACTTAGAAATCCTAGTGGACAGAATGTTAAGGGAATTTAAAGTTGAAGCAAATATAGGAGCTCCTCAGGTTTCATATAGAGAGACTATTAGATCAAGTTCTAAAGGTGAGGGTAAATATGCGAGACAAACTGGAGGAAAAGGTCAATATGGTCATGTAATTATTGAAATGGAACCTGCTGAAGTTGGCAAAGGTTTTGAATTTGTAAATAAAATTGTTGGTGGAGCAGTACCAAAAGAGTATATTGGTCCTGCATCTAATGGAATGAAAGAAACCTGTGAATCAGGTGTTCTTGCCGGTTATCCACTCATTGATGTAAAAGTAACACTAGTCGATGGTTCATTCCACGATGTAGACTCATCTGAAATGGCCTTCAAAATTGCAGGTTCTATGGCTTTTAAAGACGGGGTTAAAAAATGCAATCCTGTCCTTTTAGAGCCTATGATGAAAGTTGAGGTCGAAAGTCCTGACGACTTTCTTGGATCTGTAATTGGTGATCTCTCTTCTAGAAGAGGTCAAGTAGAAGGACAATCTGTTGATGATGGATTGTCTAAGGTACAGGCCAAAGTGCCCTTAGCCGAAATGTTCGGTTATGCCACTCAACTCCGATCAATGACTCAAGGTCGGGGTATATTTTCAATGGAGTTCGCAAATTATGAGGAAGTTCCTCGTAATGTTGCTGAAGCTATCATTTCCAAGAATCAGGGCAACTCCTGATCTCTAAACTAAAACACTCTTAAACCCTCGATTCTTTAATTCAAAATGGCTCGCGAGAAGTTCGAAAGGAACAAACCACATGTCAACATAGGTACTATTGGCCATGTTGATCATGGAAAAACAACACTAACAGCTGCTATTACAAACGTATTAGCCAAAAAAGGTCAAGCCCAAGCTCAAGACTATGGAGACATTGATGGTGCTCCTGAAGAAAGAGAGCGTGGCATTACCATTAATACTGCTCACGTTGAATATGAAACTGAAGGCAGACATTATGCTCATGTCGATTGTCCAGGACATGCTGATTATGTGAAAAACATGATCACAGGAGCCGCTCAGATGGATGGAGCTATTCTAGTTTGCGCAGCAACAGATGGTCCTATGGCTCAAACAAAAGAGCATATTCTTTTAGCTAAACAGGTTGGAGTTCCTGCTCTTGTAGTTGCTCTAAATAAGTGCGATATGGTCGATGATGAAGAAATTATTGAACTTGTCGAAATGGAAATCAGAGAACTTTTAGATAGTTATGACTTTCCTGGAGATGACATTCCTATAGTTCAAGTTTCAGGTTTAAAAGCTCTCGAAGGTGATTCTACTTGGGAATCAAAGATTGAAGAATTAATGAAAGCAGTTGATGCTAGTATTCCCGAACCAGAAAGAGAAGTTGATAAACCATTCTTGATGGCAGTTGAAGATGTTTTCTCGATTACTGGTAGAGGAACTGTTGCTACTGGAAGAATTGAGAGAGGTAAAGTTAAGGTTGGAGAAGAAGTCGAAATAGTTGGGATAAGGGATACAAGAGTAACAACTGTTACTGGAGTTGAAATGTTCCGAAAACTTCTTGATGAAGGTATGGCTGGCGATAATGTTGGTTTACTTTTACGTGGTGTACAGAAAGAAGATATTGAGAGAGGAATGGTACTTGTTAAAAAAGGATCTATTACTCCTCATACTCAGTTTGAAGGAGAAGTTTATGTTCTCAAAAAAGAAGAGGGCGGAAGACATACTCCTTTCTTTGCAGGATATAGACCTCAGTTCTACATCAGAACAACTGATGTGACAGGTCAAATAACAGCATTTACCTCTGATGATGGCTCTAATGTCGAAATGGTTATGCCAGGAGACAGAATTAAGATGACTGGAGAATTAATTTGTCCAGTAGCTATTGAACAAGGTATGAGATTCGCTATCCGTGAAGGTGGTCGTACTATCGGTGCTGGAGTTGTTTCTAAAATACTCAAATAATACATTTGAATTTTAAAAATTTAACCTCAATCATCTAATATAGGTATATGGATAAGGGTCATTTTAATCAATGACCCTTTACAAGAAGTTATTTAGAACTATGACTGCATCAATTGCACAACAAAAAATAAGAATAAGACTAAAAGCATTTGATAGAAGAATGCTTGATTTGTCATGCGACAAAATAATTCAAACTGCTGATACTACTGCTGCTTCAGCAATAGGCCCAATACCTTTACCTACAAAAAGGAAGATTTATTGTGTTCTTAGATCACCACATGTTGATAAAGATTCCAGAGAGCATTTTGAAACAAGAACACATCGAAGAATAATAGATATCTATAGTCCTTCTGCAAAAACTATTGATGCTTTAATGAAGCTAGATCTCCCTAGTGGTGTAGATATAGAAGTTAAACTTTAATAAATCCCGAAATCGCCTTAAATTGATTAGTATAAAAATAACGAAATGAGGATTAAATGGGAGAACTCTCAGTAAGGGAATTACCAATATTTCCTTTGCCTGAGGTAGTCCTCTTTCCTCAAGAAGTATTGCCTTTACATATTTTTGAATCGAGATATAGGATCATGCTCCAATCTGTTCTTGAGAGTGATTCAATGTTTGGAGTTATAAAGTGGGATCCAACTACCAAAAGTATGGCTAGCGTCGGATGTTGCACACAAATTATAAAACATCAAACAGCAGAAGGTGGGACAAGTAATATTATCACTCTTGGACAACAAAGATTTCAAGTATTGGAAATTATGCGTTCAACGCCATTTTGTTCCGCGATGGTTAGTTGGATTAGTGATGATAATATTGATGATTTTCAAAAATTAGATTCTCTCAAAGATTCAGTTAAAGAAGCACTTAGTGATGTTATTAATTTAACAAGTAAATTGACTAATACTAAGAAAAATCTACCTGATAAATTACCTGAAAACCCAATGGATTTATCATTTTGGATAGCAGCTCATTTAGGCGGCTCTGTTGCGGATGAACAGCAAAGACTCCTTGAGGAAAGAAATACTTTTTCTCGTTTGCAAAGAGAATATGAAATGCTCGATCATACAAGAAAACAACTTGCAGCAAGAACGGCATTGAAAGAAAGTTTTCCTGACATAAAAGAAAATTAAATGTTTGAATTATTATTCCCTTTTTTTATATTAGTTTTATTATTTCTAGTCCTATCGATAATTTGGAGAATTAATGCTAGAAAATATATTTCATCCAGTACGGTGGCTTCTGCATATGATGCTTGGACTCAGGATAAATTACTTGAGAGATTGTGGGGAGAACATATACATTTGGGTTTTTATCCTTCAGGGAAAAAAAATATTGATTTTAGAAAGGCTAAAGTCTTATTTGTTCATCAATTAGTCAAATGGAGTGGTTTAGATAAATTGCCAAGGGGATCCAGAATACTCGATGTAGGTTGTGGAATAGGAGGAAGTTCTAGGATCCTTGCAGAATATTATGGGTTTAATGTCACTGGCATTACAATTAGTACGGCTCAAGTTAAAAGAGCAAGAGAACTTACTCCTCATGGGCTAAATTGCAACTTCCAAGTTATGGATGCTTTGGATTTGAAATTTGAAGATGGATCATTTGATGCGATTTGGAGTATTGAGGCTGGTGCACATATGAATGATAAAACTAGGTTTGCAGATGAAATGCTGAGAACTCTAAGACCTGGAGGGTACTTGGCATTGGCTGATTGGAACTCAAGAGACCTCAAAGCATATCCCCCATCATTTTTTGAGAAGTTAGTTCTTAAACAATTACTTGAACAATGGGTACATCCTAATTTTATGAGCATTAACGAATTCGTTAATATTCTTAGTGCTAATAAAAATAGTTCAGGAAGAGTTATTTCTGAAAATTGGAATTCCTATACAAATCCTTCATGGTACGACTCCATTATTGAAGGAATTCGAAGGCCTTTCGCAATCTTGTCACTAGGTCCATTTGCGATAGTGAAGTCGTTTAGAGAGATTCCAACAATACTTCTCATGAATTGGGCATTTAGAAAGGGTTTAATGGAGTTTGGAGTTTATAGATGTAGAGGATAATTTAATCTAGTTCAACTTTTTCAGAAAAATATTTTCCAAAATCTACAAAATTCTTGCAAAGTGGCTTTAGCTTATTTTTTAATTCAAGAAAATCTTTAATGTTATATTGATTATTTATTTCTAAATCAATATAAATTATATATTCGCCTAATTCTCTTTTTGATGGTCTAGATTCAATCTTACTCATATTAAATCCAAAATCTGCAATATTATTTAAAGCTTTAAGCAATGCACCAGGTTTATTTGATATTAATGAGAAAGCGAAACTGGCAATATTAGCTAAATTTGAATTTGATTCCTTGCTCAATAGGACAAATCTAGTGCAATTTCCTGGAACATCATTAATAGGAAAGGCTAATTCTTTAAGACCTTCGATTTGAATTAATGACTTTGAACCGATAGCAGCTCTAAATTTACTCCCCTTAACCATATTGACAGCTTCTGATGTTGAATTTGTTGGGAGAGTAATCGCATTCGGAAGATTTTCAGTTAACCATTCTGAACATTGAGCTAATGCTTGAGGATGAGATAATACTTCTGAAATGTTTGAAAGTTCTCCATCACTAATTAATGCATGTTTTATAGGTAAAACAATTGCTTTATTTATAAAAATTTCAGGAAATTTCCAAAGGGCATCGAGAGTAGCAGTAACTCCCCCTTCTACCGAATTTTCTATAGGGACTACGGCTGCATCACAATTGTTGTACGCTATTGATTTAATGACCGAATGTAACCCATTACATGGTACAAATATAGGTGTCTGGAAATCGGCATGCTTTGATAATATATGAGCTGCTTTTTCTGCGTATGTTCCTTTGGGACCTAAATATGCAACTTGTTTGCGCATGATTAATC
This sequence comes from Prochlorococcus sp. HOT208_60m_813L03, assembly GCA_002026145.1. Taxonomy (GTDB): domain Bacteria; phylum Cyanobacteriota; class Cyanobacteriia; order PCC-6307; family Cyanobiaceae; genus Prochlorococcus_A. Next base: position 53,261 of record MWOQ01000181.1, on the reverse strand, counting down.
GTAAAAAAAAAAAGAGATCAAATAAGCATTGGAGGGATATAGAAAATGCTACTGTCTTTTGATGCTAAACAGAAACTAAAGCTTTCTGTTACACGTAATAAAAAATATCTTTCTAAATATCTTTTGGAAGAAGAAAGAGTTGTTGGAGCAATGCTTGACTCCAAAAAATTAGTACCAGAAGGAGTAGGTAGATATAAGTATACAGTAACAAGTTTTAAGGTTTTTCAATTAGATATTAATCCTGTTGTCTCAATTGGGGTAGAAAATAAAGATGGAATTTTAAAAATGAGTGCCCTTGAAAGTACATTGGATGGTTTGGGGATGATAGATGATTTTAATCTTATTTTAAAAGCGAATTTGGAAGCAACTGATATTGGGTTAGAAGGGGAGGCGCTTCTTGGGGTATCTGTAAGCCAACCTACTCTTTTGAAGCTGGTACCAAAGAAAATTTTGGAATCTACTGGTCATTCTGTATTAAATGGGATTCTGTTGGGTATAAAGTCAAGGGTTCAACAGCAACTAGTAAAAGATTTTTTAGATTGGTGTGAATTAAATAAGATTTGATTTTTTTAAAAAACTTTTCCTATGAAGTTTAGTTATTCCATATTTTCTAATTAATGAAAGATGCTCTCTGGTACCATAACCTTTATTTTTAAATATAAAATATCCTGAGTATTTTTTTTCTAGCCTCTCCATTAGATTATCGCGAGAAACTTTAGCAAATATGCTTGCTGAGGCTATCGAGATAAACTTTGAGTCTCCAGATACTATGTTTTTCTGAATTCCTTGCCATGGCCTTAATAATAAGGGGCCATCTATTATTAATTCAGATGGCTTCTCTTTTAATTTTTTTAAAGCTCTTATCATTGAGAGTTCTGTCGCAACTCTAATACCTAAATTATCTATTTCTCTAGCAGAAGATTGCCCAATTCCATAATCTGAACATAGTAATAAAATTTTTGGTAAAAGTAATTTCCTTTTTTTGGGAGTTAGTTTTTTACTATCTGTTACTCCAAATTGTTTTAAAATAGATATATTTTTTTTAGTTAATACTACAACTGCTGAAAAAACTGGACCAAAAATTGCCCCCTTCCCAACTTCATCTATTCCAACTTCGGATACTTTATTCAATGCTTGCTGAGGATCTTCTTCTTTTTTTTCTTGCATTGTTTGGCTCATCTATAATTGCAATTTCATCTTTTTTATCTGTAAAAACAATTTCATTATTTCCATAAGTTTTATTGGTTGATTTATCTTTAGAATTTGTATTTGCTTCGATTTTAATTTGATTCTTTTCTTCTCCCGATTTTGAGATTTTTTTAATTTGTTTTGCTTTTGTTTTTTTATTATCTAAGGGGTTTTCCGATTCATTGTTACTGTCTTTTAAACGTACAAAATTATTGCTGGTGAGATATTCTTTACCTAACTTTATAAGTGGATTTATACCTAATTGACTAAAAACAATTTTTTCTTCATTAGTAAGATCTACTGTTATTGTATTTTTTTCTTTTAAATTTGTTTGGTTCAAATTTTCATTATCATTTTCTTTTTTATTAGAATAATTCTCTTTACTAAGGTCTTTGGAGTTGAGTAATTCCTTGTCAATTATTTTTTCCTCAGCATCAGTTGATTGAGAAGTATCTATATCTAAAGATTTTATATTGTTTAATTGATTAGATTTATTCTCAACATTTTTTATTTTTAAGTTAGAAATTTCGTGATTTAATATATTTTCTACATAACCTGTGCCATCGCATGTAGAACATTTATTCCCAAATAATTCATATATATTTTGACCTTGCCTTTTTCTGGTTAGCTCCACTAAGCCTAGTTCAGTAAGTTGAGCTATTTGAGGCCTAGCAGAATCATCTTTTAATGCTGAGGTAAAATGCTCAAGTAACTGAAATTGATCTCTTCGAGATTCCATATCAATAAAATCAACTACTATAACTCCCCCAATATTCCTTAATTTCATTTGTCTTGAGATTTCAACTGCTGCTTCGCAATTCGTCCACAAAACGGTTTGTCTTGAGTTGGCGGATCTTGTAAATGATCCTGAGTTTACATCTATTACTGTTAAAGCTTCAGTAGGCTCAATAATTATATAACCCCCAGAAGGAAGATCTACTCTCGGCTGGAGGGCTTTTTGAATTGTTTTCTTAATTTCGTATTTCTCGAAAATATGTTGGGTTAAATTATTATCGTGGAATTCAATATTTATATCAGATTCATAATTTATTAAAAAATCTTTTGCCCTTGCAACTGAAAATTTACTATCTATTATTATGCTTTTAGTTGATTCTTTGATGTGATCTCTTAAGATCTTAAGAGAGAAATCATCATCTCTTTTTACTAAATTTGGGGGATTAGAAGCCTCAGAAAGTTTTAGTACATTTTCCCATTGTTGAATTAAATGTTCTAAATCTTCAATAAGAAGTTCTTCTTTTATCTTTTCAGCCTCTGTTCTAAATAACAAGCCTGTGCTAGGCGGTTTTATTAAAACCCCAAGAGCTTTCAAACGGCAACGTTCTGTTTCTGTATTTATTTTTCTTGAAATATTCACTCCTTGACCATATGGCTGTAATATCAAATATTTTCCTGGAATTGAAATACTTCCAGTTAGTCTAGGACCTTTGGATCCTGTAGGTTCTTTTATTACCTGTACTAGAACTTTTTGTTTGGGTTCTAGTAATTCAGTTATTCCAAATGTCCCTTTTTTGAGTCTTAATGGACCTAAATCTGAAACATGAATGAATCCATTTTTATCACTTCCACCAATATTTATGAAAGCAGCATCAATGCCAGGGAGAACATTTTCAACTGTTCCTAAAAAAATATCGCCAATTTGATATTGACCTTGTGCGACGATTAATTCATCAACTCGATCATCTGTGAGTAGTGCTGCAATTCGAGCCTGCTCAGCGATGATTATTTGCTGAGACATATTAATTGATTCTAAGTGTTTGAATTTTGAAAATCATCTAAATTAAAGAATTAGATTTTTCTCTTTTAATAAAGCAATTTTTCTAGCTATTATTATTTATTTTTAAAATTAATAAAGTTAAAAGTGATTGAATTCTGCTATTTATAAAGCTTTAAACGATTTTCAAACTAATTGAAATTGAATTCATAGCTATGATTATCTCTTGGATTATCATAACTAACATAATTTTAACATCTAATCACCACTAAAGCACGTTGATACATTATCCTAATATTGGTGAAATTTTTTATCTAAAGTGGTTCAAGTAAACGAAAATTATTTAAAACTCAAAGCAGGCTATTTATTTCCGGAAATTGCTAAAAGGGTAAAAAAATATTCTCAATCAAATAAGAGTGCTGAAATTATTAAGCTTGGCATAGGAGATGTTACAGAACCATTACCTAGAGCATGCATAGAGGCTATGGCTAAAGCTTTAGATGACATGGGAACTGCAGATGGTTTTAGAGGTTATGGACCAGAACAAGGTTATTCTTGGCTCAGAGAAAAAATATCAGAGCATGATTTTATTTCGAGAGGTTGTCAAATCTCACCTGAAGAAATCTTTGTTTCAGATGGTTCTAAATGCGATAGTAGCAATATTTTAGATATTCTTGGCAAAGATAATTCAATTGCCGTAACGGATCCTGTTTACCCTGTTTATGTAGATAGTAACGTTATGACAGGTAGAACTGGAGATGCTCTTGCAAATGGTACTTATCAAGGATTGACGTATCTTGCAATAGACGAGGGGAATAACTTTCTGCCAGAACTACCTGAAAAAAAAGTTGATATTTTATATCTTTGCTTTCCTAATAATCCCACCGGAGCAACAATTAATAAAGAAGAGCTGAAAAAGTGGGTTGACTATGCTCTTAAAAACAAATCTCTAATACTTTTTGATGCCGCTTATGAAGCATTTGTTCAAGATAATGATATTCCACATTCAATATATGAGATTGAGGGTGCAAAGGATTGTGCTATTGAATTTAGATCTTTTTCAAAGAATGCAGGATTCACTGGAGTTAGATGTGCTTTTACAGTAATCCCTAAAAATCTCAAAGGTTTAAGCTCAACAAATGAGGAAATAGACTTATGGCCTTTATGGAATAGGCGACAATCTACAAAGTTTAATGGAGTAAGTTATGTGGTTCAGAGAGGTGCTGAGGCTGTTTATTCTCTTGAAGGGAAAGAACAGGTGAAAGGTTTAATTGATTTTTATATGGAAAATGCAAAAATTATGAAAAATAAACTTCAGAATGCAGGGTATAAAGTTTATGGAGGGGACAATGCTCCTTATATCTGGATTAAAGTTCCTGATCAGATGACATCTTGGGACTTTTTTGATTTTCTTCTCGAAAAAGTTAGTGTAGTTGGAACACCTGGGAGCGGATTCGGATTATCAGGAGAGGGTTATTTTCGTTTGTCAGCATTTAACTCACGATCAAACGTCATTGATGCAATGGAAAGAATAATTACTATATAATAGTTATTATTTAGATTCTAAAATTTTAATGCTACCCATAAAGTTAGAAAAAAGTGTAAGTAATAGTTCAGCAGTGATTGAAAAGAAACCAGCTGAATTAAAAAATAAATCGCCAAAATATAAGGTTTTACTTCATAATGACCCAGTTAATTCTATGGAGTATGTCACTATTTCACTGCGAGAAGTTGTGCCGCAATTAAGCGAACAAGATGCTATCGCTATAATGCTAGAGGCACATAATACGGGTGTAGGGTTGGTGATTATTTGTGATTTAGAGCCAGCTGAATTTTACTCAGAATCGTTAAAATCGAAAGGGATATCTAGTTCAATTGAGAAAGAAGGTTAATAAAGGCTTAATTTATTATTTTGATTGAGCTAATTTACGTTCTGATAAGGGTCGGACTTTTAGTGATTCATTTAAGGTTGACTTTCCGTATTCTCTCTCAAGAATGTTGATAACTGTTTTGCCAAATTCATCTTCTTTATTATCAAAAGCTTCTAAGCAAACCTGACCAAGTTTTTCCCCTAATAAGCCTGGATTCCATAGAAGTTTTCTCGCTGTCCAGGGCATCATGCTCATTGGATTATAATTAGGCTTCAAAATTTTATGGTCCAAGGCATACTTCTCAAGAAGAGTGTGAGGTTGCAAGCCTATAAAAAATATAGCTGGATCAACTAACCCTTTACCAAAAATATTTTCTAATTCCCTATGATAAGCAATTGTTTGTCTGATGGTGCTTGGCGTTTCGTCAAAAACATTAAATGAATAATTGACTGAAACATGGTTCTTGAAGCCAGATTGGACTAGAATTCTGCAGTTATTTAGTACGGTTTCAAGGTCATAAGCTAATCTCATCTTTCTAACAAGTTCTTGAGATCCAGAAGTGATACCTATTTCAAAATAGCTCATACCTGTATCAACCATGAGTTGAGCTAGCTCAGCATCAATATTATCTGCTCTTATGTATGCTGCCCAATTAATATCGTCCCAGCCTTGATCCTTAATAGCTTGCAAAAGTTTTTTTGCATCTTCAATATGTTTTTTGGCTGGAATAAACTGTGCATCGGTGAACCAAAATCCTCTTACTCCAAGATCATATAGTTGCTTCATTTCTTTAATTACTTCGTTAACAGGATTAACGCGAACCTGCTTCCCCTCCACTACTGTATAAACACAAAAACAACAATTATGAGGACAACCTCTTTTAGTTTGTACCCCTACATAATAATCTCCTCCGTCTATATACCAAGAGAATTCTGGCCATATTGATTTAATATATTTATAGTCGCAGGCAGTTTTAACCGTTCCAGAAGGTTGTTCATGTATTAATTTGTTCCGAGGTTTTTGTCCAGCAAGATAACATCTTTCTTCCGTTATAGAATCTCCTCTAATAATTTTCTCTATGAGATTTTCTCCCTCGCCAACAGAAATTACAGTCCCTTTTGGAAGTAGATTTCCTAGTTGTTCATAGAAGACACTAACAGCCCCACCTCCTAAAATTATTTTTATATTTTTGTTGTATTTTTGCGCTCTTTTTAGTCCCATCTTCACTAAAGAAGTATTTCTATAAATTTCTCCATAATGTGATGCAATTAATTTTAATCCTCCCCATGAACCTCTTATTTTTTTAAGGATATTTTTTGAGTAGAAAACTTCAAAAGAGTTTTGTAGGGGATTTCCGCTTCTACCATCAACAGGAGCATAAATTTGTATATCTCTCCATGAAAAAATAATTAGATGTGGTCTAAATTGATCAATTTTTCGAATTAAATATTTGGAAACTTTATTAGATGGAATTATTGCTAAATCAATGAATTGCTGCTCAACACTTGGAAAACATTTGTGAATATGGTCTGCTAAATAAATAGGTCCTATTGGAAATATTGGATTACATGGCAATCTTACAGTTAGGATTTTCCCATAGTGCTTTCTGTGAAAATTTTTTTTATTTAATTTTTCGAACTTCAAATTAAAATTCATGTCATGAAATTTAATGAATTTATTTTCTTTAAGAATCTAACTACTTTATTACTAATTTGGAGAAATTAAAAATACTATGAAAATACTCACTAAGATTTAATTTAATTCAGATATCAGAAATCATATAAATCCAGCATACTTTGAGAAGTTTTAATCCATCTATCCATCTAGATATATTTGGTGCTCCAGATTTTCTAGCGTAATATCTCACAGGATAATTTAGTATTTTAATGTTGTTTTTCGCAGCTTCAAATATTATTGTAAAATCTCCAAATGGGTCAGACTTGGAATCCCAACTTCCGTTTTTTTTCATAAGTTTAAAGAATTTTCTTGAAAAAACTTTTGTTCCACAGAGTGAATCTGATACAGGCTTATTGATGAGAATTGATAGAAATATTGCGAAGAGTCTATTTCCTATATAGTTTGCCCATCTCATCGCATCTTTTTCCATTGGAAAAGTTGTGCGGGCGCAATTAATAAGGATATTTTTATTTTTGGTTGATTCCATAATTGCTGCAATACTGTCATCAATATCTACAGTAAAATCACTATCAATTATGGCGAGGGTCTCACCTGAAGAAATATTAAAACCCTCCACTACTGCATTTTTCTTACCTTTAGAAGTTTGTTTTAAAAGGGATATCTTGAAGAAATTTGAGAAATTTTCTTTTAATTCTTTCAAAATTTTATATGTATTATCGTTGCTATTACCTTCAACAAATATAATTTCTAATTTATTGGGTATATTTTTGAATTTATTTAAAGCATTAATTAAAAGTTCTTTATTACCTGCTTCATTTCTTGCAGGAATTACTATTGATATTAAATGTTCAGAAATATTTTCACTATATTTATAAAAGACTATTTCAAGTTCATAGGCGAGTTGTTTTATGATTGGTATTTTCCGAAAAATATTTTTAATAGATTGTGGAATTACCTTAGTTGGCATAGGAGTTAGTTTTTTTGCTTTCCATCTAATTGATCTGTAGTTATAAATTTCTGCAAGAGAATCGATATCGCATAAAGTTATTCTTGCTTTGCTAGTAGTTTCTCTAAAAATTCTTGAATCTAATCTTAGCCATCTAGTTATTGGCTCCCAAGTATTACCACGGACTTTAATAGAAATAAATTCGTCATTGTCTTTAAATAATTGATGAAGTTCATTGTTAGTTAAATTCCAACTATTAACAGATCTCATTATTAAAATTTACAAACAACAACTTATTATATATGGATTATTCACTTTTTTAATATTAATTTCCATGGATTTAAAACATCATTTTCGTATATCAATTCATAAGAATTATCATTATTTTTTATTTTTTTAAGGTCAGCTGTCCATGCTAATTCAGATTTTTTTAACTGATTAATACTTTCTAATCCCCTACCTAATTTAGGAGTTGATAAAGAAATCCTTATGATTTTTGATTGAGATCGAGAGTCGTTGATTCCTTTTTTATCAACCAAGATAGTTTGATTTTTTACTAAATCAAGGGATGAAACATATTCCATTTTCTCTCTTAGTTCTCTAGATCTATCAGTGAATAAACCTGATTGCAAAATAAATGAAGTGAATAAGTAAGGCCCAATTATGAGAGTTATTAATATTTCTTTGAACGAATTTTTATGTTTTATTAATGACCATGATAAGCCGAAAGATAATAATCCAAGAATCATAAATGTATTTTCCTTTGTATTAAAAAAGATTGAATTTTTAAAGAAAAAATAATATGTGAATGTTAGAGCAAATATAAATAATGGAATTATTTTTGAAGTTATAAATATAAAAAAACGACTAAATTTATAAGAATTGAATAAATATTTTATTCCTAAATATGTATTTAATGAAAAAATAGATGAGATTTGTAGAGTATAATAAGGTGTTTTTGTAGAGAAAATACTAAGGGTCGCTACTAAAATGATGGGAAACAAACCAAGTATATATTTATTCTCTTTATTTTGAGAAATATTGTATGTTGTACCAATAATTGCGAAAAAACTCCATGGCAGAAATGTTAAGGGCACATTCCACAAATAATAATAGAAAGGATTTGTAAAAGTATTTTTATTTGATAGAAAGTTAAACTTTTCAACTAAGTAAAAAATAATATTTTTGTCTAAATAAGGGTTGATAGAAAACGTCCAGAATAAAAAAGGAATAAATCCAATTAGTAGTCCTAACCAAAAGAATTTGATGAATAAAAAATTTTTTTTAAAAAAAATATATGGTAGGAGTGAAAATAACGGCACAAAAACTAAAAAAGTTTTCATCATAAAAGCTAAGCCAATCCAAATTCCAAAAAGGAGAATATAGAATTTGTTATTTTTACTTTTTATTTTTACTAAAGCTAATACTCCTATAGTTACTAAACATGAATAAATAATATCTTGAGTGGCTAAGTGTGAGTAGTCAAACCATAGATACGTTGTAGCAAGTATTAGTGGAGATATAATTGCATATTTTTTGTTAAATAATTCTTCATGTAATTTATAAGTTGTAAATAGCATCAATATTGAAGAGACTGTTGTTGGTAAATATGCGGCAAAAATATTTCTACCAAATAAGTCCTGTGACTTTGCTATCAAAAACTGTATTCCTATTGTTCTATCTAAAACATATTCATCCCACCAAAGTGGAATAGTCCAGTTACCTTTTTCTAATATCCATCTAGCTTGTAGTGCATAAAAACCTTCATCAAACGCAATATAACTTCGTTTGCCAAAATAAAATATGAGAGGAATAAAAATAAATAATTTGAAAAGATATCTAAATTTTAAAATTTTATTAACCATTTTAATTTGCTTTATAAGTGCCGATAATTGGAATTGAACCAATGACCTACTGTTTACGAGACAGTTGCTCTACCGCTGAGCTATACCGGCCAAATTAAATATTGAATTTTTCATATAGACTTAATTTTATAATTGAAAGAATTTATGTCAAAAATAGATCCTGAATTGAAAAAGAAATTATTAAAGGAATCCCAAGCTCCTTTCAAGGGATTAAGAAGAATATTGTGGATAGCTTTTAGCGGTTCTGCATTATTAGGACTTATAGTAATGCTTTCCAAAATTGCAAGCGGAACTGAATTACAGCAAAATAACCTTCTTATACAGTTGGGTGCTTGTGTGATATTCCTCACTTTATTAATCTTTGACAGAAATAAAGATTAAAAAGTTAAATGTTTAATTAATTTGATAAGGTCCTCTTTTTGGTGACAAATTTGAATGCTTCGATCACATCTCCTTCAATCCATGAAGAGAATTTATCGCAGCCGACTCCACATTCAAAGCCTGTATTTACTTCCTTTACATCATCTTTAGCTCTTTTTAGAGAGTCTAAATTACCCTCAAATATTACTTTTTCTGATCTAATAACTCTAAGAGAACAATTCCTTTGTAATTTGCCAGTTTGTATATAACAGCCAGCAATAGCTCCTTTACCTACTGCGAAAGTTGCTCTTACTTCAGCTTGCCCTAATGATTCTTCGACAAGATCTGGTTCAAGTAGCCCTTCCATGGCCAACTGAATATCTTCTAAGAGTTTATAGATTACCTCATATTCTCTTATGTCGACGTCATTAGCATCAGCTGCTCTCTTCGCGCCAGAAGCCAATGAGGTGTTAAATCCAATGATTACTGACCCAGATGCAGCAGCGAGATCTATATCTGTCTCAGTTATTTCTCCAGGTGCAGAAAGTAGTACTCTGACTTGAACTTCATTTTTTGGTAATTGTTCTAGTGATCCTAATATTGCTTCTACACTACCTTGAACATCAGCTTTGAGAATTAAGTTTAACTCCTTAAGTTCTCCATCATTTGCTTGTGTTGATAAGGATGATAAGCTGACTCTTCTAGAGGCCATTTGCTGAGCTAATTTTGTGGCTCTAGCATCTGTTGCCCTTTCTCCTACAATGGCTCTAGCAGTTTTCTCATCAGAGTAAACTTCGAATTCATCTCCTGCTGTGGGGACTTCACTGAATCCTAGCGCTTCTACTGGGAATGATGGTCCTGCTTCTTTGATTCTAATACCATGTTCATCAACCATTGCTCTAATTTTTCCGAGGACTGAACCCGCAGCTAAAACATCTCCAGATTTTAAGGTTCCATTTTGTACTAACAAAGTAGCCACAGGCCCTTTGGCCTTGTCTAGGTGGGCTTCAATAACCGTACCTTTTGCAAATCTTTCAGGGTTAGCTTGTAGATCTTCTACTTCTGAAACTAATAAGATCATTTCGAGCAATTTATCAATGTTTTGTTTTTTGATAGCACTTACTGGGACCATAACAGTATCTCCTCCCCAATCTTCAGCAATTAAATCTTTTTCTGATAGTTCCTGCTTTACTCTGTCTGGAGAGGCCCCTTCTTTGTCAATTTTATTTATTGCAACAACAATTGGTACTTTTGCCGCTCTTGCATGACTGATAGCTTCTAATGTTTGAGGTCTACAACCATCATCTGCAGCAACTACAAGAACAGCTACATCTGTAACCTTTGTACCCCTTGCTCTCATTGCCGTAAAGGCTTCATGACCAGGGGTATCAAGGAAAGTTAATTTTTTCTTTTGAGATTCATGTTCAAATTCAACTTGATAAGCTCCTATGTGTTGAGTGATACCCCCTGCTTCCCCAGAAGCCACTCTTGATTCTCGAATGGAATCTAAAAGACTTGTTTTGCCATGATCTACATGCCCCATCACTGTAATAACAGGTGGTCTTCTTATTAGATTATTAATATCTTCAGATTCAATCATATCTACTGTTTTCTCAGCTGCTTCTTGGATATCATCTTGCAAAACAGGTACACCAAATTCTTCTGCTACTGTTTCAATAGTTGCTAAGTCGAGAGATTGAGTAACAGTTGCAGTTATTCCTTTAAAAAAGAGAGATTTGATTATTTCAGAACTTTCAAGACTTAATTTATCAGCTAATTCTTGAACTGTTAAATTATCTTCGGGTACTATTATCATTTCAGGCCTAACCTGTTTGGCTTCTTTGGCAGCCTTTAATTCCATAGCTCTTCTTTTCTGCCTTTGTCTAGTAGTCTCTTTTTTCTTCTTTTTAAATTGTTTTATAGCTTTTTGAGATTTGGATTCATCAGACTTTTCTTTCTTTGGACGCGCCAAACTAGCTGATAAGATTGAAATTTTTTCGCCTGAATATCCACTGGTTTCGGATGTTAATGAATCATCGTTCTCTCCTATAATATGAACTTTCTGTCTTTGTTTTTGGGGATTTTTGCTTCTCAATGCTTCAAGTTTTGCGCTATCGTCCCAGTCAGTCTTACCTGGTTTTTTAGAATTATTTGAAAATGTTCTATGGGGTGGTTTTTTTGAATTTGGCGTTGCATTTGGGCGACTGTTGGGAGCTTTTGCCTTCTGTTTCGTTATTTCAATATTTTGTTTTTCGTTATTATTTTTATTCTGTACTTCATTCTCGGATTTGTTAGTTTTTTGAAGTTGTAAGAGTTCATTAGGTGAAACTGGCTTTCTAATTCCTTGTGTCTTTTGACTATTGAATTTTGAACCAGGCCTGTTGGATATACCAGGTCTATTGGGATTACCAAACCTACTTGTATTGGCTTGTCTATTGAAAGAACCAGATCTGGCTTGATCTGATGGTTTATTTCTTAATCCAGGCCTGTTGGATATGCCAGGTCTATTGGGATTACCAGGCCTACTTGTATTGGACTGTCTATTGAAAGAACCAGATCTGGCTTGATCTGATGGTTTGTTTCTTAATTCAGGCTTATTGGGCATTCCAGGTCTGTTAGGCGTACCAGGTCTGTTGGGAACAGTTTGTTTAAAAGAAATGTTTTGCCTATTATTTCGCTGATTAGGTATTTCTCTTCTTATTGGTGCTCCTACTAACTCAGGGGGGGGACGTTCTGTTATTAATGTTTTTTGTTTTGGATTTGTTCGAATTTTGATCAGGTTTGTTTGAAATTTGTCTTTTCCCCCCTGAGCTGGAGATGTTCTGGGAAGATTCATTAGATTTAAAATTATTACTAATATTTTTAGGCTTAGCAATTAGTTGAATAGGGGGTTTGGCAGGACTTTTTATGGGTGGGGTTGTTTTATTTAGGAAAGTTTTTTTATCTTGGTTGAGATTTTGTGAAGTTTTATTATTTATATTTTGATTTGTAAGATTTGCTTGAGATTGTGAACTGTTGGTAATTGTCGGTTTTTTGGGATTTTTAGGTTGATTTGAAACTATTTTTAGACTCTCAGGTTTGTTAAGAGGTTTTATCAACAATGGTTTTTTGTTTGAATTATCTTTAAGGGGTTTCTCTTTCATAGAGGAGATAATAGAAGATTCATCTTCTTTGATTTGTTTGGAGTTATCTTTTTTAATTGAAGGTTTCTTAATAGAAAGGATTGTTTTATCTGAATTTTTTTTATAAATAAGATTTTTTATTTTTTTTGCTTCCTCTGCACTTATTGAACTGCTATGGCTTTTTACTGAAATTGAAAGTTTTTGAGCGGCATCCAATATATCTTTATTGTCCAGATTTAAGTCTCTGGAAAGTTCGTAAATTCTGATTTTATCGCTGATAGTCATTTAATCTGATTTGTACTCTTTTGGAAATTCAAAGAGGGTTTAATGTAATTATATTCCCTTATTGGGATAGTAATTATAGCTTGTAATTTCTTTTTCAAAAACATCAATAAATTCAGTATCTAAAGATGTTCTTAAAGCTTTTTGAAGCTTTTTTATGATTTTGGAATCTAAGTAACATTTTTTTGACTTGCAAATGTAGGCTGATCGCCCCATACCATTTTTCAACATAATTCCTTGCTTATGATCTTTAGTAATCTTTATAAGATCTTTCCTGTCATATGTTTTTCTGCATGAAACGCATATACGCATAACAGGGTTTTGTCGTATCACCGTTTTCTCTCCTCTTTGGAGGATATTTCACCATCTTGAACGGTCTCTAATTGATCACCATCTGAGAAGGTCTCTTCTTCATATGTTTCTTGTCCATATTCATCATCATCTTCAGGAAGGGGATAAAGCTCTCTTAATCTTGCATCTTCAGCAGCACGCTCAGCTTGTTCTGCTTCTAATCTAAGCTCAGCTTCTCGCTGGAGATTCTCTTCATCTTCCCTTTGAGTGATTAATTCAGAAACTGCAGCATCTTCTGCTTCTTGATCGTATTCATGTGAGTTTTTAACATCTATCTTCCAACCAGTTAATCTTGCTGCGAGTCTTACATTTTGTCCTTCTCTACCAATTGCGAGACTCAATTGATCAGGAGGAACTAATACGTGCGCGTGTTGACCAGCCGGGTCAACAAGTCTTACTAGATCAACTTTCGCAGGACTTAAAGAGTTCAAAATATATTGTATTGGGTCAGATGACCATTTAATGACGTCAATTTTTTCTCCTCTTAATTCATTTACTACTTGTTGTATTCTTGCTCCTCTGGCTCCAATACAAGCACCTACAGGGTCAACTTCTTGTTCGACGCTATCAACAGCTACTTTTGTCCTTGGCCCAACAGCTCTTGAAGGAGGATTGGCTTCTCTGGAAACTGCAACAATTTTTACAGTACCTTCTTGGATTTCCGGTACTTCATTTTCAAATAAATAAACGACTAATCCAGCATTTGCTCTGCTTACAAAAAGTTGTGGTCCTTTTCTGGCTATTTCGCTAACTTCTTTCAAGAACACTTTGAAAGTTGCATTAGCTCTATAATTATCATTTGGTAATTGATCTCTTTTGGGAAGTTCGGCCTCTACTTCAGGTCTACCAATCCCAGAACTAACTCCCATAATTACTGATTGTCTTTCAAATCTTATAACTCTTGCAGTTAAAACAGGATCTTCCAAATCTGCAAATTCTTCTTGGATCATTTTTCTTTGTTGATCTCTTAATTTTTGGGCTAAAACTTGTTTTGTTGTTGAAGCAGCCATTCGCCCAAAATCCTCTTTTTCCGGAGTGACATCTAAAACAACTGTGTCACCTATTTGAGCATCATCAGCTACTTGTTTAACTTCTACTAGAGATATTTGATGATCTTCGCTTTCAACTTCTTCAACAATTATTTTACTTGATAAAATCCTATAACCTTCTTCATCTAGATCTAGCCCAACGTCAAAATTACTAAAGTAGTCTTCATCAAATGGGTCATTGTTAACTCCAATGTAAAACGTTTTTCTATATTTTTCGTATCCCTTTAGCAAAGCTTCGCGCAAGGCTGCTTCAACGATATTAGGAGGCAACTTTTTTTCCTCACTAATGTCTTCAATAAGATTGTTTAAACCTGGGAGAATAACTAATGCCATCTATGATGGGAAAATTGAATAATGGTTGAAAAATAATTAATCTTTTAAGGTACAAAGACTAATTTTTAATACTTCATCGAAAGGGATTTTCTTTATCCTACCTTTAATGTTAATGGCTAAATAATCATTAGACTTTTCATAAAGTAAACCATTCAGAAATTTTATTTTTGAATTCTTTTGGTTTAACTCAACATTAACCGGAAAACCCTTAAAAGTTTTGAAGTCTCTTTCTGAGGTTAATTCATCACTGACCCCTTGACTACTAATTTCTAACACATATGAACAATTTAAAAGATTTGATTTTTCTATTTCGTCAGATGCTGGGGTATTAAATAGCGCACAATCGTCCAAGGAAATATCATGCCCATTAGTTTTTCGAATAGTTATTTCAATAACAATTGGATTTTGATTAGTTTGTATATTTAAACTGTGGATTTCTAAATCCCGTTTATTAGCAACTTTTTCTAATAAAGCTTCTAGTTTATTTTTGTTTTCTTTATTCAAATTTATTTATAGATTTATTTTAAATATATTTTCACACATTAAGAATTTTTTTCTATAAAAAATTTAAAAATTTGCATTTTATGGATGTAAACAAAAAAACAACAATAATCTTTTTCTTCAATTAGATTTATCAGATAAACACAAAAATATCAATAAAATGAAGTATCTCAAGATTAAATTTATTAATTTAATCCAAATATTCTTTATTACATGTTTTTGCATACTTAATTTATTCCA
Organism: Prochlorococcus sp. HOT208_60m_813L03; assembly: GCA_002026145.1. Classification (GTDB taxonomy): domain Bacteria; phylum Cyanobacteriota; class Cyanobacteriia; order PCC-6307; family Cyanobiaceae; genus Prochlorococcus_A. Next base: position 37,783 of record MWOQ01000181.1, on the reverse strand, counting down.
TAATGCTGAAGTTTTAGCTTTAACTTCTTTAGAAAGTCATAATTTCGTATCATCCGCAGTTAAAAATATTGGCCCTGCAGTTGTAAAAATTGATACTGAGCGATTAGTAGAGAGGCAACAATTCGATCCTACTTTACTTGACCCTTTGTTAAGGGATTTACTTGGCGAGCAAGGAATTACTCCTGAAAGGGAGAGAGGACAAGGCTCTGGGGTGATAATTAATGAGAATGGTTTGGTTCTTACAAATGCTCATGTTGTAGAGAGAGTAGATAATGTTTCAGTTACTTTGGCAGATGGATCTATTTGTGATGGTGATGTTTTGGGCACGGATACAGTAACTGATCTTGCTTTAGTAAAAATTGATGAAGATGCTTATTCTGGTTTTGCTCCACTTGGAAATTCTGAAGATCTTGAAGTTGGGGATTGGGCAATAGCTCTTGGTACGCCTTATGGTCTTGAAAAAACAGTTACCTTAGGGATTGTTAGCAGCTTACATAGAGATATTAATAGTTTAGGATTTTCAGATAAAAGGCTGGATCTTATTCAGACTGATGCGGCAATAAATCCAGGAAATTCAGGGGGACCACTAATAAATTCCAGTGGTGAGGTAATAGGAATTAATACATTAGTAAGAAGTGGCCCTGGAGCAGGTTTAGGATTTGCGATTCCCATCAATCTAGCTAAAAGTGTTTCTGATCAGCTTCTTAAAAATGGGGAAGTTATTCATCCGTATTTAGGGGTACAATTAATTTCTTTAAATCCTAGAATTGCTAAAGAACATAATCGAGATCCTAATGCACTAGTTCAATTACCTGAAAGAAACGGAGCTCTAATTCAATCAGTAATACCTAATAGCCCCGCTGAAAAAGCTGGTTTAAGAAGAGGGGATTTAGTAATAGCAGCCGAAAATATCTCTATAAAAGAACCTAAAACTTTACTGGATGAAGTAGAAAAAGCTCAAATAGGAAAAGTATTCCTTTTAAGTATTTTGAGAGATAATAAAGAGTTGCAGATAAATATTAAACCAGAACCTCTTCCAGGTTTGACATAAAGCACCCATTGAAATTTAATAATCTATAACCATTAGAGAAAAAGATTTTGGATTCACAATCTCAAATGAAACAAGTAGTTGCTGATGCAGCAATAAGGGAAGTAAAGAGTGACATGATTCTGGGACTAGGGTCTGGATCTACAGCTGCGTTAATGATAAAAAGCCTTGCGGATGAAATACGTTCTGGAAAACTCCAAAATATAAGAGGTGTTGCAACTTCTTTTCAATCAGAAGTTTTAGCACTTGAACTGGATATTCCGCTTATCGATTTAGCTTCTGTATCTCAAATTGATTTAGCTATTGATGGAGCAGATGAAGTTGATCCAGGATTTCAATTAATAAAAGGAGGAGGAGCATGCCATGTTAGAGAAAAGTTAGTAGCCTCTAAAGCTAATCAATTATTGATAGTTGTTGATGAAACTAAACTTGTAAAAAATCTAAATCAATCTTTCCCTTTACCTGTAGAAGTTCTTCCTAATGCTTGGAAGCAAGTTCAGGAAGTCATTTTAGAAATGAATGGCAATTCTTCTTTAAGAATGGCTACCAAAAAAGCTGGCCCAGTTGTTACTGACCAAGGCAACCTCATCCTAGATGTATTATTTAATAAAGGTATTCAGAATCCAAAAGACATTGAAATGAAGATTAATAATATTCCAGGAGTATTAGAAAATGGATTATTCGTTGATCTTACAGACAAAGTATTAGTTGGTAAAATTGTAGATGGATTTCCAGTGGTTTACTCACCCTCAAGAGCTAGCTAGTTTTCAAATCTTATTTCTACAGAGTTAGCGTGGCTATGTAAGCCCTCACTTCTAGCAAGATTTATAATATCAAGGCTATTGACTTTTAAACTTTCTTCATTAAATTCAATTACTGAAGTATTTTTCATAAAAGTTTCAACCCCCAAGGAACCGCTAAATCTAGAATTTCCTGATGTGGGTAAAGTATGATTTGGTCCAGCAAGATAATCTCCAACAGCTTCTGGGGTCCATTTTCCTAAAAATATAGCTCCTGCATTCTCTATACCTGCAAGAATTTTTTTTGAATCTATAGTGAGAATTTCTAGATGTTCAGGGGCAAAGTTATTGCTTAGTTCAACACATGATTCATAATTCTCGCAAATCACGATTAAACCCCAATTTTTTATTGATTGAATGCAAATTTCTTTTCTTGGATGATCATCTATTTTTTTATAAAGTTCTTCTAAAACTTCTTTTGCCTGGTACTTTGATGTAGTTAGAAGTATTGATGAAGCCAAAGGATCATGTTCTGCTTGCGCTAGAAGATCAGATGCTATATGAGTGCTTTGAGCTGTTTCATCTGCAATGATTAATATTTCACTTGGACCAGCTAAAGAATCAATGCCTGTAGAGCCATAAATGAGTTTTTTCGCAGTTGTAACATATATATTTCCTGGACCTGAAATAACATCAACTTTATTGATTTGATTTGTGCCAAATGCCAAAGCACCAATTGCTTGAGCTCCCCCAATTCTAAATACTTTATTAATCCCTGATAAGTGAGCCGCAGCTAAAACAGTTTTGTTTATTTCTCCATTTTTATTCCCAGGAGATACCATTGTAATCTCTTCAACTCCTGCTACTTTTGCAGGTATAGCATTCATCAATACCGTACTTGGATAAGCAGCTCTACCTCCAGGAATATAAATTCCTGCATTTTTAACTGGTCTCCATCTTCTTTGGACAGTATCACCATATTCACCTTTTATAGTGAAAGAATGAGGAATTTCTTTTTCATGGAATTTTTGAATTCTTTTATGAGCTACTTCAAGTGAATGCTTCAAATTGTTATCAATTTCATCCCATGCATTTTTTATTTGATCCGTACTCACTTGCATAGGGTCAGGGTCAAAACCATCAAATTTTTTCGTATATTTTTTTACTGCAATATCTCCAGAAATTTTTACCTCATGAAGTATTTCTTCAACAATTGTATTTATATTATTATTATCTGAATTAGTTCGAGTAGAAATCCTATTTAATTCTTCAATAGCTTCTTTTTTATTATTTATGATCTTCATTTGCTTAATTTTTTCAAATAGAAAGGTTCAAAACCCAATTTAATATTTTCTAAATTATATATGATTGATTAGTAGACGATTTATTTGTTATTATAGAAATCTTATATTTAAACACCCTCTGTGGCTAACAACAAATCAGCAAAAAAGAGAATACAAATTGCGGAAAGAAATCGTTTGATAAATAAGTCATATAAATCTACTGTTAGGACTTTAACCAAAAAAACCTTAGAGAACTGCGAAAAATATAAAAAAAACCCTAACGAGGAGAATATAAATTTAGTTAAAACAAGTCTTAATAAAGCTTTTAGCTTAATTGATAAAGCAGTGAAAAAAAATGTTCTTCACAAGAACAACGGTGCTAATAAAAAATCAAAAATCAACAAATTTGTAAAAACTAGTCTTACCACCAAATAAAAGACAGATCATAATTATGAGCGATATAGAACTCATAGACTCGCACTGTCATTTAATATTTGAAAATTTTGAGAGAGATCTTGAAGATGTTGTTTTAAAATTTCGTTCAAGAGGTGTAAAAAAATTAGTTCATGCTTGTTGTGAATTAACTGAAATTCCAAAGTTGAAAAAAATATCCCATGAATTTAATGAAATATACTATTCAGTTGGTTTGCATCCGCTAGAAGCAGAAAAGTGGACACGAAGTTCAAAATCTCTTCTTAGAAAATCAGCTCTAGAAGATAGAAGAGTTGTAGCTATTGGGGAATTAGGCTTGGATTTTTTTAAAAATCAAAATAAAATTCAGCAGATTGAAGCACTTATTCCGCAAATGGAGTTAGCTTATGAACTTCAATTGCCCGTAATTATCCATTGCAGAGATGCTGCAAAGGAAATGATTGAGATATGTAGTGATCTTTCTAAAAAAGGAAAATGTCCTAATGGTGTACTTCATTGTTGGACAGGAACACCAAAAGAAATGAAGCAATTCTTGAATCTTGGATTTTACATCAGTTTTAGTGGTATAGTCACTTTCCCAAAAGCATATGAAATTCATGAGTGTGCCAAAATAGTCCCAAATAATAAATACTTAATTGAAACTGACTCACCATTTTTAGCTCCTGTCCCTCATAGGGGGAAGAGAAATGAACCTGCGTTTGTTGAAAATGTTGCCAGTTTTATGGCAGATTTAAGATCTACTGAATTAATCACAATTGCTAAAGAGTCAACTAAGAATGCTGAAGATTTGTTTAAATTTGACTTGATAATTTGACGTAGCAGCTGTTAGTATTAGGAATTACTGGAAATTTTTCTTAATTTTCAAGCTTTAACTTACACAGTTAACGATTTATCAGCATTAAACAAAATTTAATTCTTTTTTATTAGGTTTATTTTTTGTTGAAATCAAAATTTAATGATTGATATCATATCAAGTGAAAAGTTAAAGAACTAAATATTAAGTAGATTAAAAGTAAATAGTAAATCTCACAAAATCGCAGGTTTTCTTGGATGAGCAGTAGCGCTTTACAGGTAGCAAAAACAGCTACTTATCTACCAGATTTAGTTGAAGTACAAAGAGCAAGCTTTAAATGGTTTTTGGAAAAGGGTCTAATAGAAGAACTACAAAACTTTTCTCCCATTTCTGATTACACAGGTAAATTAGAATTGCATTTTATTGGTGAAGAGTACAGGTTAAAAAGACCTAGACATGATGTTGAGGAGGCCAAAAGAAGAGATGCTACATTTGCATCTCAAATGTACGTAACTTGCAGGTTAATTAATAAAGAGACTGGGGAAATAAAAGAACAAGAAGTATTTATTGGCGAATTACCACTAATGACTGAAAGAGGAACTTTCATTATTAATGGTGCCGAAAGAGTTATTGTTAATCAAATTGTTCGAAGTCCTGGAGTATATTTCAAAGATGAACTGGATAAAAATGGTCGAAGAACTTACAATGCTAGTGTTATCCCTAATAGAGGTGCATGGTTAAAATACGAGACTGACAAAAATAATTTACTTTATGTGAGAGTTGATAAAACTAGAAAGATTAATGCTCATGTTCTTATGAGAGCGATGGGTCTTTCAGATAATGATGTGGTCGATAAACTTAGGCATCCTGAATTTTATCAAAACTCAATTGAGGCTGCTAATGACGAGGGTATAAATTCAGAAGATCAAGCATTACTCGAACTATACAAGAAACTACGTCCAGGTGAACCGCCCTCTGTTTCTGGTGGACAACAGCTATTACACAGTAGATTTTTTGATCCTAAAAGATATGATTTAGGCCGAGTTGGTAGATATAAAATCAATAAAAAATTGAGACTTACCGTTCCCGACGATGTAAGAACACTTACCCATGAAGATGTTCTTTCTACTATAGATTATTTAATTAACCTAGAATTGGATATTGGCGGCGCTAGTTTGGATGATATTGACCACCTCGGTAATCGAAGGGTTAGATCAGTAGGAGAACTTCTTCAAAATCAAGTCAGAGTTGGATTGAATCGTTTAGAGAGAATTATTAAAGAAAGAATGACTGTAGGAGAAACAGATTCTCTAACACCAGCTCAACTAGTCAATCCCAAACCTTTGGTTGCTGCTATAAAGGAATTTTTTGGCTCAAGTCAATTAAGTCAGTTCATGGATCAAACTAATCCTCTCGCTGAATTAACACATAAGAGAAGAATTTCAGCATTAGGTCCAGGAGGTTTAACTCGTGAAAGAGCAGGTTTTGCGGTTAGAGACATACATCCTTCACATTATGGAAGATTATGTCCTATTGAGACTCCTGAAGGTCCAAATGCAGGACTCATAAATTCTTTAGCTACCCATGCGAGAGTTAATGAATATGGTTTTATTGAAACACCTTTTTGGGAAGTTCATAACGGTAAAGTTAATAAAGAAGGTAATCCTGTTTATCTTTCTGCTGATTTAGAAGATGAGTGTAGAGTGGCTCCAGGAGACGTCGCAACTGACAAGGACGGTAATATAATTGCAGATCTAATACCGGTAAGATATAGACAGGATTTTGAAAAAGTTCCTCCTCATCAAGTTGATTACGTTCAGCTTTCTCCCGTTCAAGTAATTTCAGTTGCTACTTCACTTATCCCTTTCTTGGAGCATGATGACGCTAATAGAGCTCTCATGGGATCAAATATGCAACGTCAAGCCGTTCCATTGCTAAGGCCAGAGCGTCCTTTAGTTGGTACGGGTTTAGAATCTCAAGTTGCTCGAGATTCGGGGATGGTTCCCATAACAAAAGTTAACGGAACTGTATCTTACGTAGACGCTAATGAGATTATCGTTAAAGACGAGCATGGTAATGAACATTTTCATTATCTTCAGAAATATCAAAGATCAAATCAAGATACTTGCCTCAACCAAAGACCTATAGTGAAAATTGGAGATAGAGTTATATCTGGTCAGGTTTTAGCAGATGGATCCGCATGTGAAGGAGGCGAAATAGCCCTTGGCCAAAACGTTTTAATTGCCTACATGCCTTGGGAGGGATACAACTACGAAGATGCAATACTAGTAAGCGAGAGGATGGTAACTGATGATTTATATACTTCAGTACATATTGAAAAATATGAAATTGAAGCAAGACAAACGAAACTAGGACCTGAAGAAATCACAAGAGAGATTCCTAATATTTCCGAAGAAAGTTTGAATAATCTTGATGAGATGGGAATTATTAGGATTGGTGCTTTTGTCGAGAGTGGAGATATTCTTGTAGGAAAAGTTACTCCAAAAGGGGAATCAGACCAACCACCTGAAGAAAAGCTGTTAAGAGCTATTTTCGGTGAAAAGGCTAGAGATGTGAGAGATAATTCTCTCAGGGTTCCTAAAACTGAAAAAGGAAGGGTTTTGGACGTTCGTATCTACACTAGAGAACAGGGTGATGAATTACCTCCAGGAGCAAACATGGTTGTTAGAGTTTATGTGGCTCAGAGGAGGAAAATCCAAGTAGGTGACAAAATGGCTGGGAGACACGGAAATAAAGGGATTATTAGCAGAATCTTACCAAGAGAAGATATGCCTTATTTACCTGATGGAACACCTGTAGACATCGTTCTCAATCCTTTAGGAGTTCCAAGTAGGATGAATGTAGGTCAAGTTTTTGAATTATTGATGGGCTGGGCAGCCTCCAACTTAAATTGCCGGGTCAAAGTTGTTCCATTTGATGAAATGTATGGAGCTGAAAAATCACATCAAACTGTTCAAGCATTTTTAGAGGAAGCTTCAAAACAGCCAGGGAAAGCATGGGTTTACAATCCTGAAGATCCTGGAAAATTATTACTTAAAGATGGTAGAACAGGGGAACCATTCGATCAGCCAGTTGCTGTCGGATACTCTCACTTCCTGAAGTTAGTCCATTTGGTGGATGATAAAATTCATGCTAGATCTACTGGTCCTTACTCTTTAGTAACACAGCAACCATTGGGTGGTAAAGCTCAGCAAGGTGGGCAAAGGCTTGGAGAAATGGAAGTATGGGCTCTTGAAGCTTATGGAGCCGCTTATACTCTTCAGGAATTGTTAACAGTTAAATCTGATGACATGCAAGGAAGAAATGAAGCGCTTAATGCAATTGTAAAAGGTAAACCGATCCCAAGGCCTGGCACTCCTGAGTCTTTTAAAGTTCTTATGAGGGAATTACAATCACTAGGCTTGGATATAGGGGTTTATACAGATGAAGGAAAAGAGGTGGATTTAATGCAAGACATAAATCCGAGAAGAAATACCCCATCAAGGCCGACTTACGAATCACTCGGAACCTCTGAATATGAGGAAGATTAAATACTCAATAAAAACCTTTTAATTTAAATTTATCAAAAATGACAAACAGCAACTTAAGAACTGAAAATCACTTTGATTACGTCAAAATTTCAATAGCGTCTCCACAAAGAATAATGGATTGGGGGCAAAGGACATTGCCCAATGGACAAGTAGTTGGTGAAGTTACGAAACCTGAGACTATTAACTACAGGACACTTAAACCAGAAATGGATGGGTTGTTTTGTGAGAAGATTTTTGGGCCATCTAAAGATTGGGAATGCCATTGTGGAAAGTACAAAAGGGTAAGACATCGCGGCATCGTTTGTGAGAGATGTGGGGTTGAAGTAACTGAAAGCAGAGTCAGAAGACATAGAATGGGCTATATAAAACTCGCTGCACCAGTTTCCCATGTTTGGTATTTGAAAGGAATCCCAAGCTACGTTGCAATACTTTTAGATATTCCGCTTAGAGATGTAGAACAAATAGTTTATTTTAATTGTTATGTCGTATTAGACCCAGGTGATCATAAAGAACTTAAATATAAGCAATTACTCACTGAGGATGAGTGGCTGGAAATTGAAGATGAAATTTATGCTGAAGATTCAACTATCGAAAATGAACCTTTTGTTGGAATTGGAGCTGAGGCACTGAAGAAATTACTTGAGGACCTTGATTTAAATCAGGTTGCTGAGGAGCTTAGAGAAGAAATTACTTCTAGTAAAGGGCAAAAAAGGGCAAAACTTATAAAAAGGATAAGAGTTATTGATAATTTCATTGCTACTAATGCAAAACCAGAATGGATGGTTTTAGATGCAATACCAGTTATACCTCCTGATCTAAGACCTATGGTTCAGCTTGATGGGGGAAGATTTGCAACTTCAGATTTAAACGACTTATATAGAAGAGTTATAAATAGAAATAATAGGCTAGCTAGGCTTCAAGAAATTTTAGCTCCTGAAATTATTGTAAGAAATGAAAAAAGAATGCTTCAAGAGGCAGTTGATGCTCTCATAGATAATGGAAGGAGAGGAAGAACTGTTGTTGGAGCAAATAATAGAGCTCTTAAGTCCCTAAGTGACATAATTGAAGGAAAACAAGGAAGATTTAGACAGAATCTTCTTGGAAAGCGTGTTGACTATTCAGGGAGATCTGTAATAGTTGTTGGTCCCAAGTTAAAAATGCATCAGTGTGGCCTCCCAAAAGAAATGGCGATAGAGCTCTTTCAACCTTTTGTAATTCATAGATTAATACGACAAAATATTGTTAATAATATTAAAGCTGCAAAAAAATTAATACAAAAAGCTGATGACGAAGTTATGCAGGTACTCCAGGAAGTTATTGAAGGCCATCCAATTCTTTTAAATAGAGCTCCTACTCTGCATCGTTTAGGAATTCAAGCTTTTGAACCAAAATTAGTTGGAGGTAGAGCAATACAACTTCATCCTTTAGTTTGTCCTGCATTCAATGCTGACTTTGATGGAGATCAAATGGCAGTTCATGTTCCTTTAGCTTTAGAGGCACAAACTGAAGCACGCATGCTTATGTTGGCTAGCAATAATATTCTTTCTCCTGCTACTGGGGAACCAATTGTGACTCCATCACAAGATATGGTTTTAGGATCTTATTATCTGACGGCTTTGCAACCGAATTATCAACAACCAGAATTTGGAGATAATAAGACAACTTTTGCTTCATTAGAAGATGTTATTTTTGCCTTTGAAGATAAAAGACTTAGCCTGCATGAATGGGTTTGGGTTAGATTTAATGGAGAAGTTGAAGATGAAGACGAAATGCGTAGCCCACAAAAAACTCAAGAACTAGAAGATGGCTCAAGATTAGAAATCTGGAATTTAAGAAGGGACAGATTTGACCCTGATAATAATTTAATAAGTCGATTTGTCCTGACAACTGTTGGAAGAGTAGTTATGAACTATACCATCATCGATTCTGTATCTAAAACGTAATCTTTAAAAACTATTTTCCCTATTATTTAAAAATCATGACTTCATCTAAATCTAAAAAAACATCTAGAGTACGTAAAACTTCTAAAAACTCAAAAAAGAATAATCCAGTTACAATGCCTGCTCTTGCTAAGACGCCCCCATCATTTAAAAATAAGGTAGTTGATAAGAAAGCCTTAAAGAATTTAGTCTCTTGGGCTTATAAAACTCATGGAACAGCTATAACTGCAGCCATGGCAGATAATCTAAAGGATTTAGGATTTAAATATGCTACACAAGCTGCGGTCTCCATCTCAGTAGATGACTTAAAAGTTCCTGAAGCTAAACAAGATTTAATAGGTCAAGCTGAAGAGCAAATATCTGCTACAGAAGAATGCTATAGACTTGGTGAAATTACCGAAGTTGAAAGGCATACAAAAGTTATAGATACTTGGACAGAAACCAATGAAAGATTGGTAGATGCGGTCAAGAATAATTTTAATCAAAATGATCCTCTAAATTCCGTTTGGATGATGGCTAATTCAGGAGCAAGGGGTAATATGTCTCAGGTAAGACAACTTGTTGGTATGAGGGGATTGATGGCTAATCCTCAAGGTGAAATTATTGACTTGCCAATAAGAACCAATTTTAGAGAAGGTCTCACTGTTACTGAATATGTAATTTCTTCTTATGGAGCAAGGAAGGGTTTGGTGGATACTGCCTTAAGAACTGCAGATTCTGGTTATTTGACTCGAAGATTAGTTGATGTCGCTCAAGATGTAATTGTTAGAGAGGAAGATTGTGGAACTACAAGATCAATTGTTGTTGAAGCTGAAGATGGTAAATTTGGAGCAAGACTTCTTGGTAGGCTCACTGCTGAGGATATTTTTGATGATGAAGAAAACCTTGTTGTTCCTCAAAATACTGCAATAGATCCTCTATTGTCAGGAGAAATTGAGAATGCATTAATTAATAAAGTAAAGATAAGATCCCCATTAACATGTGAAGCTAATAGGTCAGTTTGTAGGAGATGCTACGGATGGGCGTTGGCTCATAATCATTTGGTTGATCTAGGTGAGGCAGTCGGAATTATTGCTGCTCAATCTATTGGCGAGCCTGGAACTCAATTAACAATGAGAACTTTTCATACTGGAGGTGTATCAACTGCTGAAAGTGGAGTAGTAAGATCAAAAATTTCCGGTAAAGTTGAATTTAGTTCAAAAGCAAAGGTTAGAGGTTATAGAACCCCTCATGGCGTAGAAGCTAAACAAGCGGAAGTTGATTTCATACTAAAAATAATTCCTCAAGGAAAGAATTCTAGCAAAGCTCAAAAAATTGAAGTTTCTAGTGGTTCGCTTTTATTTGTAGATGACGGTGAAGAAATTAATTCTGATATAACTGTTGCTCAGATTACTGCTGGGGCCGTGAAAAAGAGTGTTGAAAAAGCAACAAAAGATGTCATCTGCGATTTGGCTGGTCAAGTTATGTACGACAAGGTTATTCAACCAAAAGAGGTAACAGATAGGCAGGGTAATATTACCTTAAAAGCCCAAAGATTAGGCAGATTGTGGGTTTTAGCCGGAGATGTTTATAACTTGCCACCTAACGCAAGACCTGTTATCTCATCTGGAACATCTGTAGATGAAGGAACTGTTTTGGCAGAGGCAAGTCAATCAAGTGAGTTTGGCGGACAAGTTCGATTGAGAGAATCAATTGGAGACTCAAGAGAAGTTCAGATTGTTACAACCTCAATGTCTTTAACTAATTTTAAATTAATTGAAGAATCTACTCACTCAGGTCAAATTTATAATTTGGAATCTAGTGATGGTACATCTTATAGATTAAATACTTCCCCAGGAAGTAAGATCAGTAATGGTGAGGTAATAGCAGATTTAACCGATGAAAGGTTCCGCACAAAAACTGGTGGTCTTGTTAAATATGCACCTGGGTTGAGTGTCAAAAAAGCAAGATCATCAAAAAATGGTTTTGAAGTAAGTCAAGGAGGGACATTGCTTTGGATTCCTCAAGAGACACATGAAATAAATAAGGACATATCTCTTTTAATGACAGAAGATATGAAATGGATCGAAGCTGGAACAGAAGTTGTAAAAGATATTTTTAGTCAAACATCAGGAATTGTTACTGTTACTCAAAAAAATGATATCCTGCGTGAAATAACTGTAAGAAATGGAACTTTTCATGAGTGTGACGATGAAGAGGTTTTGAATAGATTTACAGAAGAAGGAAGTCTTGTAAATCCAGGGGAAAAGATTTTAGATGGTGTTGATAATAAAGAAATTTTATTTGTTCAAAAATTAGAAACCTCTAAATGTCGAGGTTTGTTATTAAGAACTGTTGAAGAATTTACTATTCCTGATCAAGCGGAATTACCCCAACTATCACATATCAAGCAGGAAAAAGGACCACATTTAGGCTTAAAAGCTATTCAAAGGCTTACCTATAAAGACGGTGAATTGATAAAATCGGTTGAAGGAGTTGAATTGCTTAAAACACATTTGAGCATTGAAAGCTTTAATGCTACTCCTCAAATGACTATTGACGTCGAGTTGATTAAAGACAAAAATGATGCCTCAATCAACAGATTGAATCTAGTCATATTGGAGTCAATTCTTGTAAGAAGAGATACTATGTCTGACTCCAGTCATGGCTCAACACATACAGAACTTCAAGTTAATAATAACCAATTAATAAAAGCAGGAGATGTAATAGCAACTACTCAAATTCTTTGTAAAGAGAAGGGATTGGTTCAATTACCAAATGTTGTTGACGATGAGCCCATAAGAAGGTTAATTGTAGAGAGAGAAGAAGATAAAATTAAAATAAAAATTAGTGATAAAGCAGTAGTTAAAGTCGGAGATCGAGTAGTTGATGGTGATCCAATTAGTAAATCTGTTAAATCAACTTCATGTGGAGAAATAGAAGAAATTTCTAATAGCTCAGTAACCTTAAGACTTGGCAGGCCTTATATGGTTTCTCCAGATTCAGTTTTACATGTTACGGATGGGGATTTAGTCCTTAGAGGGGATGGTTTAGCTTTACTTGTTTTTGAGAGGCAGAAAACTGGAGATATCGTACAAGGATTACCTCGTATTGAAGAGTTGTTAGAAGCTCGGAGACCCAGAGATTCTGCAATCTTATGCAAAAAATCCGGAATTGTTCAGATTAAAAAAGGTAATGATGAAGAATCAGTTTCTTTATCTGTTATTGAAAAAGATGATTTAGTTAATGAATATCAACTATTAATTGGAAAAAATATAATGGTTAGTGATGGACAACAAGTTTCTGGTGGTGAATCTTTAACTGATGGTCCAATTAATCCCCATGAACTACTAGATTGCTTTTTTAATGATTTAAAAGATCAAAAACCTCTGATAGATGCAGCTCGAGAATCTATATCAAAACTACAAAGAAGTATGGTAAGTGAAGTGCAAAATGTTTATAAGTCACAGGGTGTTGCAATTGATGATAAGCATATTGAAGTTATTGTTAGACAGATGACAAGTAAAGTCCGTATAGAAGATGCTGGAGATACTACTCTTTTGCCTGGTGAACTCATAGAGCTGAGACAAGTGGAAGATACAAACCAAGCAATGGCAATTACAGGAGGAGCTCCAGCAGAATTCACTCCTGTTTTGTTGGGTATTACTAAAGCCTCTCTCAATACGGATAGCTTTATTTCAGCAGCATCTTTCCAAGAAACAACAAGGGTTCTTACAGAAGCTGCAATTGAAGGTAAATCTGATTGGTTAAGAGGTTTAAAAGAAAATGTTATTATCGGTAGATTAATACCTGCAGGTACTGGTTTTAGCGGTTTTGTAGAGGAATTGTCCTCAGAGGCTGGTCCTCATCCTGATATCCTTGCAGAAGATTCTGGTGGCTACAGGAGAGCACAGAACTTAAGGCCAGATTACACAGTCGATATGCCACAATCACCTGCTGTAAGCTCAAGTGCAATACTTGATGATCCTAGTGATGAAGATTTGGAGACAACGCGAAACCGACATGGAATCGATGCTTCTACGAGTAATTTTGCGGCCTTCGCAAGGCCTAATGCTGAAAATCAATTTTCTGAAGATCAATTACCAGATCCTGCCGCATTGGAGGGATTGCAGGAGGAGGGTCTCTTGTCTGATGAATAAATATTATCTATTATTATTTTTAGTTACTAGAATAAATTTTTAATTTTGAAGTGATGATTAAGCCAGAGATTGTCCCCAAAAGAAAATTACCTCGTTATGGATTTCATTTTTATAATGAAAGACTCAATGGAAGAATGGCCATGATTGGTTTTTTAGCGCTTATTCTTACAGAATTTTTCTTAAAACATGGTTTGCTTTTATGGTAAAAATAACTTTAAATAAAGACTACCTAATTTGAAACATCTTCTTGGAAGTAGTATAAATGATTTAGAAAATGTGGCTTTAGATTATGGTCAGGCTGCTTTTAGAGGTCGCCAAATCTATAATTGGATTTATAACTATAAAAATAAGAAGAAAAATATAGATCAAATAGAAGTTTTACCTTTAGACTTTAGAAAAAAGTTAAAGGATGATGGTTTCAAAGTAAGTGAGTTAAGTATTTTAGAAAGAAATTTAGCTAACGATGGTACTCTAAAGTTGTTATTGACTACGAACGATAATGAAAATATTGAGTGCGTTGGGATACCAACTGAAAAAAGACTTACTGCTTGTCTATCTAGTCAGGTTGGTTGCCCAATGGACTGCAAATTTTGCGCAACTGGCAAGGAAGGTTTGAAGAGATCTTTAAAAGCAAGTGAAATTTTAGATCAAATTTTATTTATCGAAAATGAAATGAATAGAAAAGTGACAAATATTGTTTTCATGGGTATGGGTGAGCCCTTATTAAATATTGATGACTTGCTCGTTTCAATTAGATCTATAAATGAGGATTTTCAAATTAGTCAGAGAAAGATAACTGTAAGCACTGTCGCTATTCCAAAAATGATAAATAAATTATCATTAAAGTCTTTCCAAATATTAGGTAATTGTCAATTTACATTAGCAATAAGCTTACATGCTTCAAACCAAAAAATAAGAGAAACGATAATACCAAGTGCAAAAAACTATAAGATCGAAAATATAATTGAAGATTGTAAGCAATACGTAAAAGATACTGGTCGGAGGGTAAGTTTTGAATATTTAATGCTAAATGGGGTTAATGACAAATTAGAACATGCTAGTGAATTAAGTAATTTGCTGAAAGGGTTTCAATGCCACGTTAATTTAATAGAATACAACCAAATCGATAAGGTTGAATTTCAAAGAGCCTCTTTAAAAAATCTTCAATCATTTCAATCTAGACTTTCTCGTAATGGTATCGCTGTTAGCTTGCGAAAAAGTAGAGGTCTAGACAAAAATGCGGCATGTGGTCAGCTAAGGCAAAATGCAAAAGTTTAATAATATTATCCATTAAAAATTTTTTAAAAGTTTCTTAAACAGGTTATTATTGTGTTAATTAATCTTAAATCTTTGGGTTTTATTAAGACAAAAATTTTACCTTTCGCTATCGTCTCACTTTTTGGGATTGCCTTCTTTGCAGTTAGCGCAAGAATTTGGTTACCAGGAGATATGATGTCTCCTGCTCCCATAAATTAATATTTTTATTTTTTAAAATGACAAAAAATAAGGATCCTAATAAAGAAAGCTTAGTGGATATCGCTGTTGATCCAGAAGTTTTAGCGAGAGAATTAGCCTTAGAAATTGAAATAGATCCTTTAGAACAAATTGATGAAGATTCTTTTCCAAAAGGTTTAAACATAACTCAGGAGTGCAATGAAGCATTAAAAATGCTGAAAGGTAACAGAGAAGAAAGAATACAGGGTTTAAGAATATTTTGTGAATATAGAGATTCAAGATCTTTTCCTCTTTTGTTACCGTTACTTGACCAACCTTGTCCTGTTGAAAGAATGAGTGTGGTATATGCTTTAGGTCGTAATCCATGTCCTACCGCGGTCGAGAAACTTGTCAGTCTTTTGGAGACTGACGATAATGCTTATGTCAGAAGAGCAACTGCATGGAGCTTGGCTAATTATGATAATCAAATTGTTTTGAAGCCATTAATAAATGCTTTGAAGAACGATGTAGCTGCAGTGAGGTTATGGTCATCTAGTTCTTTAGCTGAAATCGGCAATGTTTCTTTGGAAAATGCTCAATTGGCAGCTGAACAACTTTTAATAAGTTTAAAAATAGATAATGAACCGGGTGTTAGAAGTAATTGCATCTGGTCATTATGTAGATTGTACGAAAAATTAAACAATACACTTCAAGAAAGTTTTGTTGATGAATGTACAAAGATAGCTCTTTTCGATAAAGAACCTTCTGTTATGGAAGAAGCAAAAACTGCCTTGGATTCAATG
Organism: Prochlorococcus sp. HOT208_60m_813L03; assembly: GCA_002026145.1. GTDB lineage: Bacteria > Cyanobacteriota > Cyanobacteriia > PCC-6307 > Cyanobiaceae > Prochlorococcus_A. The sequence goes on along the minus strand of MWOQ01000181.1, from coordinate 21,620 downwards.
GGGATGCAAGGTTTTTATAATTAAATTTCTTAATTTTTTTTGATAAGCGCGCGAGTAAAAGACTTTATTTATTAGATATTCAATATAAAAATTAAAATTAATTAACTTGTACCAACTGAAACAAAAAAATTTCGTTATTCTATATAAAGTAAAAGTACTCAGTACTTGAATTTATGCCTCAAAAAACATTGAGATTCAAAATTCATCAAGACGGAAGAGTTGAAGAGACAGTAGAAGGTTTTACTGGTAATTCATGCAATGATGCCACAAGAAATCTTGAAGATGCTCTTGGTAAAGTAACAGTTAAAAATAAAACTTCTGATGCTTTCATCTCTAATCAAAAGGAAAAATTAAAACAATTCAACCACGAATCTAATGTCACACTTTAGTACGATTAAAACTCAGCTCAAAGAAGTAGAGCCATTAATTAAGGCTCTAAATCATTTCGGTTATAGTATTAATCAAGAAGAAAAGTTTGTAAAAGGATATAAAGGTCAATTCACAGCCGTTGATATAAGTATGAATTTACCTGGTGATACCCAAGTTGGATTTAAATGGGATAACAATTCTAATGCATATGAATTAGTTACTGACCTTGATCTATGGAAATTTGAGATTCCAGTAGAAAGATTTATCTCAAAAGTTACACAAATGTATGCTTACCAAACAATAATTTCTAAAACGCAAGAAGATGGATATCAAATAGTAGAGCAAAAAAATAAAAATGATGGTTCTATTGAGTTGGTCTTAACTAAGTGGGAAAACTAATGTCAAAATATGGATTTTACGGATCCATTGCATAATACAGAAGAACATGTTGAGATTACAGGTTATGAGGCCGTTTTAGGTGGCCAGTTAGCCGAAAAAGCTGTATGGGTTGATGAAGCAAAGTGTATTGGTTGTCAGTACTGTGTTCACGTAGCTTCGAACACTTTCACTGTAGATGAATTTCATGGTAGAAGTCGAGCTATTAGGCAAGATGGAGATAGTTCTGATGTCTTACAAGAAGCAATAGATACATGCCCTGTTGATTGTATTCATTGGGTCAAATTTGAAGAATTAGATGATTTAGAGAATAGTCTCGATAGGGATATGTTTCAAACATTTGGAAAGCCACCGAGAATGAATAAGCACTAATATCAAAAAGATGCAATATCGTAGATTTGGTAGAACCAATCTGAAGATTCCTGTTTTATCTTTAGGTGGTATGAGATTTCAAAAAAGTTGGGATCAATTAGATTTTTCTGAGGTTTCATACGAAGAACAAAATAAAGTAGAAAATATATTAGATCTTGCAACACAATATGGCTTAAGTCATGTAGAAACTGCCAAGTACTATGGAACTTCTGAGGTGCAATTAGGGATGTGTTTTAAGAATACCAAGAAAATCCCAAATATAATCCAAACAAAGATTCCGCCAAATAGTGATCCGGAAATTTTTGAGCGAGATGTATTATCTAGCATTGAAAAATTGAAAGTTAAAAAAATTGATTTGTTAGCAATACATGGTATCAATACTGCTGAACATTTACATCAGGCTATTCGAGATGGAGGTTGCATTGATATTTTGAGGAACTTTCAAAAAGAAAATTTAATTGGATCTATTGGATTTTCAACCCATGGAAAATCTTCACTTATTGAAAAGGCCATATCAACAAACTTATTTGATTATGTAAACTTGCATTGGTATTTCATTAATCAGGAAAATACAAAGGTTATTAATTTAGCCAATAAGCATGATCTTGGGGTTTTCATAATAAGTCCCACTGATAAAGGGGGACATCTTCATACTCCCTCAAGAAAAATGTTGGAATTTTGTAAACCACTTCATCCTATAGTTTTTAATGATCTTTTTTGCTTAAGAAATCAAAATGTCCATACTTTGAGTGTCGGTATTGCAAAAGAGACAGATTTTGCTCTGCATTTAGAAGCTGTCTCGTTGTTATCAGAATCTGAGAAGTATTTGCCTAAGATAATTAACAAATTAAGGCAGGAATCAATTAATTCCTTAGGTTTAGAGTGGCATCAAAATTGGAATAGAAATTTACCAAGTTGGGAATATACTCCGGGAAATATTAATATTCCTGTTCTGCTTTGGCTTTCAAATTTAATTGATTGGTTGGGTATGGAAGGATATGCGAGAGCAAGATATCAATTACTTGGTAATGGAAGCCACTGGTTCCCAGGATTCAACGCTAATTTACTAGATGTAGATGTTTCTGAAGGGCAATTATTAAAAGTATTAGAAGGTCATATAAATCCAAAAAAAGTTATAAAAAAATTGAGAAATTTAAAAGAAAAGTTTGGAGATAAGAATGCTAAAAGATTATCAAGAAAATAATTTCATAATGGATTTTTTTCAGGTTTGCCAACTTTTCTTGGGTAAATTTCAGGACAAAAATTCTTTGGTTGAATAAGAATAATATTTCGGGTGCCTTTATTTCTTGGTAATAGTATCTCTTTTTTATCTTTAACTTTCCCTTCTAATATTTCTAAAGTTTTATCTAGATTTTTGCTTTCTTGATTCGTCCATTTGCCACAAAATAAAACTCCAAATCCTTCTTTTTTTAACATTGGTAGTATATATTCTGAAACTGTTGATGGATTACTAACCGCTCTAGTTGTTGCAATATTAAAATTATTTCTCATTGACGATTGGTGTGCTAAATTCTCAACACGATCATTGATTACATGAATATTGTTTTTGAAATTGATCTTTTCAACTAAAATTTTTATTGCATCTGTTTTCTTTTTCAAAGAATCAATTAGGTATATCTCAGAATTAGGATGAGTTATTGCATAAGCTAAACCTGGGAAGCCACAGCCTGATCCAATATCTAAAAATTTTTTATTATCAAAATTAATATTCGTGAAAGCTTTGAATGGCCAAATGCTGTCAAACACTTGAGATACCCAATAATCATCACCATCAGTTAATTTTGTGAGATTGGTCTTATTATTTAATTCTTTAATTTTAATTTGTAACTCTTGAAATAAATTTATTTCTTCTTCAGTTATTAAGGAAAAAATTTCTTCTGGAATGTTTTGTTTTTTCATTTCGTTATAAATATGAATTTTAACAATCCATTAAATACATTCTATTTAGTAAAAATTTATTAGAATTATTATATTAATAAAAGATTATTTTGAAAGGGGAAACTTCCTACTACAAAATTTTAGGTGTAAATGAAAATGCATCCAATCATGAATTAAGAAAGGCATTTTGTAAACTCTCTATTGAGTTGCATCCCGATACAACTTCATTAGAAATAGATGTTGCTAAAAGTAAATTTCAAGAAGTTCTTGAAGCTTATGAACATTTAAATAATAGTAATTTAAGGAAAATATATGATGACAAACTAAAAGAAAAATCTAGGATTACAAAAAATACTAACGTTTTCAATAATTTAGTAATCGATTCTAATAATCAAAATTTAATAGGAAATAGAAGACCTTTTTCGAATGGAGAATTGTTTTCGTTGTTTCTTTTAATTATCATTATTTCTATAAGTTTAATTGGTTCAATTTTTATTGCTTCTTTTACTGGAAAAGAATTAGAGACAATACCTCTTTGGCTAATTAAATAATTTTTTAAAAAAAGTCTGTGAATCCCTCAAAAAAACCTATCAATCAAAATTCACTGCAATCATTGGAATTGTGGCTAACTGATTTAGGTGCTGTGAAGGATATTAATAATCCATCTAAATGGTATCTGTTACTTTCAAATTGGAATGCAACTATTATTTTTGAACAAGAAGATTTAAGTGTTATGTGGGAAAGTGAAGGACAAGAAACTAAAAGACTATTTTCGTACTGCATTAATAGAGATGATGTGGAAAATGCAATACTGCAGGGACCTTAAACTTCTATCTAAAGATTGTCTAAGATTTGCCTTATTATCCAGTAACTTTTCCCCAATTGATCATCTGTTATACAGAGAGGCGGCAAGAGGTAAATAACATTTCCGAGGGGCCTAATGAATAAACCTTGCTCCATTGCAAGACTCTTTATTTCTTTACCAATATTATTGAAATAACCTTTTTTGTTCCCAATCTCTAAATCGAAGGCAGCAATTGTGCCAGATATCCTTACCTTCTTTATATAAGGTAAGTTTTTAAATTTAATTAGATGAGATAAATGTTTTTCTTCAAATGAAAGGTATTTTTGTGGTTCTTTTTCTAATAAATCAAGGCTAGCGTTTGCTGCAGCACAACCTAAAGGATTAGCAGTAAAACTATGTCCATGCCAAAAAGTTTTTCTTGGGGAATCATCAATAAAGGATTGAAAAATTTTTTCTTTACATAAAGTTATTCCCATCGGTAAAAATCCACCAGTTAAACCTTTTGAAATACTTATTAAATCAGGAATGATTTTTGCCTTTTGAAAAGCAAAAAGGGTTCCACATCTTCCAAACCCAGTCAATACTTCATCAGCAATTAACAAAGAATTATTATTTTTTATAATTTCTGAAACTTTTTTTATAAACTGAGGCCTAACCATATTCATCCCTCCTGCTCCTTGCACAAGTGGCTCAAGGATTACTGCAACTGTGGGAGTTTTAAGTAGAGTTTCTAATTTTTGGATCGCCTTATTTTCTTTATTTTCTACTTCTTCATCGTTCATCCAAGTTGAAGGCCATGGGACTCTTCTTACTGGGAACATAAGATTATCGAAATTCTCATTAAAAATATTTCTTTCACCCAAAGCCATTGCGCCAAATGTATCACCATGATAAGCGCCATCAAAAGCTACTATTTGAGTTCTTGTCTCTCCTCTATTTTGCCATGATTGGAAGGCAATTTTTAAAGCGACTTCCACTGCTGTAGAACCGTTATCAGAAAAGAATAATCTATCTAGTTTTGTTAATTCACTAAGTCTTTCCGCTAATTTTTTTGCCTGTGGATGTAAGAAATCAGCAAATATAACTTGCTCAAGTTTTTTTGATTGATCAAAAATGGCATCCGCAATATATTCGTTACTATGACCATGAAGAGTTACCCACCAACTACTAATTGCATCTATTAGTTCTTTTTTAGGTTCTTTAGTAAATAGGAGGGCATCTTTACCATGAGTTACTTCTGTCTGCGGCTTGCTGTTATTGATTTGCGTAAAAGGTGGCCAAATATTTGGGTGCCAATCTTGATTTGGAGTTTTTGAATCCAAAGATTTCATTTAACTTATTTTTGAGTTTAATAGTGAGATCAACTTATTCTTGATGTCTAGTTCTTTCCATAGTATATCTAAATTATTTGAGTCCATTTTTTTGATGTAAGGAAATTCAGCAATTAAAGGAATACCACTAAAATCAACTAGAGTTTTTGGATTATCTAGGTGTTTTTCGCCATTGACTACTAAACCTAAAATCTCAATATTTCTTCGTTTTAAGGCCTCAATACTAAGCAGGGTATGGTTAAGAGTGCCAAGTGAGCTCTTACATACAAGTATTACCGGAAGATTCCATTCTTTTATTTGATCTATTTGCAAAAAATTGCGTGTTATTGGAACCATTAATCCACCTGCAGTTTCTATAATTAGTGAGCCTTGCACTTTTGGCAATCTCAACTTGTCAAAATTAATAGCTTTTTTATCTATTTCAGCAGCCCAATGCGGAGATAGAGGTTTTGTAAAGACATAAGCTTCTTTGATTATTTTCTCTTTACTAACTTGTGCAAGGGTTTCAATAATTTGACTATCAGTTTGCGATTCAATCCCACTTTGAATAGGTTTCCAATAAAAGGAATTTAATCCTTTAACGAAAAAAGAGCTTATTAAAGTTTTCCCAATATCAGTATCTGTTCCACAAATTATAAATTTGAAAATATCTTTGTGACTACTCATAATTTCTTTATTATTTGAATCTCAATTTGCCATGAAAGGTTCACTGTATTATTGTAATCCTTTGGCCAAAACTTTTGAATTTCCTTTAACTCTTTCACTGTTTTGCGTTTACAGTTTGTTGACTGTGCTCCTACATTTTTAATGCTTCTAAAAAGTTTATATACATCTTCAAAATTTTCAAGATAATTAAACTGTTTTGAATAATATATTTCAGTTGATTTGAAATCTTTTAATAATTCTTTAGAGCAAAGGAAATTAAGACCACTATATTCAATATCAATTTTTTTACAAGTATCTTTCCATTCAGGAAAACAATCTTTTGTTGGATATGAAATGATTAAAAAACCTCCAGGTGTTAATCTGCCAAACCAATTTTTTATTATCTTTTCTGGGTTTTTTAACCAATGTATGCAAAAGTTAGATGTTAATAGAGAACAGTTATTTATTTCAGAAGGTAAATCATTATTCAAATCCCATAAAATTTTTTTTCTAGATAATTTATTCTCAAGAAGCATTTTCTTGCTGAAATCAATTCTGGATACTTTTTGCGAAGAAATTTTTTCTATTTCATCTGCTAATAGTCCTGGTCCTGATCCTAGATCTATCCATTCACCTTTTTTTTTGGGATTTAATTCTTTGATAAGATGAACAATCTTTTTTGCAAAAAATTTCTGAATATTTGAATGCTCTAAATACCGATATGCAGCATCATTGAAATTATTTTGTATTTTCTCATTCCACTTTTTACTATCCATTTCAATCGTTAAGTGTATTACTTAAGATCTCGTATAAATTTAAATTATTCAAGCAATGACCTTGTTGAGCTAATTTAATTAAAATCGGCTTCCTTTCAAGAGTTTTATTTAAGGAATATAAAAAGTTATTATTTGATTCGTTGTCAAGAATCAAATCATTTTCTGATTTTATAAAAATAATTTTGCAATCTTTTCTTAAAAATACTGGAAAATCTCTATTGATGTAAAGTTCTTTTAAATCACTTAAAAGAAGAGTTTTATTTAAATTCTCTAGACTTTTATAAAAGATATTTTTAAAACTATTATTCATATGATTTGGCATAAATGATCTATATATAAATTCTTTCAACATATCCTTAGGTTCATCTTTTATGATTTTTGTCTCCATTCTTTTTAGAGACCTCAAAATAAAGTTTCTCTTATTACTTAAAGGAAGAAAATTATTAAAAGAATTTATAAGAACAATATGAGTTGCTTCTTTTAAAATTTTTTTTGGCATTAAATGAAAACCAAATGAATGACATAAAGTCATTCTGATCCCTTTTTTAGATTCGCTTTTAATCCATTTTGCTTGATAATTATTTGTCGAAAAATAGCCCCTTTCATTATCTTGCCAATGCCAATTATTATTTAAAAAATCTACTTTATAATCATCCCAGAAATATTTATTAAGTCCCCACCCATGTTGAGTAATAATTTGTTTCATTTAAACTCTTTTAATACTGCAATGAAATTATTTAGCAGATTAAAATCTAAGTTTCTTCGTATTGTTATTCTGATTCTTGATTGCCCCACTGGAACAGTTGGAGGTCTTATAGCAATTGCTAAAAACCCATTTTCTTCGAGATATTTTTGTAGATAAATTGCTTTCTCTTCTTGGCCAACAATAATTGATAAAATGTGAGAATCTCCCTGAACTGGAAAACTAAAATTTTTAATAATTTCATCTTTCCATACATTCGCAGAAGATAATAAATCATTACCCCATTCTTTATTTTCTAAAATTTTTTTTAAACCTTCTAGTGCCCCAGCAGCCAAAGATGGCGCTAGCGCGGTTGTATACCTAAATGCACCACTTGTTTGGATAAGATATTCTCCAATTTCTGAATTGGAAGCAATGAAAGCTCCACCGCTTCCAAATGCTTTTCCAAAAGTTCCAGTAATCATTGTTATATCTGAACGATAATTAAAACTTAAACCCCTGCCTTCAGGGCCCAAGATCCCAATTGCATGGGCTTCATCAACTAATAATTGAACACTATTTTTTTTGCAAATTTCCGTTATTTCTCTGAGCGGAGCAATTGATCCCTCCATGCTATAAAGAGATTCAACAACAACTAAAATGGAATTTTTTGTGGGGTTAGATTTAATAATTTTATCTTCTAAATCTTTTAAATTATTGTGTGAGAATCGAACTAGTTTTGCTTGAGCAGCTTTGACTCCAACCAATAAAGAGTTATGGATCAATTTATCTGCTATTACAATACTATTTCTGTTTGCTAAAGTCTGGATAGCGGCTATATTTGCTTGAAATCCGCTTGGGAAAAGTAATACTTTCTCTTGATCAAGCCACTTTGCAAGTTCTGTTTCTAATAATTTATGTATTGGTCTTGAACCTGTAATAAATCTAGAGCTTCCTGAACCAATGCCTTCTAACAAGCTTATTTCGTAAGCAGCTTTAATTAAATCCTTGTCCCTGCTTAATCCAAAATAATCATTACTGCATAAGTCTATAAGTTTTTTATTTTGCGAATTTAAACTTAGAAGTTCGAAGGATTTTTTACCTAAAGAAAATGTTTTTAATTTACGGATTCTATTTTTTGGAATTTTTACTTTTTTCATTTTGGCAAAATAAAATATAATGGATTTAATTAAAAAGATTTAGATTTACTATTAAAGTTTGCAAGGTATTTTTTGTTTATTAATATCTATATAGATCATATATTAAGAAGTTAACTCATCCTCTCTTCAATCACAATTATTGCTTAATTTAGAGGAATATTTCCCCTTTCCGCTAGATGATTTCCAATTAGAAGCAATACGAGCTATTAATAGCGGAAATTCTGTTGTTTTAACAGCACCAACAGGTTCGGGTAAAACGTTGATAGGTGAATTTGCAATATATAGAGGCTTATCTCATGACAGCAGAGTTTTTTATACAACACCTTTAAAGGCCCTATCAAACCAAAAGTTTAGAGATTTTGCTAATCAATATGGTGAGAATAAAGTTGGTCTTTTAACTGGAGATATAAGTATAAATAGAGAAGCACCAATCTTAGTCATGACGACTGAGATTTTTAGGAACATGCTTTATGGCGAATTTGATGAATTTGATGACCCCTTAGAAAATTTAGAATCTGTAATTCTTGATGAATGTCATTATATGAATGACCCCCAAAGAGGTACGGTTTGGGAAGAAACTATAATCCATTGTCCTACTAGAACTCAAATAATAGCTTTATCAGCAACAATAGCCAATGCAGATCAATTGCAAAATTGGATAGAAAAAGTTCATGGGCCCACAGTACTTATTAATAGTGATAATAGACCAGTTCCACTTGATTTTATTTTTTGTAGTGTTAAAGGCCTCCATCCACTTTTAAATAATAAGGGTAATGGAATTCATCCAAACTGTAAGATTTGGAGAGCTCCTAAAGGGCAGAAAATAAGAGGAAAAGTGGGCAGGATAATGCAACCAAAGTCTCCCTCAATTGGCTTTGTGATTTCGAAACTAGCTGAACGAAATATGTTGCCAGCTATTTATTTTATTTTTAGTAGAAGAGGATGTGACAAGGCTATTGAGAATATAAAAGATTTAACTTTAGTAAGTTATTCAGAAGCAAGTATGATATCCCAAAAATTAGATGTTTATCTTAAAAATAATCAGGAAGCAATTAAAGATAAATCTCAATGCGAGGCATTAAAACGCGGTATTGCATCTCATCATGCTGGATTATTGCCTGCATGGAAAGAATTGGTTGAGGAATTATTTCAGCAAGGTTTAATTAAAGTTGTTTTTGCAACTGAAACTCTAGCTGCAGGAATAAATATGCCCGCAAGAACAACTATTATTTCTTCTTTATCAAAAAGGACAGAAGATGGTCATAGATTATTATTTAGCAGTGAATTTTTGCAAATGTCAGGAAGAGCTGGAAGAAGAGGAAAAGATACCCAGGGATATGTTGTTACATTACAAACAAGATTCGAAGGTGCGAAAGAAGCAAGTGCACTGGCTATAAGCAAACCAAATGCTTTAGAAAGTCAATTCACTCCAAGCTATGGAATGGTACTTAATCTTTTACAAAATTATACTTTAGAGAAGTCTAAAGAATTAATTAAAAGAAGTTTTGGTAGTTTTTTATATTTAGGTGAATCATCTGGTGAGAATATAATTCTTGAAAATTTAGATAAGGATTTAATTGAGTTAAAAAAAATTACATCTAACGTTTCATGGAAAGATTTTGATGCATACGAAAAGTTAAAAAATCGTCTTAAAGAAGAGAGAAGACTCTTAAAAATTTTAGAAAAACAATCAGCACAAAAATTATCAGAAGAGATAACCAATGCTCTTCCATATATTAAAGATGGAAGCTTAATTTCAATCAAAGCTCCCCAAATTAAAAGAAAAATTGTGCCAGGATTAATTTGTAAGAAAATATATGAATCCCAAAAAATTAAGAGTTTATTGTGTTTGACAATTGATAATTTGTTTATTCTTATAAAACCCTCATACATTGTAAGTATTTTTAATGAATTGGATGCAATTGATGTCTTAGGACTTGAAGTGCCAAAGATGTATTTTTCTGGAGAGGTATTTAGGGGAGATGATATGTCGCAGAGTTATGCAGATCGAATTTTTGAAGTTTCTAAAAAAAATGATTTACAAACTCCACAATATGATTTGACAACTGAAGTTTTGGCACAAAAGCAACAAATTAATAATTTAGAAGAAACAGTTACTGATCATCCTGCACACAGATTTGGAGACTCCAAGAAATTAAAGAAATATAGAAAAAGAATTGTTGATATTGAACAAGAAATAAATATTAGAAAAAAACTTCTTGAGGATAAAGAAAATCATAATTGGAGAACTTTTACTGATTTGATTAAAATTTTGAATCATTTTGGTTGTTTAAATGATTTGGAATTGACAGAAGTTGGACAAACAGTTGGTGCAATAAGAAGTGAAAATGAATTATGGATTGGTCTTGTTTTAGTTAGTGGTTATTTAGACGATTTAGATCCTCCTGAGTTAGCTGCAATTATTCAAGCTATATGTGTTGATGTAAGGAGGCCTAATCTTTGGTGTAATTTCAAGCCTTCTTTAAAGGTAATAAACGTTTTTAATGAATTAGATAGTTTAAGAAAATTAGTCTCTTTTCAACAAAATAAGTTTCATATTGAAATTCCTATTTATTTAGAAACAGAGTTGACTGGAATTATTTCTGAATGGGCAAGAGGAAAAAAATGGAAAGATTTGGTTTTTAATACTTCATTAGACGAAGGTGATGTAGTGAGGATTATTAGAAGATCAATTGATGTTCTTTCTCAAGTGCAATACTGTATTGGTGTAAGTAATAAATTAAAAAGCAAAGCTAAACTAGCGTTAAAAGCTATTAATCGTTTTCCTGTTTCTGAATCTAATGATCTTATAAAAGTCTCTGAAGATATTAATCCTGCAACAAAAAGAATTGACAATAATTTTTAAATTTTTTTAATCAAATCATTGAATTGATATTCATTGCTTCATCAAATTCATCTTCGTTTAAATAACCTAATTTAATTGTTGCCTCTTTTAAATTTAATGATTCTTTGAAGGCAAGGTTTGCAATTTCAGCTGCTTTTTCATAACCAACTTTTGGCACTATGGCTGTAACCAACATTAGTGAATTTTCTAAATTTAACTTCATTCTCTTTTGATTAGGTTCCATCTCATCAACTAATTTTATTCTGAAGTTTTCTATTACATTTTTAAGTAATTTTAAACTTGTGAGAATATTAAATCCAATAAGAGGCTTATATTCATTCATCTGTAAAGTACCGCTAGAATTTGCCATTGAGACTGCATATTCAAGACCCATTATCTGAGTACAAACCATTGATAAGGCTTCGCATTGAGTTGGATTTACTTTACCCGGCATAATAGAACTTCCAGGTTCATTTTGAGGAATAATAAGTTCATATATTCCTGATCTTGGACCAGAAGATAGAATTTTTATATCATTTGAAATTTTAAATAATGCACCTGCTAATATTTTTATCTGACTCATTACTTGAGCAAGACGATCATGTGAGGCCATGATAGAAAAATTATTTTTTGATTTATAGAACATTAGATTAGTATCATCGGAAATTGATTTTATAGACTCTTCACAAAATCCTTGTGGACAATTAATCCCAGTACCAACCGCAGTTCCTCCCAGAGGTAAGAAATACAATTCATTCAGACTCATAATAATTGCATTCTCAGCATCTTTAAGTTGCTCTGACCATCCTGATATTTCTTGCCCAAAAGTAAGGGGAACTGCATCTTGAAAATGGGTTCTTCCTATTTTTATAAGGTCTTTCCATTCTTCACTTTTTTTATCAAGGACCTTAGTAAGTTCTCTGATAGTTGGAACTAAATTTTTGATTATTTCATTAACAACAGATATTTGAATAGCAGCAGGAAAAGTGTCATTAGTTGATTGAGATTTATTTACATCATCATTCGGATGAATTGGTTGATGACTACCAAGCTCTGAATTGGTTTTTAAAGCTGCAATATTTGAAATTACCTCATTAACATTCATATTTGTTTGCGTGCCACTACCTGTTTGCCAAACCTTTAAGGGAAACTGTGAATCGTGAAGCCCATCAAGTATTTCCGTACATGCCTCTACAATCAAATCTTTTTTCCTTTTATCTATTAAACCTAAATTGAAATTCGCAATTGAAGCAGCTTTTTTTATGAGGGTCAGTGAATAAATTAGTTCAATTGGAATTAATTCTTCTCCAATAGAAAAATTTATTATCGATCTTTGTGTTTGAGCACCCCACAAAGCTTCCATGGGAACCTTTATTGTTCCCATACTATCTTTTTCAATCCTAAAGTTTTTGGTCATTATTCCTCTGAAAACACTGGTTTAACTTAGATAAGGTTTTCAGTAATCCTAGATACCTAACTTCTCCCATATTACACTTAAATTATTAAGATGAATTGAAGGATTAAAACATTCTTCTAAGTCACTTTGATCAATAAAATCCATAATTTCATTATCTCTCTCTATATTTTGTTTGAAATTCCCATTCTGAGTATTCCAGGCCTGATGCGCATTTTTTTGTACTAAGCTATAAGCTTTTTCTCTAGACAAGCCCTTCTCTACAAGCAAAAGTAAAACTTTCTGACTAAAGATTACACCACCATATATATTTAAATTTTTGAGCATATTTTTTGGATAAACTTCTAAATTGCTTACTATATCTTGCATTTCCCTGAGCATAAAATGCAAGCAGATTGATACGTCAGGTAGCATGATACGTTCATTTGAACTATGGCTTATATCTCTTTCGTGCCAAAGTGGAACATTTTCAAGTGCTGTTAAAACGTAACTCCTCAAAATTCTTGCTAAACCACTTACTCTTTCACTTCGAATAGGATTTCTTTTATGAGGCATGGCAGAACTTCCTTTTTGCCCTTTTGTAAAGCCCTCCTCAACTTCTAAAACATCAGTTCTTTGTAAATTTCTTATTTCAGTTGCGAATCTATCTAAAGAAGCGCCAACTAGTGCAATAGTTTGCACATATTCTGCATGTCTGTCTCTCGATATAACCTGCGTACTTGCTGTATCAGGTTTTAAACCGAGTAAATCACAAGTTATTTGTTCTACTTTAGGATTCGTATTAGCGTAAGTTCCCATTGCACCACTTATTTGTCCAATTGCTATAGAATCTTTCAGAGTTAACAATCTTTTTTTGTTCCTTATTATTTCTGCTAACCATCCAGCAAGTTTAAAACCGAAGGAAATTGGCTCCCCATGAATTGCATGAGATCTGCCAATCATTAATGTATTTTTATGCTTACTGGCTAATAATCTGACCTCATTTTCTAGGTTCTCAATTTCTTTTAATAACAATTCGCAAGAATATACTAACTGAAGAGATAAGCCAGTATCAAGTACATCACTACTGGTCATACCAACATGTATGTATCTTCCTGAATCTCCTACAAATTCATTAACGCTTGTAAGAAATGCTATGACATCATGTTTAACTTCTTTCTCGATTTCTGTAATTCTAGATTCATCAAACTTTGCATTTGAACGTATCTCTTTCATGGCATTCTCAGGGATTTTCCCGAGGGAAAAATTTGCTTCACATGCAGCTATTTCAACCTTAAGCCAACTCTGGAATTTTGCGCTTTCAGTCCAGATTCTCCCCATTTCGGGTAATGTGTAACGCTCGATCACAATTTTTATTTATTATCAATTTAAACTTTATAACAAAATCGAATTATTGCCCTATACCTTTAAAGATGTACTTGCCATTGAACATATTTGAATGATTATTATTTTTCTATGTAACATTTATTTGGCTAATAAAGAAAGCTTAAATATAAAAATGTTTGCATATATTCCTTCGTTAATCATGGGTAATTTTTTAGTTCTTATTTAAAATTAAAAGGTATTAAAGAATTTGGATTTTAATCTTATAGAAGTTCATTATTCAATCTTTGTTATTGATTAATATATGATTAAAAAAAGTAGATTAGATCTTTATCTTCTAAATAAAGGTTTATGTGAAACTCGTCAAAAAGCCCAAGGTTTAATTCTTGCAGGCAAGGTTAGAGATATCAATGGGAAAGTATTGGATAAACCTGGACAACAAGTATTAATTGGATCTGAGTTTTTTATTGATTCCGCGCCTATGTTTGTATCAAGGGGCGGCGAAAAATTATTGGAGGCATTTAAAAAACTTGAAATTAAAGTAAAAGACAAAATATGTATTGACGCAGGAATCTCTACTGGGGGATTTACTGATTGCTTATTGCAACAAGGCGCAAAGTTAGTTTATGGGATAGATGTTGGTTATGGACAAACTGCATGGAAAATTAGAAATAACCCAAAAGTTATACTTTTTGAACGAACTAATATTCGAAATTTAAAACCTAATGACCTTTTATCGAGAAGTAATGAATTACCAAATTTTGTTGTTGCTGATTTGTCTTTTATTTCATTAAAGTTAGTTTTTAAATCTATTGGTAATTTATTAGAAGGTGATTGCATTGAGGGAATATTTTTAATTAAACCCCAATTTGAGGTAGGTAAAGATAAAGTCAGTAAAGGAGGTGTTGTTCGCAATCCTAAATTCCATACTGAGGCTATAGAGTCTGTTATCTATGCTGCTAATAATTTCCAATGGAATATAAAGAATTTGATAGCTTCTCCGCTGGTAGGTCCTGCTGGGAATCATGAATATCTAGCTTGGATGGCCTTAGGAAGTCAATCAAATAAAAATATTAATAGTGAATATATACAAAATTTAGTAAAAGAAACTCTTTGAATTAAAGAGCTTCTTCATCTTTGTCGCCAGTTCTAATTCTAACAACTGAATCAATTGATGTGATGAATATTTTTCCGTCACCTATCTCTCCAGTTTTTGCTGCTTCAGCAATCGCATCTATTACTGAATTAACCTTTTCATCTTCTACTACAACTTCTACTTTAAGTTTTTGAAGGAATTCAACAGTGAATTCGGAACCTCTATATCTTTCAACTTGTCCTTTTTGCCTTCCAAAACCTCTAACTTCACTAACGGTCATTCCAACAATACCGGAATTTACTAATGCAATTTTTACGTCCTCCAGCTTAAATGGACGTATGATTGCTTCAATTTTCTTCATGATTAAAGATTGAACATTCCTATTTTAATTGTTTTTTGGGAAAACATCCAACATTGAAATATCAGAAAAACATTCAACATTAAGTCCTGCATTCTTGGCGTCTTCAATCAATAGTTGGGAATTTTCTTCAGAAATTATTACTGTACTATTTGACAACGCTTCCCACTGATCATTCTCAAAGTGTGTTTGAAGCCATAACATTCCAATTGCAGTTTTTGGTTGAAGGGATTTATTTAAGTTGTTATCGATAGTTATCAGACAAATGTCCATTAATTTTTCATTAAACTAAACACATATAAACCTTTCGGCGGACATTATGAATGTTATTATTGATACAAAAATAAGATTTAATATCTTTTGACTTAGTCAATTGTAATACTTAGATTTGTTGATACTTTTGCCAATTTTTATCTTTATATATAGTTTTTATATAGGTTTATTAAAAAAGTTCTATTAAAAATGAGTACAGCTAAATTAGAAGATTCGACTCAAAGACCGCTATATGGTGAAAGAATTATTGAAGAATCAAAAATAATTTGTTTCGATAATCCAAATAAGAAAAGAATTTATGAAATTTCTATTCATTTACCTGAATTTACATGTAAGTGCCCCTTTTCTGGTTATCCAGATTTTGCAAAGCTAAATATTATTTATCAACCTAATTTGAAAGTCTATGAGTTGAAGTCTTTAAAGCTTTATATTAATAATTTTAGGGATATAAAAATATCACATGAGGAGGTTGTGAATAGAATTATGGATGATTTAGTGAATGAAGGTTCACCTTACTGGATACATTTAAATGCTAAATTTAACCCCAGAGGGAATGTTTCTATGCAGTTAGATATTTTTAGTGGGCAGAAAAGAAATTAAAAATTTTTTATTTCTTCTGATAATTTAAAAAATTCTTTTTTAAAACCAACTAGATTTTTATTACTAAGGCCTCCAATAAATAACTTTTGTGATTCTTTATTTACCAGAATCCATAATTGGTTAGTTGGTATAAGACTTATTATTGTTCCAAAAATTATTAAGATAAAAGAAAAGTAAATAAATGGTATAGACGGATCATTTTTAATTATTAATCCACTGCTGGGGATTATTTTTTTCAGAGATACTTTTGAAGAGTTAACTTCTAAAGGATCGTCATTAATATAGAGATTATTCCCGGAAAAATTTTCTATATTCGAAATTTTAAGTGGACCATTTTCATTATCTATTGTTAAAAGGAAATTTTTTTTAGTCTCCGATCCTAATTCAACTAAAACTCCCCAAACTTGATTACCGATTTCTGGAATCTCCTTTAATTGTAATTGATAAAGGATATTATCTATTTCTAAAACAACATTTGATATTGCCCAATCTGCTTGATAAATAGTTAATCCTTTAAACCTGATTGGGTGATTAACTTTGGTTGTTTTTATTTCATTTAAATTTAGATCTTCAGAAGAAAAATTTAATTTTGAAATAAACTGTTTGGGCACACCATCACTTTCACGTTCTATAGAAAAATCGACTAATTTCACCTTGGCTTTTGAGTTTGTGCTTTCATTAACAAGATCTAAAGTTTCTCCAGGCAGTAAATATTGTTCTTTTGATTGACTTGTAAAACTTCCATATGCTGAACCTATAAGTAAGACTATTAATCCTATATGTACAACTAAAGGACCGATTTTTCCAATTAACCCCTTTCTTGCAGAAATATGACTATTAAATTTGTATGTTTTCCATCCTTTTTTTTTAAGTAATAAATCTACTTTTGATAAATGTTCTCCATCTTGATTGATTAGATGACTTGTAGATAGTTGCAGTTTGCTAAATTTTTTTTCACTATTATATTCAATCCATTTTAATGAAGCTTTTAATGAAGGAATTTGCCTCCTGAAACTACAAGCTGCCAGAGAAACGCAAAGAAGAATTAATGTAAATAAAAACCAAAAGCTTGTATATATATGATCCAATTGAAGTTTTAAGACTTTTTCTCCATCTAAAAATCCAAAAATAGGAGCACTATCGAAATTATCAATATAGAATTTATTGTTACTACCTTGAGGTATAAATGTACCTATTCCACTGGCAACAGCAATGAAGATTATCAGCGATATGGCGAATCTTAAATTTGATATTTTGAAAATTAGATTCTTAAAAAAAATCATTTAAATCCAATTTGAAAATAAATTCAATAAACCTAGGGAAACTAAAAATATCCCACTTAAAGTCGGAATTATTTGACTAAATTTTCTAAGAGCTAAAAATTGCTTTAAGTTTTCTGCAGTAGCTCCTGCAATTATTAATGGGGTTACTTGGCCTATCCCAAAGAAAAATAAAAAAATAATAGATATTATTGGGTTTTTGGCTTGCGATACCCAAGCTAAAAGAGTTGCTAAAACTGGAGTAATGCAAGGTGAAGAAGCTAGTCCAAAAGTAGTTCCTATAGCAAAAGGCGCTATCAGGGAAGGTATCTTATCCTCTATTTTTTTTAGATCAGGTCCATTCGGAAACTGAAACTTTAGAATTCCTAATAAATTTAAACCCATTATTATTGCTATTAGGGCAACAAATGAAGTGTAATAAGATGGAATTTGCCCATATATTTTACCTAAGAATCCACTCGCAGCCCCCAGTGCAACGAGCGAAAAAACTACACCTCCTGAAAAACTAATAAGTTTAAATTTATTTTTCTCTGTTCCCCCTATATAAGCAATAGTAACTGGCAGCAATGATAATGAACATGGCCCAAGACTTGTTAAAAGTCCTGCGCTGAAAACCAAAAATATAGTAAATGGACCAGGACTATTAAGACCATTCTGCATAAGCAGATTACCCTTTTGAGATAATTCTGAAATAACTAAATTAAATGATTCGATAGCTTGAAATTAATCCTTTAAATTCTAACTAATTAAGAGTCTTTCGTGTACTAATCATACCAATGAATCCTGTTGACTCTAATGAACATCTAACTAACATCCCTGCAATAAAAAAAGACGCTATTAGTGAATTGCCACCATAACTTATGAAAGGTAGTGGTAACCCTGTAGTAGGCATTGAACCTGTTGCTACAGCAATATGCATTATTGATTGACCTGTCAACAACACACTACATCCAATAGCAACTAATTTTGTATAATTGTTCCTGCACTTAAGACTAATTCTTAGGCTTATATAGGAGAATACTGCTAAAAATCCTAAGAACAAAGTACACCCCAATAAACCAAATTCTTCCGCAAAAATGGCAAAAATAAAATCTGTATACATGAACGGCAGATACTGTAATTTTTGTATCGACAGCCCAAAACCTTGGCCAAATAGACCACCTGAACCTATAGCTAATAAACTTTGAACCAATTGAAAACCACTTTCTTGTTGATCTTTCCAAGGATTTATAAATGAAATAACTCTCAGTTTTTGATATTCGTTATTAAGTATGCTGATACATCCAGTAATTAATCCTATTGAAGCAAATGAGCAAAGAGAGCTAAGTTTTACTCCGCCACATAAACCCATTACCCAAAGAAGAATTCCAGTTAATGATGCAGTACTTAAATTAGGCTGTTTAAGTATTAATAAAATTAATAAACCAAAGGTTATAATTGAAATTAATTTTTTATCATTCTTCACTAGATTCCAATGTGCGAAAAGATTAGAAGCTTCCAGAATTAGAAAAGGTTTAATTAATTCAGATGGCTGCAGACGTAAATTGCCAAGCACTAGCCATCTTGAAGAGCCATTAACTGTAATTCCAGTAAGATTGGTAAGGAAAATCAAAAAGAATAAAATATAAAAAATAATTCTTGAAAACTTTAAAAGATTTCTAATATTTGTATTAAGTACGAAATAAAATAAACCAATTCCTGGAATGGTCCAAATGATTTGTTTTTTTAAGAAGTAAGCCCAATTTCCCATTTCCCTACTAGCCACCCACCAACTTGATGATCCTAGTATGCATATTCCTAATATTGACCAAATTCCAATAACGACAATGAGGATTTTTGCTTCATAAGGCCATATCGCCCAAGGTAAGGGAAATATAGACTCTGTTAAGTTGCTGAAATTTTTTTTGTAATTAGAACTAAAGGTTTTTTTTCTTTTAGAAATTCTTTTATATTTTATTTTTTCTTGACTTATCTCCAATTTTTTAGATGTATATTTACTATTGAGACGTTTAATTGAGATTTTGCCAAGTCTTTTATTAACGTTTTAAAGTGTTAACGCAATTAAAAAGATGACTTTTCATAAATTTTATTTTTGAAGAATAAAGTAAAAAATGGCCTACAGATTCATCATAAATCTTAAGAATTAATTTTTTATGAGAAAAAACTAGCTAAAAGGCACCTCTCCGTGATAGATTCCGTGGGTTTATATACTTACTTAAAACCATTCAGAGGGGTTTTTAAACTATGTTCACATCAGTGGACTCAAATAGAAAAAAACTTGAGCATCCCTCTAATGAGAATGTTCAATTTCCTCAATCCCTGAATAATTCGATCATCAAAGAAAGTAAATCGGGCATTGCCAATCAAATAGATCATTTGCTTTCCCAAAATGATGAATACACAAAATTGCAATTAACAATTTTTGTAATTACTTTTATTGTTTCTATTTTATTAGCATCAATAACTGGAATTTTTTTTGGCTTTACTTTTGGTTTTAGTATTTTTATAGGTGCAATTGCCGGCATTTTTTACCTACGTTTGCTTGCCAAAAGTATAGGGAAACTTGGTAAAGAATCATCAGGTGTATCAAAATTGCAACTATTAGTTCCAGTTTGCCTCTTTATTTTTGCGAGCAAGCTAGGATCTTTGGATATTTTTCCTGCGATGATAGGTTTTTTCATTTATAAGCCTTCACTCATTCTTTATTTTTCACGTTCTTAAGTAAATTTTTTTATTCAAAACAAATGTTTTTTAATTCCTTGCTAACAAATTTTGCAGCATTAGAAGTTGGTCAACATCTTTATTGGCAAATTGGAAATATCAGACTTCATGGTCAGGTTTTTTTAACATCTTGGATTTTATTAGGAGCGTTATTAGTTTTTATTTCTTTAGGAACTAAAAAAATGGAAAATGATCCTAAAGGCCTTCAAAACCTGCTTGAGTTCCTCTGGGATTACATAAGAGATCTTACTAGGACGCAAATAGGAGAAAAAGTTTATAGAGATTGGATGCCATTTATAGGGACTTTATTTTTATTCGTCTTTGTTAGTAATTGGGGAGGGGCTTTAATTCCTTGGAGATTGATTAAGTTACCAAGTGGAGAATTAGGAGCACCTACTGCAGATATCAATACAACTATAGCCTTGGCATTATTGGTTTCACTTTCTTATTTCTATGCTGGTTTAAGCAATAAGGGTTGGAGATACTTCGAATACTATGTTCACCCAACTCCGATTATGCTTCCTTTCAAAATTCTAGAGGACTTTACGAAACCTTTATCACTCTCTTTCAGGCTATTTGGAAATATTTTGGCCGATGAACTTGTTGTTGGTGTTCTAGTCTTTTTAGTTCCGCTAATCCTCCCAATACCTGTTATGTTCCTAGGACTATTTACTAGTGCAATTCAGGCATTGATTTTTGCAACTTTAGCGGCCTACTACATTGGAGAAGCTGTTGAAGAACATCATTAGCTGTTTTCTGATATATTCAGACGCTTTTACAAAGGGTCTGTAATCTGGCAAAATATCTAATCGCGTAGGTCTGAAAATATCAGACCCATTCTTAAAACAAAGGATGTCCAAGCGTGTATGACAACAAAGATTATCACAAGTATTAAGCTCTTTATTTCAAAATTATGGATTCGATTACTTCCGCTGCATCAGTTGTAGCTGCTGGTTTAGCAGTTGGTCTAGGTGCTATTGGCCCAGGTCTTGGACAAGGTAACGCAGCTCAAGGTGCTGTTGAGGGTATTGCCCGTCAGCCAGAAGCTGAAGGTAAAATCAGAGGAACTCTTCTTTTGTCTTTCGCTTTTATGGAGTCATTAACAATTTACGGATTAGTTGTGGCTTTGGTACTACTTTTTGCGAATCCTTTTTCCTAAAAGTTAATATTGCTTCTAATTCTTATTAGCAATATTTAAATTTAATTTTTTAACTTCAACTGAATCATATGTTGGCCTTTAATTTTTTTGGTGCTACAGAAGGAGGATTATTTGAT
>MWOQ01000180.1 GCA_002026145.1 Prochlorococcus sp. HOT208_60m_813L03 | reverse complement strand
GCCAAGTTCATTTGCAACATAAGCAGCATCCTCCAAACCTTTCTCTGGCGCGACTCTCCCAACCCATGCTAAGGGTCCTTTCTCTGAATCTTGAAAAATATAGTTATCTAATTTAAAACCATTCCCAATAATAATTGGGGTTTTTATGAATGGATAATCACTTGCTTGTATTTTTGAATGGAAGGCAAAATTATAAGGATATTTAATATATACCTTAGAAATTAAATTTCTAATTACTGAACTTTCAGAGCCCATACTAATGATATGGGCAATGGGTATCTCTATGTTAAGAGTCATCCAAATAGGTAACCAATCATATGACATGTTCAACAATATATCTGCATGTTTAGCGATATCTAATCCCTTTTCAAGCATTCCTGCTAAAAGAGAATTGTCTGGGATAGTAACGGTAGAATTGAAATTTTGATGCTGCCAACTAATTTGATCTTCACCTTCCACAAAATGTAATTTCGCTTTAACATTACTTTGATGTAACTTAGAATTTTTTGGAGCTATAACCTCAACAGAATGACCTAAAGAAATTAAACCTGACACTAGAGAATTTAAAGTTAATTCAACACCACCACCTTTGCCACTCCCCAAGAATCCTATTGGGGTACTAATCAGAACTATTCGCATTATTAGACTTTTTACAAAAAGAAACTAATTAAATAGTAGTATCAGAAAATTTATTTTCCCATAAACTCTTTCTCTGGCTTACAAAAAATACCGAGATTAGAACAAACACTACTCCAATCCACTGAATAAAAGTAAGCCTTTCATCTAACCAAACACCTCCACTAAGAAGAGCAAATACAGGGGTTAAAAATGCAAGAGTGCTAAATCCAGTTATTTCTTTATTATTAGCAAAATAGAAAAACAATCCATAGGCTATTGCTCCTCCAAAAATACTTGCAAATGACATAAGTCCCCAATTAACTAGAGACCAATCTGGGATTATTTTGTAACTTGATTGTAAGCAGTGCTTAATAATTAGGGGCAAACTTCCTATAACCATATGCCAACCTGTAACTGCAACTGGATCACTTTTAGTACAAGTGAATCTAATTAAAATTGTTCCTAATGCCATAGCTAAAGAAGCTGCAAGCATCCAGAGCTCTCCAAAATTAAAAGTTTGGGGAGTTAAAGAAGATGAGACCTATGCCTCTAAGATAGAGAAATCTTTTCCTAAAGGAACTATAGATTGGATGGGTTTTGTATCAACAAATGAATTACAAAAAGAACTTGGAAAATGTAGGGTGTTGCTCAACACGCCGAAATGGAATGAGGCATATGGTAACGTAGTTGTTGAAGCATTAGCCTGTGGAGTCCCAGTCATAGCTTATAGGAGGGGAGGGCCGAGTGAAATTATTCAGCATGGCTTAACTGGGTATCTTGTTGATCCTGATGATAAAAAAAATATGCTTTCCTATGTAGAGATTATTAAAAAAATAAAGCGTAAGAATTGTAGAGAATGGGCAGAAAAAAATGCCTCGGTGGATATATTTGCTAACAAGGTTGTGAACTGGCTTAATAAGGTAATCATGGAATATAAATAAAAGAAATATTTTAAATGATTTTTCTGAACTCAAAAAAAAGGCTTTTTAACTCAATAATAATTTTAATTTCTGGGATAATCATATTTTTTTTAGGTTTAGGAAATACAGGACTTGTGGATGAAACTCCTCCCTTATTTGCTGCCGCGGCAAGGGGGATGAGTGAATCTGGTGACTGGTTAACTCCAAAAGTCAACGGAATTTTCCGCTTTGATAAGCCTCCATTAATTTATTGGCTAATGGGTTTTTTTTACTCATTACCGAAAAACGAGATTTGGGATAGTTTCGGGACGCTCTCAGCAAGGCTCCCTTCCGCTTTGGGATCATTATTTTTAATGTTGATTATTGGAGATACATTGTTTTGTTGGCCACAGAAGGGTGATCGGCAATTCCTCACTCCAATAGTTGCATCATTAGGCTTTGCTTTGTCTCCACTAATAATTATTTGGAGTAGAACTGCCGTGAGTGATGCCCTTTTAACTGGAACCTTAGGGATTAGTCTGCTTTTGTTTTGGAGAAGAATGGCAAGTGAAAATAATGATCAATGCATTTCAGCGTGGGTATTTTTAGGGTTTGCAATTTTAACTAAAGGACCTGTTGCATTTGTTTTGGTATTGTTTACTATTACTTCTTTCTTGATTAGTCAGAAGAATTGGAAAACGTTGCTCGGTAAGATAAATCCTAAGAAAGGTTTTTTAATAACAACACTTATAAGTGTTCCATGGTACATATTGGAACTCATAAAAGAGGGAAAGCCTTTTTGGGACAATTTTTTTGGTTACCATAATTTTCAAAGATATACATCAGTTGTAAACAATCATGCAGAACCGTTCTGGTTCTTCATTTACATAATGATATTGGCTTCATTACCATACACACCTTTTTTGTTCCACGGGATATACAAAGCCTTTAAGGATTTCTTGAAAAGTTCAAAAGAAAGTTGCAATATCACTGAGAGCCTCTATACCTTTTCTCTATGTTGGTTAATATCAGTTTTAATTTTCTTTAGCCTTTCTGCTACTAAACTGCCAAGCTATTGGTTGCCAGCAATTCCAGCAGGGGCAATCTTAATTAGTAACAGCTTTATAAACCTAAAAAGTTTAAGTAAAAGTTATCTGTATTTATGGACTTTAAATATTTTAATTTTATTTGGTGTTTCAATGGCATTCTTTTTCTCAAATAATTGGTTAAGTTTAATAAATGATCCTGAAATGCCTAATCTTGCATCTGAACTAATAAGCTCTGGTATTATTTTTAAAGCCAAATTATTCTTCTCTTCATTCACACTTTTTGCAATAATTTTATTTTTTGCAAAATCTAGAAAAATCCTTTTTTATCTTCAAGTTTCACTTTTAATTGGACAATCTTTTTTGATGTCACCAATCAGAAAATTAGCAGATACCTCAAGACAATTACCTTTAAGGAATATCTCAGAATTAATTGTAGAAATTCGTGAAGGAAGGGAAACTTTAGCAATGATCGGGATAAGAAAACCGTCATTAAATTATTATTCTAGGCAAATAGTTTTTTATGAACCAAACTCTGAAGAGGGATTAATTAATCTGTCAGACAGGCTAAATACTGATAGGAGAGAAAATTATGAGGATCAACCCGATTATGAATACAAATCTCTATTGGTCGTGATAGATGAATACTCTGCTCGCCATGAGCAATGGTCAAACATTAATCATCAAAAATTGGGAAAATTTGGGATTTATAATTTATGGCGAATTCAAAAAAGTGATTTAAATAAATATTCAAAATTTCTAGTGAATAGTGGTTACAAATCTGATTGGAAAAATAGAAAAGTTGAAAATTTTTAACAAAGTCTTTTTTTAAGAAGAGCATTTTTTAGATCATCAAGGCTGCACTTGTTGGGGATATCGATATTTTTCAAATCTTCTATTAACTCGAGATCAATTACAGAATCTTCGGCTAAAAAACTAAACACTTCATTAATGCTTATCCCCATATCTTCAGCCATCTCTGAGATAAGCCGTAGAGTATCCCTTCTCACAGAAATCCTAAGATCTAAAGGGATATATTCATTTTCAGGGTTTGCTGACTTCATAACCTAAATCTTAAGACATTATTTAGTTATCAGGATATAAACTTTACAAAATTCATTAATCATGCGTCGGTATAAGCTTTCCTCCTCAGGTTGATTAAATAAAAAAATTCATAAACATCTTTAATAGAGGAATTGTAATTATTGAAATTAAAGTTGTAGTAAAAAGAATTTTTGAAGAGATTTTTTGTTTCACACCATAAGCCTCTGCCATTAATATTGTGGATATTGCCGTTGGGGTTCCTGCCTGAAGAATTACTGCTGATGATTGATAGAAGTTAAAATTTAATAATTTACATACAAAAAAAATAATAAGAGGAAGTATAAATAACTTTAACAAAATTGAAAATTTAATTTCATCATTTAGATCTAAAATCCTCCCCTTTTGATTTGTGATTATTCCAAGTCTTGTTCCAACAACTATTATTGCTAAAGCAATAACTATTCTCGCAGGAATCCAAAGGTAATTGCCTAAAATTTCATCTATTTGCAAAAGATATGCAAGAAGTACGCCAATAATCCCTCTTGATGCAGGACTATTTATCAATGCATTTAATAATCCTTTGATGTTTGGGATGTTCTTGTTTTTGGATTTTTCTTGAAGAAAAAAAGGTCCAAATATCCAAGCGAAAAGTGTTGTTCCCAAATCAAATCCTATAGTGAAATTTATAGTTGTTGAAGGTAGAAGAGCTATCGCAATGGGTATTCCAAGAAATGATGTATTACCTATTAGGCCTGCCAGCTGCAATGTGTAATTTGGAAGTCTCTTTTTAAATATTGGGATTATATTTATTAAAGATATTAAAAATCCAATTATTGAGAATGCTAAAAAAGCGCTTTTAATAAGGTTTATATCTATACCTTCCTTTAACAGAAGGCCCATTACACTTAATGGAATGCCAAATCTTATTAGAGGTCTTGCAATATATTTTGAAATCTTCGGATTCTTTTTCCCCAGAAGAAAACCAAAGATTAAAAATGGGATTATATTTATGAAAAGAGAGTAGATGGTATTAATTAAATATTTATTAAAGCAATATTAACTTGCCATTGTGCAGTAAAGAGCTTTTTATTATTCATTGAGAATTTAGATTATTTTCCAGATTGCTTTGTCAGGGATAATAGGAGATTTATAGAAATTTTCTGGTTCTTTAGTCAAAACTCTCCATGTAGGCACCCGACAATTTACGTAAGCAGGACTTTCTATGAGAACTCCTGGTTTCTCATCAAAAGTACAAGTAAAACCCTCTTTCCAATATCCACCATTGTTAAGGCTTCCTTTAAACCAAACCCAGCATTTTGAAGTTTTCAAGATCAGCAAATTTTTGTTCTATCTTAGTCAAGATTAAAGTAATAAATCTAAAATTTATAACTTTTAAAAAAAATATGTTTTATTTATTTTAGTTTTTTTTGAAAAATATATTTTAAAGATTAATATCAATAGATTTAGGACTAGGGTAATTAAATTTGCTATCAATATTGGTGCAGAAGAAATTTTATAGCCGTAAATAATCCAAGACAAAACACCTATAATAAACATTATTAATGTTGTCAAAGAAACATCATCAGCCTTTTTTGTTTTTAAAGTTTTTATCAATTGAGGTAGAAAGGCCGCTGTTGTTAAAATTGCTGCAAAATAACCAAATATATCTACATTCATAAAAATATTTTAAAAACTATTCTTTAATTAAGTCAGTCAAAAATCCCAAGGGATCTCTCATGTTTGAGGAATATCCGAGCACATCATTTGAAAAAAATTTATAAATAATTTGATTTTTATTGTTCAACATAAAAGAAGCCCCTCTTTGAGGGAGGAATTCTTCATTAATTATATAATCACTCCAATTTTGAATTATTTCATTCATATTATTTAGCCTAAATGTTGCCAATTCAAATGGTCTCAAATAACCATCCCCGAAAACCTGTTTAAATGAATTACCCGAAAAGTTTAGAAATTTTAAAACTTTAATTTTGTCGAATTCGGAATAGATTTGTTTTGCTTTGCGGTCTCCGATATAACCTCTTATAACTTCTTTGATTGTTTTAAAAGAATTTATTCCAGTTAACATCAAAAACATATTGATCCAACCTCCTAAACCAATATCTAATCCTTTTGAAACTTTAAGATTATTATGGATTTGGTTATTAGAAACAACTATTAAATTTTCCTTATGAAAGCCAGTAAAGTTACAAAATTTTTCTTTGCCATTTTGGTTCCCTATAGCAATTGCAAAAATATCTAAATTTTTTTCTTTATTATTATCGATAAAACTTTTCAAATTAATTGCATATTCAAAGCTATCAAAATCTCCTAATAAACCAAATAAAACAATTAATTTGAATTTTTTATGACCATTGAAGTTGAACTCTTCAACAAGATTTTTGATATCATTTTGTAATTTTTTAGTCACGATGTTTTTAAATGTTTTATAAATAATTCTCAAAAAATTTTTCTTACCTTGATTAGTATAAAATTTTACATGAAAAAGTTTTCAAAGAAATCAATTTAATGTTTTTAGATTTTATTATTTTAATGTAAACATTTTGAAGTTATGACTGTAGGAATTTATTACGCAACTACAACTGGAAAAACTGAAGACGTAGCTGATCGTCTTCACAATTTTATCTCTTCAGCAGAAGCACCTAAAGATGTATCTGATGTGGATGATCTTTCCGAATTTGAAGGTCTTGATGGAATTATCTGTGGGATACCTACCTGGAATACTGGTGCCGATGAAGAAAGATCGGGAACTGCATGGGATTCAATCTTAGAGGATATTGGTGAACTAAGTTTATCAGGGAAAAAGGTTGCAATTTTTGGTTTAGGAGATTCTTCTACTTACACAGAAAACTATTGTGATGCAATGGAAGAACTTCATAGCTACTTCTCAAAAGCAGGTGCTGAAATGGTCGGTTATGTAGATAAATCTTCTTATACATTTGATGAGTCTAAAAGTGTGATTGGAGAACGCTTTTGTGGATTACCTCTTGATGAGGATAGTGAATCCGATTTGACCGATTCACGTCTTGAAACATGGGCTTCTCAGCTTAAGGGTGAAATTCCTTCATTGGCGTAAGCTTTTTCAGATATTAATTCCCCAATTTGTAACATTTGTTCTTTCACAATATGTTTTTTTTACATAAGTAATTAAATCTGTAAAGAACATGTAAAAACAATGCTGATAAGCAATAAGCTCAATTTGCTGTTTACTTAAATCAAGTGTTACAAACTTACGGAAAATCTGATGTCACCTATGACTGGTACGCAGGGAATTCTGGTGTTGTTGGCCGTTCAGGTAAATTCATAGCTGCTCATGCTGCTCATGCAGGCCTAATGATGTTCTGGGCAGGAGCTTTTGGATTATTTGAATTAGCTCGTTACGACGCCAGTATCCCAATGGGTGCACAGAAAGCAATTGTTTTGCCTCACCTAGCGGGTATTGGAATTGGTGGCATTGAAAATGGTGTTATTACAGAACCATATGGAATTGTTGTAATTTGCACTTTACATCTAATTTTCTCAGCAGTACTAGGTGCTGGGGGACTATTACATTCCAATAAATTTGCAGGTGATCTTGGAGACTATCCAGAAAATAGTAAGCCACAAAAATTTGACTTCGAATGGGATGACCCAGATAAATTAACTTTTATTCTTGGTCATCATTTAATATTTCTTGGGCTTGGATCTATTATGTTTGTTGAATGGGCTCGTATTCATGGAATTTATGACCCAGCCATAGGATCTACAAGACAAGTAATTTACAATTTAGATATTGCCGCTATCTGGAATCATCAATTTGATTTTTTAAAAATAGATAGTCTGGAAGATGTTATGGGAGGGCATGCTTTCCTAGCTTTCCTCGAAATCATTGGAGGAGTTTTCCATATTTGTACTAAACAATTTGGAGAATATACAGAATTTAAAGGCAAAGGATTACTTGGAGCCGAGGCAATTTTGTCATACTCGGTTGTTGGTGTTTCTTATATGGCTTTTGTTGCTGCTTTTTGGTGTGCTTCAAATACAACCATATATCCAGTTGATCTATATGGAGAACCCTTAAAGCTTCAATTTGAATTTGCTCCTTATTTTACTGATACAGTAGATTTAGGTTCAGGAGCATATAGTTCAAGGGCTTGGCTTGCTAATACTCATTTTTATTTGGGTTTCTTTTTCTTACAAGGTCATCTTTGGCACGCACTAAGAGCAATGGGATTTGACTTTAAGAAAATTGGTCAAGCCTTTGATAATATTGAAAATACAAAAATTACTCAAAACTAGTTTAATCTAATTAAAAAAACCTCTCCTCCAATAGAGAGGTTTTTTTTGTATGATTACATCACGTTTTTCAAAAAATTTATGGATAATTTAAAAGAAATTAATTGTAAGAATATTTTCAGAGAGGCTTATGAAAACCGGTACACGTGGAAGAATGATTTTCATGGTTACCAAGGTAAATGTATTTTTTTAACTAATAATAATCTATACAAAGGTAACTTCATATTAGGTAAAGACTTTAAGCCAAAAATTCAAAAAATAGATGATGAAAAAGTTGTTAAAAGTATTGCCTCTCAGTTATTTGAAGTGTGTATACATAGGGTAAAGAGAGAATTTGAATCAGTGCACTCAGAAAATAATTTTAATTTACTAAAAAATTCTGAATGTGGGATTGAAATGAGTGTTTCAGGTAAGAATCAAGGTGATAAATATAGGGTTAAAAATAACTGTATTAATATGGTCTATAGAAAAATTCATGGAACTATAATTGAAATTTTTGTTGAAGAATTTTTTGATACAGGAATAGGTTTCCTTAGTAAAAAATACAGTAGTCAACAAATTGATCCAAATACACTTAAGACAAATTCACAAAAGTTGGAATACGAGGATGAATTTCTCAATATGGGTAAAGATAATTATTGGATATTAAATTCGAGGACAATAAAATACTTAAATCAAAATCAAGAAGAAGAAATACAAAAGTTTGTTTTCGAGGATCTATGCTTATTAAATTAGGTTTTTTATTCAACCAATCTAAACCCCTTATCAAGTAGTTTTTGATATAGGAGTCTTGCTCTAAAAGCTAGAATTTGCTCTTCATTTTCATTACTAATTACATGAAAATAATTATTATCTAATTTATTTTTACTAAAGCATACATTTGCTTCT
This sequence comes from Prochlorococcus sp. HOT208_60m_813L03, assembly GCA_002026145.1. Classification (GTDB taxonomy): domain Bacteria; phylum Cyanobacteriota; class Cyanobacteriia; order PCC-6307; family Cyanobiaceae; genus Prochlorococcus_A. The sequence continues at coordinate 67,298 of MWOQ01000180.1, read as the reverse complement.
CCTAATCTTAAAGTCCAGTTCTCTTCTTTAGCTAAATGTTGATTTGGGCCAAGATCCCAAGGACATTTTTCGGGATATTTTTCTCTTTTAGAACCCATTTGTTTAATTTTGACTACCCAATATTAGTAAAAATTTAAAAGTATGGCTATGAAAATAGTTGATAACTTTTTTATAGAGTTGTAGTTTAATGCAATGGAACGAATAATTTACTCTTTGGTCGCGATTAAACAATAAAATGGATCTTTATTGAAAAAATTAAAGATATTAAGTGCTGGTTCAGTAAACTTTTTGATAATTCTTGGTTCATTAAATCCGTTTGAGATTAATACCTTTCTTACATATTTGACCCTCTCTTCTTCCGTAGATGAAGTCCATATTTTGGGAGCTTTATGCCAAAATGCTCTGTTTGAAAAAGCAATAATAATTTTGCCATTTTTATTCAAAATTTTTGCAATCTCTTTGGTTAAATTTTCGGGATATTGTAAATATTGCCATGCTGCAACCATCAAGCAATAATCAATACTTTCTTCATCTAGAGGAATTTGTTGACTTAAATTAAAATTTTGTATCCAATAAGAATCAAATACTTTGTTTTTTTCAAGTTCTTGTTTATTTAAACCATGTCCAATAACTTTTTTATATTTTTTACCAACAGGTAAATAACTATCCCAACTGGCCATTAAATCAAGGACAGTTGAATAATTATCAATTTCTCTTTCATATAAATCTGATAGATTTTTTCTGAAGTTTGCATCTAGATGATAAACAAATTTTGGATCAGAATAAAATTCTTCATCATTACTTTCATCAGGTTTTTCCCTTTGATAATTATTTAAAACTTCCAAAACAACTAATTTAAAATCTACAAAGTAAAATCTACTGAAAAGAAATTATAATTGCGTATTGGTAATTTATATTCATTAAATAAATTAAAAATTCTCAAAAAAACTAGACATATACTCAAAAAAAGTTAAATTAATAATTAATGATTTAATAATTATGATTGAATCCAAAAGGAGCAAAAAACAGAGATCTAAAAATGCTCTTTTCAATCCTTATAAAAACGGAATAAGTTCATATGATATGGCATATCTTTCATCAAAAAGAAATTTAAGAAATAAAACTGTTTATCTAGAAAATGATTCTAAGAAAGATTTTCTTGCTGCATAGAGATGCCCTATATTAATTTTTCGACTTCAGCAAAAGTAAACGATAAAGGTAAATTACTTGAAGAAATTTCAATTCTTATTTCATCTTTAACTAAAAAACCAAAAAGATTTGTTATGTCGAAAATGGATGATAATTGCCAAATTTATTTTGATGGTGAAACCCCTTCTTGCTTTTTAGAAATCAAATCAATAGGTTCTCTAAATCCTTCAGAAATGGTAAAGCCAATATCAGATTTTATATATGAGAAAATGGGGATCCCAATGGATAGGATTTATATTTCTTTTGAGGATGTGCCTGCTACATTGTGGGCTTGGAATGGAAGAACATTTGGGTAAGAATTTTTTATATATAAACTAATGGCAATAGAAAAATTAGTCGATTTAAATAATCTTAGAACTGCACCTCAATTAAGTAATAGGCAAGAAAAAAAACTTTTAGAGGAACTAGAAGCAAATATTTTTAATGCCGATTGGATAACAATAGGGATAATGGCGCCTAGTGATTATAAAGCTATTGAAGCATTACAATCAATTTCTAACAAATATTCCTCAATTAAATTTAAGGATCTAGGCCACCTTCATGCTGATGGAGGTGTTTTTTTAAAAGCTAATCAAAAAACCAGTAATGTATTTGTTAGACCCGAAAATGGTCTTGGAGAGGGAATTTTAATAACTTGTCAGTATGATGAAAATTCTGAAGAATCCAATACTTTTGGACCACTTCCATTGGATTTTTTTACATAATTCATTTTTTCTTTTATTTTATCAAGGATCTAAAGTTTTTTATCAGATGATTTTTTTTTGAGAACTTGGATTTTAAAATATTTTTTACTTTAAGGCTTTGTTAATATATCTAATGGCATTTATAATTTTTTCACTACTTTAGACTTTAGTTTAATGTTTTTTCAGGATATAATTCAAAACTTAAGTAATTTTTGGTCAGAAGAAGGTTGTTTGATTATGCAACCTTATGATACCGAGAAGGGCGCTGGAACAATGAATCCGCATACTTTTTTAAGGGCTATTGGACCAGAGCCTTGGAGTGTAGCATATGCGGAGCCATGTAGAAGGCCTACAGATGGGCGTTTTGGGGATAATCCAAATAGGGCACAACATTACTTTCAATATCAAGTAATAATTAAACCTTCACCAGAAGGAATCCAGGAAAAATATTTGACATCTCTAGAATCTCTTGGAATTAAACCTAGAAATCATGACATAAGATTTGTGGAAGATAATTGGGAGTCTCCAACACTTGGAGCCTGGGGTGTAGGTTGGGAAGTTTGGTTAGACGGAATGGAAGTTACTCAATTTACTTATTTCCAACAATGCGGTGGTATAGATTGTAATCCAATCCCAATTGAAATCACTTATGGATTAGAGAGGATTGCAATGTTTTTGCAGGACAAAGAAAGTATCTGGGACTTAAATTGGAACAAAGATTTGAAATACAGCGATATTTGGCTTCAATTTGAAAAAAGTCAATGCTCTTATAATTTTGCTGAATCTAATGCTGACAATCTCAGAAAATTATTTGTAATTTATCAAGCTGAGGCAAATAATTTAATCGAAAAGAAATTAACTTATCCTGCCCTTGATTTTGTTCTGAAATGTAGTCATACATTTAATCTTCTTGATGCTAGAGGTGTTATTTCAGTTACAGATCGTGCCCAATATATTGAAAAGATTAGAAAGTTAGCAAGAGAAGTTGCATCATCATGGATAGATGAAAGAGAATCCCTTAACTTTCCATTGATAAAGAATTAATACACACAAATTTCTAGATACGAAAAAAAATAATTGTATAAAAAGTCACAACATTTTGAAACTTATATTTCTTTCCTTTTCTGTTACGCTCGATACAGTATAGTTACCCAATTTTATTGGGTTATTTTAGTGTGAGGTAAAATGAAACTCTTCCAAAAATTGTTGGTTGCCAGTACTGCTATAGGTTTAATTTCTCCTTTAGCAGCTCAAGCATCTGATACAGTGAATCTTGAAGAGATGAATAGCTATTCGCGTAGTAGTTCAAAAGTTCAAAGATTCGATAATAAAACTTTTTCTAACGAAATTAGTGAAGACCTAGCAATTCTAAAAGGTCGTGTTGATGGTCTAGAAGCTCAGCAGAATGAATTTGAAGCTGGAGCATTCTCTCAAACTACATCAATGGACGGAAAGGCTACTTTCACTTTAGGTGCCGTAGATTATTCTCTAGCTTCAGAAACTGCATCAGAAGCCGCAATGGCTTGGTACAGTTACACGATGAATCTTAATACTAGTTTCTCTGGTGACGATAATCTTTACGTAAGAATCAAAACAGGTAATGGTTCTGATTGGGCAAACTCAAAAACCTATGGAACATACTTAAGTTCTAATAAAGCTAATAGTGATGCTCTTAAGGTAGATAAAATTTGGTACGAATTCCCAGTCGGAGATAGCAATACTGTATGGATAGGACCAAAAATTGAAAACTATTACATGCATGGAACCACGCCTTCTATTTACAAACCAGTAACTAAACAGTTTACTCTTGGTGGTAATGGAGAGGCTTACGGTGCAAGCACGGATACAGGAGCTGGTTGGGCTTATAAGGCTGATAATGGTTTCGCCATTAGTTCAAACATAGGTACTAAATCAACAACATCACAAAAGAAAGGCGATCCAGAAGCTTATTATAATACTGGATTATTAACTGACGAAACAAAGACTAGTTGGGCTACACAGGTTGGTTATACAAAGCCAAATTATTCTCTATCAGCCTTACTTAATATCAAATCTAATGGTTGGAGTGATACTTATTATCACACTGCTGATCATGGGGCTGGTGGTAACGGTAATTTCTCATCTGTAGGTTTGAGAGGTTGGTGGAGGCCTGATAATACAGGTACTGCAACACCTTCAATTTCAGTTGGTTTCGATACAACAGAATACGATGGAGCTCCATCAAGCACATCTAATTCAACTGCATATTTTGTTGGTTTAAATTGGCAAGACATGTTACAAGCAGACGACAAAATAGGTTTAGCGTTTGGTCAGCCTACAACTAACGAAAGTGAAACTGTAGATCCATTTGCTTATGAAATTTATTACGCTTTTAAGCCTAACGATTCTATAACAGTAACTCCAGCAGTATTTGGGGGTACTGATAGGAATGGAACAGTTGGTGCTGATATCTTCGGAGCAGTTCTAGAAACTACATTTAAATTTTAATTTAATTTAGTTCATTAAAAAACGCCCTTACTTTAGGGCGTTTTTTTCTTTTAATTATTTACCAGCAGTTCTCACCTTCTCCAATAGGAATACAAGCACTTGATTTTGCAGCCTCATCAGCTATTTTTTGGGCATCTTTATCCAATATAAAATCAGCATCTAAAGCCATATCAGTGTTCCATTCTTTAAGTCCTCCTAAGTCTTTTTCATCTGCTTTAACGGAATTGGTATTTGCTGTGGAAATAGCGAGTGCGCTTGTAGCTGCAATGAAAATTGAAATAGAACTTTTTTTCGGCATTAGTTGAATCTTTTTGATCATATATTAACTAACTTTGGACTTAGATTCTTTTCGTTGTATAAAATGATTCTTGTTAATCCCCCATAACTCTTAAAAGATTTGAATAAGATTTAAAAATAAGATCAAGTTCGTCAGATCTGCCATGCTTTGCAAGTAAACTTCTGGCACCTGCGTCTAAATCAAATAAATATTCCCTTTTTTCAGTTGATTTAACATAGCTTTCTATCCAGCCCACGCATACTAATCTTTCACCATTATTTACTTCATTCACTGCATGCAAGTAAGAACTTGGATATAAAATTATCTCTCCAGCATTTAATTTGAATTTCTCTTCTGTATTCATTGTTTCAATAATTAATTCTCCACCTTGATAAAAATCTTTATTCGTCAATGAAAGTGTAAAAGATAAATCTGATCTGCCAGATGACATGTATGGATTATCGATATGTCTCCCATAATGCATATTATTTGAAGATTTTGTAAACATTAATCCATGTAATCTTTTTGGTAAAGAAAAACTCTTTATTAATTGACTAGAAAGTATCTTTTTATTAACTAATTGTGCGTTTTGTTTTGATACTTCAGTATTTCTATTTAGTTGCAAATTATTTTTTACATTTGAGGCGTGACTACCGGCAGTTTTTTTCCCATCTTCCCAATCTTGTTGACTACATTTCTCTAATTCTTTTTTTATTAAATTTATTTCTTCAGCGTTAAGTAACTGCTGGATTAAATAATTCATATGAAATATAAAAAATGATACAACTAGATGTATAGAAGTTCGCTTTTAAAGTTTGAACTGTTTTTATAGGTATAAAGTAACCATAGATACTAATTTGAAAAAGTGCAAAAACTAAAAAAATTAATTTTTTCAGTGTTTACATGTTCATTTTTGCTAAACGTTAATATACCTGTTAATTCAACAGAAAAAGAAGTCAAAGTTTATTCCGGTAGACATTACAATACTGATAGAAGTATTTATAAAACATTTTCAGAAGAAACAGGAATTAAAGTTAGGCTAATAGAAGCAGCAGGAATATCTTTAATTGAAAGATTGAAACGAGAAGGGAAAAATTCTCAAGCAGATTTAATTTTGCTTGTGGACGCTGCAAGAATTACTAATGCAGCAAAAGCAGGATTACTTCAACCAATAGTATCTTCTGATTTAGAAAATGATGTTCCAGTTGGTTTGAAAGATCCAAATAAGGAATGGTATGCATTAACTAGAAGAGTAAGAGTAATTATAGCCAATCCAAAAGTTGTAGATGTTAGCAAGATCAATGATTATACTGATTTAGCCGATATCTCTTTAAAAGGGAAAGTATGTTTAAGAAATAGAAAGAGTCCATATAATCAATCTCTCGTTGCCAACCAAATAATTAACAAAGGTGAATCAGAAACTAAAGCTTGGTTAAGTGGAATGATTTCAAATGTTTCCCAACCCTTTTTCCCAGGGGATATTTCAATAATTAGAGCGGTTTCTAAGAAAAAATGTGGAGTAGGAATTGTTAATCATTATTATGTAGCAAGAATGTTAGCGGGTGTTAATGGAAGAAGAGATGCTTTATATGCGAAAAAAACAAAGGTTCTTACACCTAATCCTGCTCACGTAAATATTAGTGCAGGAGGTGTTGCCAAATATGCAACAAATAAAAGTGAAGCGATTAAGTTGCTTGAATTCTTAGCATCTCCTGAAGGAAGTAAAGGTTTAGCAGCACCAACTTTTGAACATCCTTTGAAGGAAGTTAATCAGAATGAAATAGTAAAGAACTTTGGGGAATTTTTACCTGATAGTGTCACAATAGAAGAACTTGGAGAAAAAAATTCTCTGGCAATTAAATTTATGAAAGAAGCAGGGTGGAATTAAAAATTAAGATAATTGTATAGTTAATAGTTTTTCTTTATATTATGCATACTTATAAACAGTTGGAGAGGTGGCTGAGTGGTCGAAAGCGAACGACTCGAAATCGTTTAATAGGAAACTATTCGTGGGTTCGAATCCCACCCTCTCCGTTTAATTATCTTCCTGTAAAGTCCTATGTGGGCAATAATGTAGTCAAAATCGGTTTTTAAAGAAGTTGCTTGTCCTATATAGTCCAATATCTACCAGTTTATGCCTGAATGTGTTGGTGGATGTGTTGGTGGATATTTTTTAATGTGTTGGTGGATATTTAATTTACGAATTATGTGTTGGTGGATTCCTCAAGATCGCTTGTAAATACTGAAGTTGTTCAGAATCTTCTGGAGGTAAGTAGGTATCATCTTTATTTGATTTTCTTCTCAAAGTCTTTAAAAGATGATTGCATTTGACCTTTGTTTTCTATGGGGTCATCTTTATCCAATCCTCTGATCTTTCTCCATCTGGAATACATGTATCCAAGATAGATTCCTTGCATAAAGTTCTTTGCACCATTTTCTAATAAATTCTTTGAAAATTTATCATTGAATTTTCCGCTTTCTATTAATTCTTTTTGCCAGTTTATTTTTTCTTTCATTGCTGTTGCTGTTCCTCCTGTATTTTCTTCAGTCTTTCGTATTCAACATGCAGAACGCCTAAACGCCAAGCATCTTTTAATCCTTTTACACCTCCCATTAAGAGTTTTGCATCAGAAGGAGTGTGTGACTTCATGTTTAAGAAATCTTTCTGCCAAGACTTATCATTCCATTGATTCATACTTACTCTCCATACTTTTTAGTTTATCTGCTTTGATATCATCCTGATCAGCACCTTTATTATCCCCTGATTTACGCTTTGCACTTGCACGATAATTATATAAATATGATTTATTAGGTTTATTAGGAAATATTTCTATTGCCTTTGTGTAGTCATCAATTGCTCCTAGATAATCTCCTAATTTACACTTTGAATCTGCACGCAATCGATAAGCAAAAACATTATTAGGGTCAATTTCTATTGCCTCTGTATAATCTTCAATCGCATCTTCATGATTTTCTTTTGCTTTAATAGTCCCGCGACTTATATAAAATCTGCAATCATTAGGATCTATTTCTATTGCCTTATTTAAATAAATGATTGCACTATTGTAATTTCCTTTTTTACACTCTTCCATTCCAAGTGTCATGAGTTCAGAAATAGTTTTAGGTTCATTCATAATTAAAGTCTAGTTAAGCAGCAAGATTTCTATATCTTGTGTATTGCGGTTCAAAAAGCAACTTAACTGTTCCAACCGGACCATTCCTGTGTTTGGTGACTATTAATTCTGCTATGCCTCGTTCTTCAGTTTCTGGATGATAAAACTCATCTCTATAAAGCATAATTACTACATCTGCATGTGCTTCTAAACCTTGTGTTTCTCTTAAATCACATAACATTGGACGACAGTTTTCTCTCTTTTCAATATCTCTAGAAAGTTGAGACATAAGCACTACAGGTACATCTAGTGCTTTTGCCATTTCTTTAAGATCAAGGACAATTTTAGATAACTCTTTATCTCTAGACTCTTTATTTGGACCATCCATCATTTGTATGTAATCGACTACCACTAATCCAAGTTTTCCTAGTCCTTGCTTGTTTTTAATCTTCCTACATTTTGAAAACATCTCTTTGACTTTGATAGAACCTTTATCACAAACAAATACAGGTACTTCTCCGATGTCTTCTATCTCAGAACCAAGTAGACCCCATTCATCTTGTTGTAATCTTCCAGTTCTCAATCTCCCTGATTCGATACCAAGTTCCATAGAAAGAAATCTATAACTTAATTGCTCTTTACTTTGTTCCAAACTGAAATAACAAACTGGTAGTTTATTTGTTTTGGCAACATTTTTTGCAAGATTCATAGCAAAAGAAGTTTTACCCATTGAAGGTCTGCCCGCTACAACAACTAATGAACCTCTTTGAAGACCTTGTGTCATTGCATCTAAATCATGAAAACTTACAGGTACACCTGTTGAATATTTGCCATACGAACTTTTTTCTATATTTTCATAAGTAGTGGGCATTATACTCGCTAAATTTTTCATATCCTCAGAATCCCTTCTTATACGAATGCCTTTGAGTTTTAATTGTTTTTCTTTTGAATTACTCATCCTAAATTTTCGATGGAAACTTATATAAGCAAACATAGAAAAGAATGCAAATTAAGTTTCTTTAAGCAGCAGAAAATATTTAGAATTTATATTAATAACATTGAGATAAGTAATTACCATAAATAAAAATATAAATGACACCTGTTTTAAAATATTTTTATTCAAAATTAGCAACTTGGATAAAGAAGAATTATCGTTTTACTTTTATAATTCTTTCAATCCTTGGATCAGTAATAGTTTATTTAATAAACGAAAATTTTCTAGGAAATATAAATATTGAGGAAAACTTACTAAATTTCTTACAAATTCTTTTCCCAATAATTATCTTATGGGCACTATTTGGTCCCTCTTTAATAAGGAATGAAAATACTTATATTATTAAAGGTGATGAAAAAATGGATGTTGGAAAGTTTAGTGAAGCGTTGATTTATTACGAAAAAGCATTTTCACTTAATCCCGTGGATTATATCTATGCTCGTATCGCAAACGCTAAAACTTCTCTAAATGATTTTAAGGGCGCTATAAATATTTGCAAAGAAGGTATCAAAGTAAATCCAAATAATTCAAATTTATTTCATTTATGCGGCGTTGCTCAATCTCACCTAGGAGCATTTAAAGAAGCAAGTAAATCATATTCAAAAGCAATAGACCTCAATTCAAATGAACAAGAAGTATACACATACTCAGCAGAATTAAAAACATCACTAGGCGATCATATTGGTGCAATCGAAGATTTAAATAAAGCGATTAGAAGATGCAAAATAAAACCATATGGAGAATCTTGGGAAATATTTACTGTTTATTGTGCTCGAGGTAAAGCAAAACAAGCAGCAAATGATTTTGAAGGAGCAATTAAAGATTTTGATAAGTCAATAGAAGTTGCTGATACTGAAATAGTTGCATATGTATTTAATCATCGTGGTTTTTTAAAAGCAAAAATGGAAGATTTTGAAGGAGCAATTAAGGATTTTGATAAAGGGATATGGAATTTAATGCAATTAAAAGGAAAACGCAATATTTCATATTCTTTAGATGCAGTAAAAAAAATGGAATCTGATTTGTATTGTAATCGTGCTGATGTAAAGAAAAAATTAGGCGCTAATCAAGAAGCGTTATCTGATTATGATAATGCTATCCAAACATGTCCAACATATGTAAAAGCGTTCAATAATAGAGGTTTATTAAAAGCAAAAATGGAAGATTTTGAAGGAGCAATTAAGGATTATACAAGAGCGATTCAAATCGATCCAGAACTTGTTCAGTCTTACAACAATCGTGGCAGACTAAATATAAAGTTGGAATTAATGCAAGAAGGAGTAAATGACTTTTATAAGGTTATAGAACTTTCACCAAACGCTCCGCAGGGATATAGAGGAATTGGAGATGCAAAAAAAAGACTAGGAGATCTCAAAGGAGCATGTGAAAATTGGGAAAAAGCATCAAAATTAGGAGATCAAGATGCTTCTAAATTTTTTAAAGAACAATGCCAATAAAAAAAAGGTATATAGTGAATAATATTATTATGGAAAACAAATTCTTATGATTTACTACATAATTGCTTTTATATTAATCATTGGATATCTTTCTTATACATTTGGGAAGAGTAACGGAAGGGATGTTGAATTAAGACTTAATAAAATTAAAGACTTACATAAAAGAAACATAATTAATGATGAAGAATATGAATCTATGCGAAGGAAAATAATTCTCGATATATAGAAAATATTTAAATTCAATCCTCAAACTATATTATGAAATTTTATATTCTCTTTTTCTTATTCTTCTATTTTTGCGCGTATTGGATTTGCAAAAGACAATTATCGGCAAGTGATAAACAACTTGAACAGTGTATAAACTGGGCAAAATCGAAAGGTTTACAGTTACCTAAAAGACCATCATTTACAGAATTCTTTATTGTTTTTATCGCGGGAACTTTTCGCTTTCCTTTATGGATTATTATTCGTAACCTCCAATTCGCTAAAGAAGTGAGATATTACGAAAAAGAAATGAAACTACTATTTGATAAGTGGAACTTAGAAAAAAATAATTAATATTCTCAATGCAAAACTTTTAAAGAAAAGTTTATGAATGCGATATCAAATTAATTTTTTTTCTTAATTTTTTAAGTCCAGTTTCCCTCGCTTTTTGAATATCATCCTTGGATTCATTCAGTAATCTACCCGTTTCAAAATCATCATGATACCTATTCCCAAATAAACCTAAATATAAAATGAGGACTTTTCTCTCCAAAGGTAAAAAAGAATTTAAAATCTCACAAATAAACTCATAATTTTTTATTTTTTGTCGCCCCTTGCGTAAGGGTATAACTTTATTATTCACAAAGTTTTAAACTTCCCTCCATTCATTGTGATCCCATATATAGTTCGTTGTTTTTTGTTCTAAGTCGCTTATCCATAAAGGTCCCAGTTCTAAAGTCGAAGGGTTTATTTTGAACAAAAATTCTTTCTGCCAAGCAACTTGTAAGTCGATAATTTTCATATTCATTTTTTTTTCTTTGCGACATACATCATTTAAGTAATCAAATAAATTCTGATATTCAACAAACTGTCCAAATTGAGGCGTGAAGTTAAAAGTTTCACTAAGGTTTTTAATATCCTTGCCTAGATTTACCTCCCATCTAATTTGAACAATAGCACCTTTATTTTTATTAAATATCAACTCTTTCTGTTTTGTATTCAATTTTGAGCAGGCATAATATCTGACTCCATTCCCATCGCCATCTGGACTCATATGATATTCAATATTACGAAAATCTTTTGCCAAGGATTTAAAAATTTAAATCTATATTAATTAGAGATTTAGTAGAATTCCACCTTTTTTTAATTTGAGTACTGTATCGTCCAATATCGGCAAGTTTTTGGTGTTGGTGGATGTGTTGGTGGATATACCCTTAATTACTCAAAAATAAGTCCTAAATAGTCCAGTACCTGCCTATGTATGTTGAAAGTGAATTCCACCCTCTCCGTGAATTTATACAGACAGAACGTAGTCAGGGATAGTCAAATTGTCCAGAATGACTGGTGTCACAGAGAAAAATCAGTGTTTTGTTTAGTCAAACACACCCAAACCATATCACAAATAATCTGATGGTGTCAGGGTTGTGTCAGGGTGAATTTATAGATGTGTCAGTTTTTTTTTTAATTTCACTAAGTTTTGGACAACGTTATCTCGATAATATTATCCTGCTTATTTAAGTTAAATTTTCCTCACAAGTTTTTATTAATTCCTCAACTTCTTCATTTTTTTCTAATAATCTGTAATTTTTGAAATCAACTAAAGCATTCTTGTAGTCTTTTAATGCCAATTTTGCTTTCCCAAGATAAAGAATACATTCTTTATTTTTGTTATCCACTTCATAGACTTCAAGAAGATTAGATATTGCATTATAGAAATCACCTTTTTTAAATTGTAGGATTCCCAGTGATAACTGATTTTTATTGTCTTTATTTTTTTTTGTCAAGAATCCAAGTATTTTTTCAACTGCTTTTAAGTCATTGTTTAATTCATATATTTTAATAACTTTGTTTATTTCTTCATTATTAAAGTTCAAAAAGAATTCCTTATCATTTTTTTTCTTAAATAATTCTTCGGATTTTTTTAAGTCATCATGAGAATCTACAAAGTTACCTAATTCAAGTTTGGCGAAACTCATATTCGCATAAATGGAAAAATTTTTGGGGTCTATCTTAAGTGCCTCTAAATAATGCTTTATTGCATAGTAATAATTTTTTTTTCTATAGAAAATTTCTCCTAAGTTGTGATTAAAATTTGCTTTGTCTCCATCTATTTCATATACTTTCTTAAAATCCTTCTCTGCGAGTGCATACTTTAATTCAGCGAGATAAACAAATCCTCGAGATTCCCAAGCATTAGAATCCTCAGGAACAAGTTTTATTGCTTTATTAAAGTCTTTAATTGCTTCTTGATATTGCTTTAAAGAATATTTACATCTACCTCTAAAATACCAACTTTTAGATTCCTTAGGATCAAGTTTTATTGCTTTAGTAAAGTCTTTAATTGCTTCTTGATATTGCTTTAAAGAATATTTACAACCACCTCTAAAATGCCAACTGTAATAGTTTTCAGGATTAAGTTCTATTGATTTATTAAAGTCTTTAATTGCTTCTTGATATTGCTCTAAAAAAGGTTTACACCTACCTCTAAAATCCCAACTGTCATATTTTTCAGGATTAAGTTCTATTGCTATATTTAAATCTTTTATTGCTTCTTGATATTGCTTTAAAAAATATTTACAAGTACCTCTAAAATCCCAACTATTAGAATTTTCAGGATTAAGTTCTATTGCTATATCTAAATCTTTTATCGCTTCTTCATATTGATCTAAATAATATTTACAAGTACCTCTAAAATCCCAACTTATATCGTTTTCAGGATCAAGTTCAATTGCTTTATTAAAGTCTTTAATTGCTTCTTCATCTTGATCTAAAAAATATTTGCTTTGCCCTCTTAAATTCCAACAACCAGAATACTTAGGATCAAGTTCAATTGCTTTATTAAAGTCTTTAATTGCATCCTCGTACTGTTTTAAATAAAAATTACAATAACCTCTTCCACTCCAATGCCTAAATTGTTTAGGATCAAGTTTTATTGCCTGATCAAAATCTTTTATCGCTTCTTCATTTTGTGTTAAGCCATATTTAGAACAACCTCTAAAAAACCAACTATCAGAATCCTCAGGTTCGCGTTCTATCACTTTATTAAATTTTTTAATCGCTTCTAAATACTTATTTTCAAAATAAAGTTGCATTCCTTTTTTCTTATAAGTAGAAGTACAAGTCATTAATTTATAAGATTTTGAAAAATTTGTTAATTTATTAAATAAAATCTGAATTAAATGAATTATATACTTCTAATTTTTGATGAATTTAATTCTTAAAAAAAAATTACTTTTGACAGTTATGTATCAGGGGTTTTTATTCAAAAAGTGAAACCTAGAAATTTGTATTTATTAGACGAAAATTATGGTTAAATTTTAATGGACTTTCAACTGATTTTTATCTATCGACCAGAACATTTGATTCTTCTGAAACCGTTGTTTAACCGTCAAAAAATCGTATAAAGGGGTCCTCTTCCAATTTATCCAAATAGTCATTCAATTCTTCCCTAAACGTTTTAGATTTTGGAATGCTTTTGTTCTTTGTTTGTACTGAAAGTTTTCTTCTCTGAGATTGAAGAAAAGTCTCTCTTTTTTTATTTTGATTTTTTATTTTTGGAAAATAATTTTTGAGAGTTTGTAGATCATACTCTTTTAATTCATCATAAATATTTTTAATTACAATTAAACGTTCTTTTTTTAGTTGTTTTGATATGTCAGATAATATTATTTGGTTAGATTGTTTGCACCACCAAAACCTTAAGTCTCCCTTTGAAAGTTGATTTCTATTGAAGATACCTAGCAAATTTAGTTTCTCAATAGACATATAAATATTTAAATTGATCAATTAATTTTCTTTAGAATAAAGTAAATTCTAAAAATTTGCATTTATCAGACGAATATGATGGGTAATTTTTTATGAATTTAATTTTTAAAAAAAATTATTTGTGTCAGGGTTGTGTCAGGGTTTTTTACAAATATTTGGTTTTTATCTGGACAAATAAGGACATCACTGGACAAACTAGAAACATCTAAGATATTAATAAAGACTTTTGTTAAAGTATTTCCCTTTATTTAAAAAGAAATTTTTTAATCTCAAACTAAAAAATGCCTTTTAATAACTCAATATCAAAATATGATTGGCAATATATTGTAACTGGATTTCTTTTAATCTCAGTTTTTATTTTTACAGATTTAATTGGAGTTATTGATAAAAAATATTTTTATTTTGTACCAAGATTAATTAGTGATCAACCTTATAGAGTTTTCACATCAATCGTAACTCATGCAGATTTAAACCATTTATTAAGTAATCTCGGTGGAATAATCATCACTAGATATTTTTTGATGAGACTTGGAATTAAAAGCAGATTTTTTTATTTTAAATTTGTTTTTATTTGTTCTTTTTTAAATTTTTTTATTATCTGGGCTTACGAAAAGATTTTATCGTATTTTAATATCTATCCGAATTATGCCTCTTTAGGATTTAGTGGAATAATTTATGCTTTATTTGGATTCTTACTATTAACTTCCCTTTATGGAAAGAAATATTTTTTAGGAAAAGAAATAGGTTTTAAGTCCAATTATGAAGTTCAAAGAATGTCAAAGATAATATGCCTCATAGGTTTGAGTTTCTCTTTTTTGCCAGGGATAAGTTTACTAGGTCATTTAAGTGGATTTATTACAGGGTGTTTTTTATTCTTAATCTAATTAGGATTAATTATTATTTGATCGAATCAATATAGATATTTTTCTAATATAGCTAAGTTTTGTCTATTACTCTTTACCTTTTAAAAGATCAATTTTGATATCAAAAGTAACTACTATTCCAATACTTATAAGCAGTAATCCAATCGCGATTTGGGGTGAAGGTAGTACCATAAAAACCTAAATTTCAACCACCCTATCGAATCTTTCCTATTAACGATGAAAGATTGAGTAATATTAACTCTGAATAAAGCGTCACCAAATAAACGCAAAAGTTAAAAATGATATTGATATATATTACGCAGTTGGAAATACAAATACTCAAAAGCAAGAAAACGAAATTGCAGTAATTATTAAAAAAGTAATTCTGCAGGATGGAAGTTGATTTCAATAAGTACTGCAATAGTAGATACTAAAAACTAGTTTTCAAATCTTTATCTATTTTGGGAAAAGAATTAGTAATTAATACTTTAGATATTTGATTGCTTTTGCCATTAAATTGTAACTGCCAGATACTCCTCACATACTAATTTCCCATGTATAAAAATCCTTCTCACTAAATCAGGGTGTTTTTAATGACAAATTTATTGCAATAATCAATTGGCACATGTGACAGTTAAGTAACATTCCATTCGCCCTTCCACGAAAAAAATAAATATGGCTTAAGTTGTTATTGTGTGAAGGAGTGGTTTACTAAATACGTGGAAACAAGGAAACACTTGATTTAGTAAACCCAATAAAGACCTCTATTATCAGAGGTCTTTTTTTTTTTGAAATTCATCAGCATAATTTAATTTCCTACTTTTTCTCTGTTTCATTATAAATATCAAAAATGTGGTGGAGGATTTGGATAATTTATTCCATCTTTATAGATTCTTCAAATATGGTTCTTTAATCGCCATAATGAAATTAAGGTGTAATTTTACCTTCTAATTTGATTAATTAAATTGTGTTGCATAAAGAAAGAAAACTTATTCTAAGATTTCTTAATTAACATTTTCAAGAAAAATATATATATACTTTATTTTTTGACTAGTGTTAAATTAGAGGTGATTTTTTAGATAACTTTTTTGATAATTATTTTAAATGGTTGAACTTATATGTTTAAAAAAGATCTTAATTTTAAATCAATTGTTTTTAAAGTCTTTTTAACCTATTTAGTAGTTTATCTTTTAGCACTAATATTTAGATACAACTATGATCTTGAATACTTACTAAATAATATTCAATATAAATATTTGATAGTTTTAAACTTAATTTCTGTATTTTTAGGTTTGCCTTTATCAATTATTTTTGACTTTATGCTAATAAAGCTTTTTGGTTTAAATTACATTATATTTTTTTCTCCTGCTTTAACTGTTTTAAGTGTAATTCAAGTACTTATTTTAAGAAAAATTAATTTTAAATATTCAAGAGGTATATTTTTTTCTAAAAAACTAGAAAATAATTTTTTTTTAAAATTATTTGAAAATCTTACTTTTAGATCTTCTTATATACTTATCATAAGATCTTTTCCTATTTTGCCACATGTTTTAGGAAGTTATATTATCGCCTCTTCAAAAATAAAAAAAAAGTTTATTTTATTAAACACATTTTTAGGTTCTGTGTTTTATTATATTTTTCTTTATTTAATTATTTGGAATGTATAGTTAAAACTACCTTGAGCATAATTAACTAAATAAAAAGTTTATCTAACTTTTTGTGTAGAAAAATGTTTTTCAAGATATCGGTGAAAATATAAAATATTTAAAATACCAGTTAATTCCTAGAGAGTTATATTTTTGGGAAAACTTAGATTGAAATATAGATTGATAATTCTTGTCTTATTTAAGTATAATTTGAAAAGATTAGTAAATCTAAGAAGTTTCATATGAAGTTGATTTTTTATATATTTTTATTTAGTCAATTATTAAATTCTCTTGATGTTTTTGCCGAAAAACTAAAAAAGAGTTCATCTGGAATAAAAACTGTTGAATGGGAAATGGTGGATGAAAATAGACCTAAACCGTTGAAAAAGATTATCTGGAAATCCTACAAAGGGGATGAAAATTATTTTAAAAATGAAAATAAAAAAGGTTTTTCAATAAATCAATTTTCTGAGACAAAATCCGCCATAAGGGAACCTTCTATTTGGCGCAATCGAACGTTGCGTTTTTCCTATGAGGAAATTGATATGCCAGATGACGGCGAATTCATGGGTTTGTACAGTGTAGGAGCTTACGATAGTTTTAACTCTTGGCTTTACGGCGGTATAACTCTTTACGGTGCTGCGACGGGACGTCGTGGGGGATTCTTTACTGGTGGCTACACCATCGGAGTGGAACATTATTTAACAAATAACTGGATTCTCGACGCCGGAGGCTATGTGGGTGCAGGTGGCGGCGGTGCCGCAGCGCAAGGAGGTGGATTAATGATCCGGCCTCATATCGGTCTCAAATATGACTTTAGCTGGAGCTCATTGGGGCTAAATTATTCCTATGTAGATTTCCCAAATGGAGATATTTCCAGCGATGCAATAGCTCTTTCACTAGATATTCCTTTCACTTCACCCACATTCAGTTGGGGAAATGATGGACTAACTAAGGCCGATTACTTTGGAGCCGACTTGAGCAATGTGAGCCGCCATCGATCTCACCTGGCGGCTCGCGTTCGCGCCTATTATCCGTCCAGCGACAGCAAAACAACCTCCGGTGGATCGTTTGATGATTCTTTTGGATTGGTCGGCGTAGATTATTCTTACTTTCTTGATGAAAATTGGTTTGCTACCTTTGAAACCGCCGGTGCTGTGGAGGGTGGCGTAGGCGGGTATGCGGAACTTTTGGGAGGAATGGGCTATCGCTTCCCGCTGACGAAAGACGATCGTCTCGCTTTGCTCCCCGCTCTAACCATTGGGGGTGCTGGTGGCGGAGCGGTCGAAACCGGTGGAGGATTTGTTGCTCGAGCGAATTTAGGGATGGAATATCAACTTTCTCCTGATCTAAATATGATTATCGACGGCGGCTATCTCACTGCTCCAGATGGAAATTTTGATACCCCATATGTCGGCTTCAATTTGGCATATGTAATGCAAACCTTTGCTCAGGATCAAAAAGGAGCACCCTTAAAGGAAACAAACTTTATACAAACTAATAAATGGCGTTTTCGCCCGGCGCACCAATGGTATTTTGATGCGCAACGTAAGGACGGCTATTCACGCGATATGCAACTTTTGGGCGGTAAAATCGATTGGATGGTAGGAGATTGGTGGTATCTTACAGGACAAGGATTAAGTGCGTATGAAGGAGGAGCGGGTGGCTATTCAGAGGGACACTGGGGATTAGGTATTCTTGGTCCGAGCTTGGAGAATTGGCAACTCTATGGCGAAATGCTTATCGGAGCTGGAGGGGGAGGAGGTGTCGATAGTGGTAGCGCCTTATTGTACAAACCAAGTATCGGTTTGGAGTACAATTTAAATGACGATTTCAGCCTTCAAACTGGCATTGGAAAAGTTATTTCTAAAGAAGGGAATCTTGATGCCAATACCTTTGATGTTAGTCTGGTTTGGCGTTTTGGAACCCCAAAATAAACTATCAACCTTTGAGTTGGCCGCAGGGAAAATGTGGAATCTTAAAGTAAATGTAATTTTGAAAAACTTCTTCAAAAAAGGAAATTTAGAATTGGAATCAAATTAAATTTTATCTCTAAGAGAAACAAAAAATTCATTCCTACCAAAACGGGTCTGTGGTTAAAGAAACCCGTAACATACATTTTTTATTATTTTTAATTTTACTTATACAAGCCCTAACTGTTTCACCATTTACATCTATTTCACAGGCTCCACAACTTCCTGTGAGACAGCCTGTAGGGATTTTAAAACCTGCCTTTTCAGCAGAAGAAAACCAGTCGTCACCATCTGAAACAAATGTTTCTTTATTGTTTGGCCATATTACTTTTATATTTTTTGTTTCTTTCAACTTAAAAATGATTTGAGATTTAAATGTTTGTGGAATTCTTTCGCAAGATTATCAATAATGGATTGTCTCTTATCTTTATAAGATATTGATTTTTTATTTAATATTGGTAGATTTTTACTCTTCCTTATTAAATTAATATAATGCACTCTCCAACTGTCATTTTCAAAGATTCCATGAACGTATGTTCCAGCAATAGTTCCCCCTTTATTATTTTCTTTGTACCATCCAAGATCTAAATCTTTAAAAATAGGATTAATCTTTAATGAACTTTGGATTTCATCTAAAACAGTTTGACCATTATGAATTTCAAATCCATTAATTTCTGATTGACATGGCCATATAGATTTAGATTTGATTTGACGTGTTAATTTTTTTTTAAAGAAAGTCGTTTTTAATGGTAGTAATCCAATACCTTTAATTTTTTGTTCAGAATAGTTTTTGGAACCTTCTTTAAAATAAGGATCTTTAAGTGTAGTCCCTAACATTTGTAAACCTCCACATATTCCAATAATATTTCCTTTGTTATTTGAATAGTCCCTTATATCCTGAGATAAGCCAGAATTTTCTAGAAATATTTGATCTTTAATCGTTTGTTTACTGCCCGGCAGAATAATGCAGTCATACTTACTTAGGTTTTGTGATTTTCTAATCCATTCAATTAATATTGTTTCTTCATTCTCTAGTGGATCAAAATCTGAGAAATTACTAATAGATGGTAATTTTATAATTCCTACATTGATTTCAGGATTTTTAGGAAGTGATTTTTTTTCTATTAAATCTAAAGAATCCTCTGGTGGAAATGAATCATTTAACCATGGAATAATTCCAATAACAGGGATTTGAGTCTTATTCTCTATCCATTTCTTCCCATCTTCAAATAATGAAAGGTCTCCTCTGAATCTATTTATAATAATTCCCTTAATAAGCTTCTTTTCTTCTGGCTTCATTAATTGCAGAGTACCAATTATTTGTGCAAATACGCCTCCCCTTTCAATATCAGTAACTAATATGCAATTTGCATTTAAATATTTAGCAACTCTTAAATTAGTCAGATCTCTATGAATTAAATTCATCTCTACCGGACTTCCAGCCCCTTCGATAATCAAACGGCAATTTGGATTCCTTTCGTAAATAGACTTTAAACTTTTTTTAATTACTTCCCAGCCTGAAATAAACCAATCTTTATAGTAATTTTGTGCGGTTGTGGTCCCTATGCTTTTACCTAGGTGAATAACTTCGCTTATTGAGTTTCCTTGTGGTTTTAATAAAATGGGATTCATCTCTGCTGAGGGATTAATACCACAAGCAAAAGCTTGAAGTGCCTGTGAATATGCCATCTCTCCACCTTCCCAATCAACCCAAGCGTTGTTACTCATATTTTGTCCTTTAAAAGGTATTGGTTCTTCTCCTAAATTTTTAAGAATCCTACAAATAGCGGTAACCGTTAATGATTTTCCTGCTCCACTGGAAGTGCCTAGGACCATTATTGGTTTTTTTCTTTCATGTAATTTTGCTTCTAACTCCATTAGTGATTTATATTAATTTTAAAATTTATTAATTATTAAATTGAATTATAATTTGGTAAAAAATTTGTGTTAATTCTAGCCTCTGCTTCTCAATCTAGAAAGAAATTACTAGAAAATTGTCAAATCGAATTTATCCAAATATCAAGTAACTTTGATGAAACTACTATTCAAGAAAAGAATATATTTAATTTAGCTTTGGAATTATCTTTTCAAAAGGCTAATAGTTTATCTGCAAATATTCAAAACATATCATTGCCCGAAGAATTTAATTATGGTCCTTTGGAAATACTTGGTTGCGATTCAATTTTTGAATTTAAAGGAGAAGCTTATGGAAAACCATCTAGTAAAGAGGAGGCATTTATTAGATGGAAAAAAATGTCTGGAGAATTTGGATTTTTACATACTGGTCATACTCTAATAATTGGGAGTTTTGATTCAATTTCCAAAATTTTTCAAATCACTGAAATAAGAAAAAAAACAGTAAGTTCAAGAGTTTATTTTTCTAATTTGGAAGATTGGGAAATTAAGAGTTATGTAGACACAAATGAACCTTTATATTGTGCCGGAGGATTTGCCTTGGAAGGTATAGGTGGTAAATATATAGAAAAAATAGAGGGTTGTTTCAGTAATGTAATGGGTTTAAGTCTGCCATGGCTCAGAGAAAATTTATATAGATAATAAAATTGAGCAAAAAAAAACCCTATCTATCTTTTTTGATAGGGCTTTTTTAGATGAGATAGAAAATTAATCTAAATCAGGCAATTCTAGAGCTGGTTCACTCTTTCTGTCGATTCCTTTTTCGAAACCTGCAGCGGCTGCTCTAGCACGTCCAGCATGCCAAAGGTGACCGATGAATGTAAACCATCCTAGGAAGAATTGAGCTGCAGCTAACCATTGTCTTAAGTTAACGAAATTAACAGCATTAGGCTCTGTAATGATTCCACCAACAGAGTTGATAGAAGCGTTAGGAGCATGGGTCATATATTCAGCCGCTCTTCTTACCTGCCAAGGCTGAATATCATTTTGGATTTTCTCAAGGCTCAATCCGTTAGGTCCTCTTAAAGGCTCTAACCATGGCCCTCTGAAATCCCAAAATCTCATTGTTTCACCACCAAATATAATTTCACCAGTAGGAGATCTCATGAGATACTTACCTAGACCTGTTGGTCCCATTGTTGAACCTACGTTAGCTCCAATTCTTTGATCTCTCACTAGGAAAGTAAAGCTTTGAGCCTGTGAAGCTTCAGCATTAGTTGGACCATAAAACTCTGAAGGGTAAGCAGTGTTGTTAAACCAGATGAATGTTGAAGCAATAAAACTTGCTACACAAATTCCACCAAGTGCGTAACTTAATAGTCCCTCACCATTCCAGATGAATGCTCTTCTTGCCCATCCAAAAGGCTTAGTAAAGATATGGAATATTCCTCCAATAATTGCAGTAATACCCACATAAACATGTCCGCCAACAATATCCTCAATGGAGTTAACACCGATTATTGAACCAGCTCCTCCCCATGGAGATCTAAATAGATAACCAAGAATAACTCTTGGATCTAAAGTTGGATTTACAAGTCTGACTTCTCCACCACCAGGTGCCCATGTGTCATATGCACCGCCAATAAAACACCAGTTAACTGACCATGCTAATGCACCTACACCAAGAACAATCAAATGATATCCAAGGATATTTGTCATTTGATTTTTATCTCTCCAATCAGTAGAGAAAAATGGAAAATCTTCTTCAAGTTTTTCTGGACCTGCTAATGAATGGTAAATACCACCAAAACCAAGAACAGCAGAAGCTATCAAGTGTACCACACCTGCTTGGAAGAAAGGCATGATATCAGTAACTTCACCACCAGGGCCTATCCCATAACCAAACATTGCGACGTGTGGCATACAGATTAAACCTTGCTCCCACATTGGTTTATCAAAAGTAAAATGATTAACCTCAAAGAGCATCATTGCTCCAGCCCAAAAGACTATTAGTCCTGAGTGAGCAATGTGAGCTCCTAATAAACGTCCAGATAAATTGATTAATCTAGCGTTGCCTACATACCAGGCATAACCAGTTTCCTCAATACTTTGGTTTGGAGCTCTTAATAAGTTATTAAAGGGCGTTTCCACGTGGAAGAACCTCCTCAGGGAATACAAAGTTTTCGTGTGGTTGATCCACAGAAGACATCCATGCTCGCATACCTTCGTTCAAAAGTATATTTTTTGTATAGAAAGTTTCAAATTCTGGATCTTCTGCTGCACGTATTTCTTGGCTTACAAAATCATAAGCTCTTAAATTTAGTGCTAAACCTACAATACCGATTGAAGATGTCCACATACCCATAACAGGTACAAATAGCATCAAGAAATGTAAGAAACGCTTGTTTGAGAAAGCAATACCAAAGATTTGACTCCAGAATCTATTCGCTGTGATCATTGAATAGGTCTCTTCTTCTTGAGTTGGATCGAAAGCTCTAAATGTAGAACTTTGAACTTTACCATCTGTATAAATGCTTGTATCTTCATACAAAGTATTTTGTACTGTAGCTCCATGGATAGCGCAAAGTAGAGCACCACCAAGGATTCCAGCAACTCCCATCATGTGGAATGGGTTTAAAGTAATATTATGGAAACCTTGAATGAACAGGATGTAACGGAAGATTGCTGCAACACCGAAAGAAGGTGCGAAGAACCAACTATGCTGCCCTAAAGGGTAAATAAGGAAGATACTTGTAAATACTGCAATTACTGCTGAGAAAGCTAGTGCGTTGTAAGGTCTAATACCTACAAGGCCAGCAATTTCAAACTGACGAAGCATAAAGCCAATAAGGCCAAATACTCCATGTAATGCAACGAAGTTCCAAAGCCCACCAAGTTGTAGCCATCTTACGAAACTACCTTGGGCTTCAGGACCCCATAAAAATAGAAGACTGTGTCCCATGGCATCACCAGGGGTGCTTACAGCTGCTGTTAAAAAGTTGCAACCTTCAAGGTATGAACTTGCAACTCCGTGTGTGTACCAAGAGGTAACAAATGTTGTTCCGACAAACCAACCTCCTATAGCAAGATATGCACAAGGAAGTAGAAGTAGTCCGGACCAACCAATAAATACAAAGCGGTCGCGCTTCAACCAATCATCGAGGATATCAAACCATCCTCTTTGTGGGGCGCTACCAACTGCGATCGTCATGAGAAATCGTTTTTAGCTTCGGGATACGCAGTGACTTTAACAAAGATTAAGAGTAATGTGGGGAAATATTTGTATATCTGAAATGGCTTGTAAAGCTTTCCTGACTTTTTTATTAAAAATTAGGTAAGAATACTCCTTTAGTTTGTTAAATTATCTGAATTAGGCTCTATAAAAAGATAAAAATGAACTCAGACCTCACGTCTTTCGATAAAATCGAACAAAAAATTGGCGGATCAAGAAAAATTTCAAATTACATTATTGGAGGAATGCTAACGATAGGAGGTATTGGTTTCCTTTTGGCCTCTATATCTAGCTATTCAGGAAGGGATTTATTACCTTTAGGAAATCCTTCAAGTTTATTGTTTATCCCTCAAGGAATAATAATGGGAGCATATGGAGTAATAGCTAATTTATTAAATTTTTACTTATGGTATTTGGTTTACATAAACTTTGGTTCTGGAAGTAATTATTTTGATAAATCATCAAAATCTGTAGAAATAAAGAGAAAAGGATTATTCAAAGATATTGAAGTTAAATTAAATTTCGATGAAATTAAATCGGTTAAATTGGATATAAGTGAGGGATTTAATCCTAGAAGAAGAATTGCTTTAGTTTTAAAAGGTAGAAAAAAACCTCTCCCTTTAAGCGGAGCAGGTGAACTTAAACCACTTCTTCAAGTTGAAGAAGAAGGAGCTCGTCTAGCTAAATTTTTAGATGTTAATTTGGAGGGCCTAAAATAAAAAAAAAATATTTTTTAAAAACATTATCTTTTATACAGGTTTTATTTTTGGTTCAAGCTTGTAGTTATAAAAATAAGATTGATTCAAATTATTACTGCCAAAAACTTAAATTTAGTTGTCCTCAGATTAATAAAGTAGTAATTTTTAAAACTACAAAAGGTGATTTTGAGGTTAAATTATTTGGTAAAGATAATCCTGTCACAGTATCAAACTTTCTGGAAAACATAGAAAAAAATATTTACGCAAATCAAAAATTTTATAAAATCATAAATTTTCCCCAAATAAGGTTTATTCATGGTGGTGTTAATCCAGAAAATAAATTTTATATTGAACGAAAAGAAAAAGTAAATAAAACAAGTCACGCAATACCTTTAGAAATAAAATTCAAAGAAGAAATAAAACCAAGATATAACTATCAAATAAAAAATCCTAATGAAACTGAAAATTTAGTTAATACTTTTGACAGTGGATCAATTGCTATGGTTAAGAGCGGTAAGAATAAGTCTTCATCTACTGAGTTCTTTTTTGTAACTAGTAAGATCCCAGAACTAGATGGAAGGTATTCGATTTTTGGAAAGATTATTAAAGGATTAGAAGTTCTCGAAAAAATTAATAAAGAAGACTATATCAAGGCAGTCCAAATATCTAATTAAATTTCTAGAGAATATTTGTTTATTTTCAACATTTCTGTATTAACTCCTGAAGAGCGTTTAAGAGCTACCTTTCCTGTCCTCGCTATTTCAAGGATACCGTATGGTTCGAGTAATTTCTCAAGAGCAACTAACTTCCCAGGATCTCCAACTACCTCAAGAGTTAAGGCCATATCTGATACATCAACAACTTTTGCACGGAAAATCTGGACAATATCAAGGATATTACTCCTAGTATCTTCTTTAGATGAAACTTTTAGTAACATCAATTCCCTCTCAACAGCTGCGAGATTAGTAAAATCTACAACTCCCAGAACATTAAATAACTTATTAAGTTGCTTAGTCATTTGCTGAAGAGTTTCATCATCACCCTCTACTACCATTGTTAACCTTGAAATCCCTTTAGATTCTGCAGGCCCTACTGCAAGGCTGTCTATGTTGAAGCCCCTTCTAGCAAAGAGACCTGAGATTCTACTCAAGGCTCCAGATTCATCTTCTACAAGAACTGATAATGTATGTTTCATATTTTAAAAGGTTTTTAAATCTCTAATCCATTCATAAGAGATTCTATTGAATACTGAAGGATCTTCATCATGGATACAATGCCCTGAATTGGATACTATTTTTAATTTTACCCATCTATGGAAATTTGCAATCTTTTTACCAACAAACAAAGGTATGAAATTATCTTTTTCTCCCCAAATCAATAAAAAGGGAACTTTTCTTGAGGCGCTGAGTTTTCTCAAAAGGTAAGAGGCTTGAAATTTTTCATCTCTTGAAGACATCCCAATACACATTGCTCGTAATGATCTAGCTGAAGTTTTCCTTAAAACTGGTTTTGTCACCAAATCTATTAGTTCGCGATCAACATTATCTTTTTTGAAATAGGCAGAATTTAGCCCCAGTTTTATAACACCTAATTTGATTATTAAAAATAAAATAATCTCCAAAGGAAAAAACATAAAAAATATTCTTATGAATTTATCTTGAAATTTCTTCTTAAATGATAATTTTTTTGTTTTCGACTTTTTATTTTCTTGAATTTGATCTGGCAGCGGGGATGCAATAACTTTTGCAATCTGATCCTCTAATGTAACTGCACATGTTAAAGCAACTAGAGATCCAAGGGAATTGCCAATAAGAATTACTTTCCCAGAATTCTTTGGTCTTATGACCTGTGCAATAAAGTCTTTCACTTGATTAGACCAAATCTCATTATCTAGTTTTCCAATTTGTCTAATCCCAGGTTGATCTGAATCTCCAAATCCTATTAGATCTAAAGAGTATGAAGCGCAATTCCTTTTCGCAAAATACTCTAAATTATTTCTCCAATGTTTTCGACTAGCGCCAAATCCATGGAGAAAGATAATTGGAATCTCATTTTCTTCTCCTGTAACACTCCAACAAATTTTAAAACCATTCCAATTCCAGTAATTAGGAATGTTTATATTTTTTTTAAAATAATTATTCATTTATTCAAAAAAATTTTCAAGATATTTGAATTATCTACATTTTTAACAAATAAATGTATTTTGAATGTAAATTATAGTAATCATTCAATTTTACTATGGCTAAAGAAATTTTTAGTATTGCAGCAGTTTTTTGGATACTGATACCAATAGGATTAGTTGGTGGTGCTTTGTTATTAAAGTTTCAGGGAGACTGATTCTCACGGATACATCACAATTTGAGTTATGGTCTTAAAGTTAAGTAAATCTTAAGTATGAAGATTCTTTTAGTAGGAGCAACAGGGACACTTGGTAGACAAATAGCAAAGCAAGCTATAGAAGACGGACATGAAGTAAGATGCTTTGTAAGAAATCCAAGAAAAGCTTCCTTTCTACAAGAATGGGGTTGTGAGCTAACAAAAGGTAATTTATTAAATTCTTCTGATATCGAATATGCATTACAAGATATTGAAGTAGTTATTGATGCAGCGACTAGTAGGCCAGATGATCCTAAAAGTATTTATGAAATTGATTGGGATGGAAAACTTAACTTATTCAATGCTTGCGAATCTTTAAACGTAAAAAGGGTAATATTCCTTTCTATCCTCTTAACAGAAAAGTTTAGAAATGTTCCTTTAATGGACATTAAATTTTGCACTGAAAAACTTCTTGAAAAATCTGATTTAGACTACACAATCTTCAAATGTGCAGCTTTTATGCAAGGAGTTATTGGTCAATTCGCAATCCCAATCTTGGATAGTCAAGCAGTGTGGATGAGTGGGACTCCAACTAAAATTGCTTACATGAATACACAAGATATGGCGAAAATTGTTGTATCAGCAGTAAATAATCCAAAAACTCACAGAACATCATTGCCATTGGTGGGTCCCAAAGCATGGGATTCAAATGAAGTTATATCTTTATGTGAAAAATTTAGTGAAAAAAAGGCGAAAATTTTTAGAGTTTCCCCCTTCCTTATTAGTGTCACTCAAAAAGTAGTTTCCTTTTTCCAAGATTCTCTTAATGTTGCTGAGCGATTGGCTTTTGCTGAAGTAACTAGTAGCGGTGAATCATTAGATGCTGACATGAGCAAAACTTACGAAATATTGGAAGTTAAAAAAGAGGATATGACCTCACTAGATAGTTATATAAAGGAGTACTATCAACAAATACTTAAAAGATTAAGAGAAATGGAAGCAGATCTTAATATTGAAGAAAAAAAGAGATTACCTTTTTAATATTGCAATTTTAGAATCAGATAGTATATTTGTACTATACTAAATATTATTTACCTATGTCTGTTTCTAAGTCTAAAAACCTTGAACGAAAACTAGATAATTTTGCAAAAGAAGCAAAAAATGAATTGAATAATGTTTGCGGATCTTCATTATGGGAAAGCCTTGGGTTTGTTTTTTTTGATCAATTAGAAGATTCTGAAAAAATTGCGAAAGCAAATTTTTATTATGGACAACTTCAAATAATTAATGAAATTAAGTTTTCAATTTAAATTGAATTGCATATTTTTACGTATGTAATTTTTTTTAAATCAATTTTGGTCAATCTTTTTCTGATAATATGTACTTAGTAAAAGATTAATTAATGATTGAAACTTCAGGTGTAATAGAAAAAGAGCAGGGGAATGGATTTTATTTGGTTACCTTAGAACAACCTGAAGGACATCAATGTTTATGTAGAGCTGCAGGTAAATTGACTAAATTTAGAATTAAATTATTAGCTGGAGACAAAGTGTTAGTTGAGATAAGTCCTTATGATCTTTCTAGAGGGAGGATAACTTATAGAGAGAGGAATGCAGGCAATGCTAGACCTACTACTAATAAAAATAATCCCAAGAGAAATAATAAATAAAAAGTTACTTTAGATAATATTTTTTATCGCTTCTTTAAACTCACTTCTTTGTTTAACACCTTGCCATTGTTTTTTTAATAATTTTTCTTTAAAAAGTTGAACTGTTGGTGTGCCATTAATACCAGCTTGTTTTGCAATATCTTGATCTTTATCAATATCTATTTCAACGCCAAGAACTGCACCATCAAGTTCTTTAATTACCCTTTTTAACTGAGGTTTCAAAACATGACATGGACCGCAGCTAGGGGAACTAAAAATTACCAAGATAGGTTTTTTACTCTCGTGATAAAGTTTCCTTAATGCATAACTGCCTTTTTGCCATTCAGAATTTGAATCGAAAGTCTCTTCATTAACTTCTTCTTCATTAAAATCTGATGAATTAAGCTTTTTTTCTGGTTCTGGTGTTTCTCTGACTATAGTTTTTGCTAAGTTTTTCTCGGCTAGCCATCTTTCAGTAGCTAATGCTGCCATGCATCCAGTTCCTGCAGCGGTAACTCCTTGTCTCCACTCAGAATCAACAACATCACCTGCAGCGAATATGCCTTCAATAGATGTTTCTGGTCTTCCTGATTTGCAAGCAATATAGCCTTTATTATCTAAATCAATTTTGGTGCCCAAGAATTTCGTATTAGGTGTGTGCCCTATCGCGTAAAAAAGACCTTTTATATTGATTTCCCCTTTACCTTCTTGAGAGTGAATAGTTTCTATTCTCTCAAGCCATTCAGTACCATCCGCTTTATCAACTTTTGTATTCCAATGAATTTCTATCTTTGGGTTAGCTTTTACTCTATCTACCATTGCTGCGCTAGCCCTTAATTTTTCTGATCTAACAATCAAATGCACTTTGCTTCCATACTTTGTGAGATATGCTGCTTCTTCACAAGCAGAGTCTCCCCCTCCAATAACAGCTAATTCTTCATCTCTAAATTGTGGGGTAGCTCCATCACATATTGCACAAGCACTTATTCCTTTACTCCAGAATTTATCTTCATTAATTACGCCTAATCTATTTGCACTTGCTCCAGTTGCAATAATAATTGAGTTAGATTTTATAGTTCCTTCTAAAGTTTTTAATTCAAAGGGATGTGAATCGGTATTAATTGAGACTACATCACTTTCGTATAAATTAGTGCCCCATCTTTCTGCTTGAGCCTTCATTAGATCCATCAATTCAGGACCCAGTACTCCATCTGGGAAACCTGGATAATTTTCAACAAATGTTGTAGTCATTAATTGCCCACCAGGAATTCCACCAGAATTAAATCCTGTTACAAGTAATGGTTGAAGATTTGCTCGTGCGGCATATATTGCAGCGGTGTAACCTGCAGGTCCCGAACCTATAATTACAACATTTTCTACGTTTGAAATCTTCTCTTTATTTTCCATTTATTTGCTAATTTCAATATTAATAATAATAAACCAACCCAAATAATGTAGGGCGGATTTCACTCGATAGATTTATTACTCAATCGTTGACTTTTTGGTCTAGTAACTTTTTTAATTCTTTTGGGAAGTTTAAAACAGAATCTTTTAAGTTTTCGTTCTTTTCTCCAATATGTAATATCCACTCTCTAAATTCTTCTGCGATTGCATAACTGTCTTCATACCTTTCTAAAGTGTCCATTGCAGAAATTCTATTGGTTGCCCAACAGGTCGCTATGTCGATCCTTTTTCTAATGAAATTGTCCATTCAAAGATTTAAGTTGTATATAGATAAACACACCAGAGAACGTATGTATTGTCTAATAAGTTACAACTTTGTACTTCCAAACAATAATTTAATCTTTAATTTATATTTGAGCCATTTTTTGGGTGAATTATAAAGGAAATATAAAGAAATAGAGTTAAACGGCCTCACTATGGTTTGCAAGTAGCCTTTCCACTTCCTCAAAGCCCTCTCTAGCTGAATTTATTGCAAGTTCCTCGCTAACTTTTTCTTCTGATATTAATTTTGCTGATATTTTTTTTAAAAGAGTTTCTTTCTTTTCTCTGAGTGAACTAACAATTTCTTCTTCAATGATAGATTTTATTGCTTTAGAAATTATTTTTTTATCATTTGCTTCCTCGAATGTGCCCTGAACTAATTCTTGAATAAATAATCGATGAACCTCACTACTCCTTAAAAAGCTTTCTGTGGCATTAATAATTCCTTCAACAAGAGCTTCATCAGGTTCAGAATCATTTTCTGCCAGCTTAAATTCCCAATCTAAATGTCTTCTTTGCCAACCTGCCGAGTGGAGACTAGGCATGACTGTCTGTGAATAAGTATCAACTGACATTTCATAAATTCTCTCTGCTAATTTCTCACACCAATCTTTACCATGTTTTTCTAGATTTTTCTGCATAGCTTGCCTTGGAACAGCATGACCACCATGATGGCTGTGGCACACTCCATCAGGACATTCGATTGCTTTTATACTCATTGGATTATTTAGTACTTATATATTCTAGATAGCTATTTTTTATAGAAAAGAAAATATATTTTTAACAAAAATCCAAGACTTTTGACTTTCTTCAATTTATATTTAGTATGTTAAAAAAATAAATAAATTGACAAAGATACTTATTCCTTCCGAAACAAGCTCTGGTGAAAGGAGAGTTTCAGCTACACCAGAAGCGGTAAAGAAATTAAAAAGCCTTGGATGTGATGTTTATATTGAAAGTTCAGCAGGGAAATTATCAGGATTTAGTGACTTATCATATGAAGAATCGGGCGGAACAATAATAAACAACTTAGATCAAAAAATTTGGGGTGAAGCGGACTTAATATTTTGTGTTCAAACCCCATCAGAGGATAATTTAACTAAGTTAAAGAAAGGCGCTGTTCTTCTCGGTCTTCTTAACCCATATGGTAATAAGGAGCTTCTAAGGATTATAAATAATAATAAGATTTCAGCTTTATCACTAGAGTTGCTTCCGAGGATTAGTAGAGCTCAATCTTCTGATGTTCTTTCTTCACAGGCCAATATTGCTGGATATAAAGCAGTTCTTTTGGCCGCAAGTGAGTTAGATAGATATTTCCCAATGCTTATGACTGCAGCTGGGACAGTCCAACCTGCCAAAGTAGTGGTTCTTGGTGGAGGCGTTGCAGGATTACAGGCAGTTGCGACAGCAAAAAGACTTGGAGCAATAGTATTTGTATCTGATATTAGACCTGCTGTTAAAGAACAAGTAGAGTCTCTCGGAGCAAGATTTATAGAACTTCCTGAAGTTGAGGAAAAGCCAGGAGAAGCAGGAGGTTATGCAAAAGCTGTAACACCCGAATTCCTCTCAAAACAGAAGGCAACTTTAACTAAATATTTATCTGAAGCTGATGTTGCTATATGTACTGCGCAAGTTCTAGGTAAAAAGGCTCCTGTTTTAATAGACTCACCCATGATTAAAAAAATGAGGTCTGGAGCAGTAGTTATTGATTTAGCAGTTTCTCAGGGAGGGAACTGCGAAGGAACAAAATCAAATGAAACTATTATCAAAGATGGGGTAAAACTTATAGGAGCGGGGGAATTACCCTCTTCAGTTCCTTATGATGCAAGTTCACTTTATGCTAAGAACTTAACATCTTTGATTACACCATTTATAAAAGATGGTCTAATTAAATTAGATAAAGAGGATGAACTCATTTCTGGATGTTTATTAAGCGATGAAGGAGTTGTTCTTCAAAATAAAGTTTTTGAAAATTGAGGTTTTAAAATTATGTCTTTTATAAGTCTTCTTTGGGTTCTTTTACTTGGTAGTTTATTAGGCCTCGAGTTAATTGGGAAAGTTCCTCCTACTCTTCACACACCTTTAATGAGTGGAGCAAATGCAATTTCGGGAATAACAATGCTTGCAGCCTTAACTTTAATTGTAAAAGCAGAAGGTAACGTACCACTTTTAATCATTGGTTCAGTTTCTCTTGGATTTGCTCTTTTCAACGTTGTAGGCGGTTTCTTTGTAACTGATCGAATGCTCGCGATGTTTAGTCGCAAACCATCAAATAAGAAGTAAATTTTAAAATGAATCTACCTGTAATCATTAAATTCGTTATTGACCTTCTAGCAGTACTTTTACTGGCATTGGGAATAAAAGGGTTGTCAAAAGTAAAGTCAGCAAGGGATGCCAATAGATTAGCTGCATTTGCAATGTCGCTATCAGTAGTAGGATTACTTGCTTATTATTTAGGCACTTCTGGTATTGCTATTCAGTCTTGGATTTGGATAATAATTGGATCAATCATAGGTAGTTTATTCGGAGCAATTCTTGCAAAAAAAGTCCCTATGACCTCCATGCCTGAAACAGTGGCATTGTTCAATGGTTGTGGAGGAATGTCATCACTTTTGGTGGCCTTAGGAGTAGCTATTTTCCCTATTTCTAATAGTGTAGAAAATCTTGATTTTTTTAAGTCACTGATTAACGATGTTTCAATATCTGTCTCTATATTTGTTGGTGCCATAACTTTCACAGGTTCAATTGTGGCGATGGCAAAGTTACAGGGTTGGTTGTCAACTCCAGGATGGACTCAGAGCAAAGTTAGACATTTTGTAAATATTGTTTTTGCAGTTGCTTCCTTGATAGCCTTTTTTGATTTGATAAACGGGAATACAAGTTCTATTTGGCTTTTAGTTATAGTTTCTTCTTTATTAGGTATTGGAGTTACTTTGCCAATTGGTGGAGCTGATATGCCAGTCGTTATATCTTTATTAAATAGCTATTCAGGGATTGCAGCAGCAGCAGCAGGTTTCGTTGTAGATAGTCAACTTTTGATAGTAGCAGGCGCAATGGTTGGAGCGGCAGGTCTAATACTTACTCAAGTAATGTGCAAGGGTATGAATAGATCATTAGTCTCAGTTCTTTTTGGAGGATCTTTATCGGCACAAAGTACAGCCTCTTCTGGTTCAGGAGAATATACAAATATAACTTCTTGCAGTGTTGAAGAATGTGCATTGACTTTAGAGGCAGCCAACAAGGTAATTATTGTTCCTGGTTATGGTCTAGCTGTAGCTCAAGCTCAACATACTTTAAGGGAAGTCACAAAAAAACTAGAGCAAAACGGTATTGAAGTTGTTTACGCAATTCATCCTGTAGCAGGGAGGATGCCTGGACATATGAATGTACTTTTAGCAGAAGCAGATGTTCCTTACGAACAACTTAAAGAGATGGATGTTGTAAATCCTGATTTTCCAGCAACGGATGTTGTTTTAGTTTTAGGAGCAAATGATGTAGTTAATCCTCAAGCTAAAAATGATAGCTCTTCTCCTTTATATGGCATGCCAGTTCTTGATGTGCAGGAAGCAAGAACTGTATTTGTAATTAAACGTGGTATGAGTGCAGGTTACTCTGGAATAAAAAATGATTTATTTGATCTGCCAAATACCTCAATGGTCTTTGGTGATGCAAAAAAGGTACTGAATGATTTGATTGGAGAATTAAAGGATCTTGGAGTTGGGGAGAAATAATAGTATATCTTTTAGTTTTTCAGATTACTTAAAAAATAAGCCATTTCGAGAAGTCTTACCTTGGATAGGTGGCGACTTACAAACTTTGAGAGATACTTTTGTTATTGATTTTGTTAAATCAAAAAAAAATAAAAAAATATTCTTTCCGATTAATAAAATTCTTTCTAAAAAATTTGAAAGTGATTATCTTCTGGGATTTTTAGAATTACCTGAAAACCTTATTTCCCTAAAAGGCTTTATCATTGTTACACATGGGTTGGGGGGATCAACTAAACGGTTTGGTTTAAGAAGAATCTCTAGTAAATTAGCAAATAATGGTTTTGGAGTTCTTAAATTAAATCTAAGAGGATCTGGGTCTGCAAGATATTTGGCTAAAGGAAATTATTGTGCTAAATGCTCCAGTGATGTTATTTCAGCAGTTAATTATTTTAAAAAATTAATTAATTTAGAGTTCAAAGATCACATCAAAAGGAATAATAATCTTCCAATATATGGGGTTGGATTATCTTTGGGTGGAACAATTCTTTTAAATGCCTGCTTAGATTACGATGAAAAAAATGGAGAAAAACTTTTAGATGGACTGGCCTGCGTAAGTAGCCCTCTAGATTTATCATCATGCAGTCTCTGCATTGAAAAGTCCAGAAACTCTTTCTACCAAAAATGGTTACTTAACCGTTTAAAGAATCAGTTATGGGACGGATATAATGATGAAGGCAAAATTCTTAATAACGAGAAATTAAGAAAAAAAATTAGAAATTTAAAAAGTATAAGAGAATTTGACCAAAAATTTACAGCTCCCAGTTGGGGATTTAAATCTTTAGAAGATTATTATTTTAGAGCTTCTCCAATATTTAGAATCCAGAAATCAATAAAAAAATTACCTCCAATGCTTTTTATTCATGCTAAGGATGATCCTTGGGTTCCATATAAGGCTACTTTGGATTTAAGAAAAGAACTTATTGATAAATTTACTATTCTTATAACTGAAAAAGGGGGTCATAATGGTTTTCATTCTATAAATGGCTGCTGGTCAGATGAAGTCGTAAAAAAATGGTTTCTTAGTATCTAGGACTATTTAAAAATGGTGTTTTTTTAAAAATCCATTTTTCAATTGGCTTGCCGTTAATAATATGTGAGATAAAAATTTCTGAAACTTTTTCAGGAGAAACTTTTTCATACCAAATACCATCAGGCCAAACAAGAAGAATTGGGCCGTTCTTACATATCCTTAAACAGTCAGCTTTTGATCTTAATATATGAATGTTTTTTGTAGAGAGATCATTCTCAAATTTTTTTAAAGTCATTTTCAGGCATTCCCATGTTTTTTGACCTTCATTGCCTTTAAAGCATTTCTGTTTTGTGGGTGTTGCGCATAGTAGAAGATGCTTTTTAATATTCACTTTTATCCAATACTTACGTATTTTTTCCCTTTTTTAATTTCTTGCTTAACAAAAAGTCTGGCCCAATTGTCTACTTCAAGAATATCCTCCAATTCGGGGCTTAAATTCAAATTCTCCATATGTGATTCACAAGCTTTACTTATAAATGTTGGTATTTCTTGAAAAGAAATTTTTTCTTTAAGGAATTGTTCAACAGCCATTTCATTAGCAGCATTTAAGACCGCAGGCATAGTCCCAGAAGATTTTCCTGCGGCATAGGCAAGTCTCATGCATGGATATTTAAACTCGTCTGGCTCTTTAAAAGTTAACTTTCCAATTTCACTTAGGTTTAATCTTTTCCAATTTGTTTTAAATCTTTCAGGCCAACTCATCGCATATAAAATAGGTAGCTTCATATCTGGCCAACCTAATTGAGCTAATACTGAAGAATCTTCCATCTCAATCATTGAATGAATAATACTTTGAGGGTGGATAACTATTTCGATATTTTCGTAAGAGGTCCCAAATAAATAATGAGCTTCTATAACTTCTAATCCTTTATTCATAAGAGTTGCAGAATCTACTGTTATTTTTTTTCCCATATCCCAATTAGGATGAGAAGTCGCATCTTCCACTGTGACATGTTTTAAATCCTCAACGGCCCAATCTCTAAAAGCACCACCAGAAGCTGTTAAATGTATGGCTTTTAAACCCTTAGGCATCTCTCCTGTTGAAAAATCTGCATTTTCATAATTAGGTAATCCTTGTAAACATTGAAAGATAGCAGAGTGTTCTGAATCAGCAGGTAAAAGCCTACTATTATTTTTCTTTAATGCAGGAATAACAATTGGCCCTGCCGCAATTAAAGTTTCTTTGTTAGCAAGTGCAATATTTTTCCCCGCATTAATCGCCGACATTGTTGGAATTAAGCCTGCGCAGCCTACTATCCCGGTTACCACAGTATCTGCCTTATCCCAAGCTGCAACTGCGTTAATCCCCTGCTTTCCACCTAAAACCAAGGGAGCACTATCCAAATCTAAGTTATTAATATTATCTTTTAAATCTTCTATAAGATTTTCATCCTCAATTGCAACTACCTCTGGTTTATGTGTTTTAACTTGTTCAGTTAATAAATTAATATTTCTTCCTGCAGAAAGAGCTACGGCTTTAAACTTATCAGGCTGCTCACAAGCTATTTCGAGAGTTTGAGTCCCTATTGAACCAGTAGAACCGAGCACGGTAATGTATTTCACTTTTCTCTGATATTTCTAATATCTTCCCATTTAAAGGTGTATTTAAAAAACAAAAACTTCAAATTGGTTTTTTTCTTAAAATTTAGAGCCTTATCCATGTAGTTATTTCCTTTGATTGATCAATAAGTTCAATACCTTTTTCTTTTAAAAAATTCCTGATTTCATCAGCCTTCGCATAATTCTTTTCATTTTTTGCTTTCAATCTTTCATTAATAAGCGATGATATTTCTTCTTCTATTATTTTACTTTCTTGTACTAAAACCTCTTTTTGAAGACCAAGCACCTTAGTCAACTTTTCAAGAGTTTTAAAATTTTCAAGAAGAAAGAATTTTTCATTTAAATCTATTTTAAAGCCTTCAACCCTTTGAAATTGGTTTAAAAAGTTTTTTAATGGTTTCGCTAAATCGTAAATAATTGCAATAGCACCCGCTGTATTAAGGTCATTTCCCAAAGCCTCAGAAAATTTAAGCTTTTTTTGAGATAATTCAAAACTTATTTTCTCTTTATATTCTTCTTCGATAGATTCATATTTATCAATAGATCCAAAAGCACCTTTTGTAAGGTCCAAAAAAGAAAGGGCTACATTAATGTTTTTCCAGGCTTCTGAAGCACTCCTTAAAGCTTCTTCAGTAAGATCAAGTGGTTTCCTATAATTCACAGTCATAACAAAATATCGCAAAGTCATAGGGCTTATACCTGACTTAATTAGCTCTCTGATAGTTTTAAAATTTTTAAGGGATTTACTCATCTTTTGTCCATTTACATTGACCATCCCATTGTGTAACCAATAGTTCGCTAGTTTTTTGCCATTGGCTGCTTCTGATTGGGCGATTTCATTCTCATGATGTGGAAAAATCAAATCAGAACCACCTAAATGGATATCAATAGTATCTCCTAATTCATCTTTAACCATCGCCGAACATTCAATATGCCATCCTGGCCTACCTTTCCCCCATGGCGAATCGAAAAATGGTTCATCATCTTTGGCTTTTTTCCATAGTGCAAAATCTTGCGGATTAAGTTTTTTACTATTTTCCTCATTAGCCATTCTTCCTTGCTGATTGATATTTTGCGCATGTATATTTTGATTACTTAGCTTTCCATAATTTTTATTTTTGAAAACAGAATAATAAACATCTCCATCCCTAGAGTATGCATATCCTTTGTCCTCAAGGATTGTTATGAAGGAGCAGATATTACATATATGATTCGTTGCTCTTGGCATACTATCCGGACGCATTATCCCTAAAGAATCCATATCTTTATGAAATTCAATAATATTCTTTTCAGATACTTCCTTCATTGAACTGCTTTCTTCTTTTGCTCTTTTTAAGATCTTGTCATCAATATCTGTAAAATTTTGGACATATTTCACTTTGAAATCACTGTAAATTAAAAATCTTCTCAATACATCCCAAGCTATATAACTTCTGGCATGACCAAGATGACATAAATCATAAACAGTTACTCCACAACAATAAATTTTTACTACATCATCAATAGGTTTAAAAACCTCAACTCTTTTGCTTAAAGTATTAAAAAATTTGATCATCTTAAATATAAGTATTTCATAAGGTTTATTTTGTCTCCATCCAATTGTCTCCTATTCCAATATCAACTAAAAGAGGCACACTCAATTTTACACAACTTTCCATTGTTTCCTTAATTAATTTGGTTGTTTCTTCTAAAGAATTTGGTTCAGCCTCAAATAATAATTCATCATGTACTTGTAAAAGCATTTTTGCTGGGACGCTCATTTCTATAAATTTCTTATTAAGTTGAACCATGGCTACTTTAATAATGTCTGCACTTGAACCTTGAATAGGTGCATTTGCGGCGGCTAATAATGATAGTGCTTCCATTCCAGCTTTCCTGGCACTTTGTAAATCTATTTCATATGGATCTTTACCTAATAATCTACCTAATCCATTTTTATCAAATTTGAATTCTCTTTTCCTTCCAAAAATAGTTTCTACATAACCTTTGGAAAGAGAGAGACGCTGTTGAAGTTCTAAAAATGTAAAAACTTTTGAGTATCTTTTTTTATATTTTATTAGGAAATCTTTTGCTTCTTCAGTACTTACTCCTGTTGAACGAGCAAGTTTTCTAGGTCCCATTCCATAAATAATTCCGAAATTAATCGTTTTACCAACCCTCCTCTCGTCAGGAGATATTTTTTCCTTCTCGAAAATTAGTCTTGCAGTTAAAGAATGAATATCATCATTTTTTTGAAATGCATTAATTAGTATTTCTTCATTTGCTAAGTGAGCAAGTATTCTTAATTCTATTTGTGAATAATCAGCTGATAGTAGTTTCCAGCCTTTTTCCGGCAAGAAGGCTTTCCTTATCCTCCTACTAAACTCAGTTCTGATTGGGATATTTTGAAGATTAGGATTGCTACTGCTTAGTCTTCCAGTAGCAGTAGCTGCCTGATTAAAGTTTGTATGAACTCTTCCCGTCTTTTCGTTAATAAGATTTGGAAGTGCATCAATATAAGTACTAAGTAATTTGCTAAGAGTTCTATGTTTTATTAAATATTGAATTATTTCGTGTTCGTCGACTAATTTTTCAAGAACTACTGCATCGGTGCTCCATCCTGTCTTTGTTTTTCTTGATTTCCTTTTGTCTAGAGATAACTTCTCAAATAAAATTTCACCAAGTTGTTTTGGTGAGGACAAATTAAAATTTTCTTCTGCCAGTTCATAAACTTTAGCTTCAATATTTTCTAATGTGCTTTTCAACTCTTTTGAAAGTTCCTCTAAATAAGAGACATCAATTATGATCCCATTCATCTCCATTTGGGACAATACTGGCTCTAAAGGTAGCTCGATTTCTTCGAACAATTTGGTTAATTCATTTTTTTCTGTTGAAAATCGTTCTTTAAAAATTTTCACAATCTTAAAAGTTAGAAATACATCATAACCGCAGTAAATACTAGCTTCATCAATATCAACAAATGAAAAGTCTTTATTTTTTCCAACTGTTTCCTTAAATGAAGGAGGCTTAAATCCAAATAATCTATAACTAATTTCACTTAACCCATGCTTCTCCTGATTATTTAGAAGATAGTCTGCTAACAAGGTGTCAAAGGTTACGCCTTTAAGATCAAGTCCGTGATTAAAAAATATTTGCCTGTCAAATTTAGAATTTTGGAGCGCCTTTTCTTTTTTTGGATCTTCTATCCAAGTTCTTAGTTTTGAGAAAACATCTTCAATCGATAATTGATTGGGGTTCTCTTTTTTTGTTTGATGACCGAGAGGTATATAAAATAAATCATCAGTTTCTTCTCCAAGACATAGTCCTATCCCAACAAGTTCCGCATCGATTGGATTTAAACTATTAGTCTCTGTATCTAAGGAAACTATCTCATTGGTCTTTTCTAATCTTTGTATTAATTTATCAAGTAATTCAAAATCATTAACAACAGTTACTCTAATTTTAGGGATTTTATTTTCACTATTTTCTAATTCACTTTTAATAGAGAACTTTGGATCTTTCTCCTCCTCTTTAGCCACACTATTTTTGTCAAAACCACCTTTACTAAAAGTTGAATTGAAAATATCAATTTGTCGGAGTAGCGTTGATAACTCAAGTTTTTGCAGTGACTCTGAGAGAAGTTCTTGATTTATATTTTTTAGTTCATAACCATCACTTAATATCAAAGGCACTTCAGTATTTATTTTTGCTAAATCCCTGGAAAGAAAAGCATTATGCTTATCGTTTCTGAGCTTTTCTATAACCGAACCTTTGATGAATCCTTTATATTTTTTATCATTGTTCTGAAGAATCTTGTCCAAAGCCTGATAAATCCCATCAAGTGTATCGTTTTCTTTTAGTAGATTAATTGCAGTTTTTGGACCTACCCCTTTAATACCAGGAATATTATCAGAACTATCACCAGTTAGAGCTTTAAGATCAACTACTCTTTCTGGCGCAACACCTAATTTTTCTATTACTCCATTTTCATTCATAAGAGTTGGATTACCACTTTTTGCATATGGACCACCACCCATATAAAGTACATAAATATCTTTTTGATCATCTACTAATTGAAATAAGTCCCTATCCCCAGAAAGAATATTCACGCACCATCCTTTAGAAGAAGCATCATTTGCAATTGTGCCTAGTAGATCATCTGCTTCGTAACCAGGAGATTTGAAAATTGGTAAATTAAGGCTTTCTTCTAAAATGATTTCTAGCTGTTCAATATCCTGAAAAAAAACATCTGGAGCTACATCTCTATTGGCCTTATAATTTGGATCTAATTCATGTCTGAAAGTGGGTTTTTCGGTATCAAAAGTAATACAAACACCCTCAGGACTAATATTTTTGCAATTATCAAGAAGGCTTTTTAGAAATCCATAAGTCACACTTGTTGGAAATCCCTCTTTGGTTGTTAAACCTCCATCAATCCCTTTGCTAAATGCATAGAAGCTTCTAAAAGCAAGTGAATGACCATCGACTAAAAGTAAAATTGGTTTTTTAGAGTTTTCAGATTTTAAACTCATTTTCTCTTCTTAGCCCAAGGTGGAATATCAATAAAGATTTGCTCTCCAGGTTCTAATCCATCAATTACTGAAGTTTTATTTCCACTACTAATACCAATTTCAATTTTTTCAAATTTGGGAGAATTGTTTTTATCAACTTTCAAAATTCCCTTTTCACCTTTTTCAGTGACAATAGAAACTGTTGGCACTAAGATTTTTTCTTCATTACCTTCGACTCTAAATTCAAGATCTGCAGTCATTCCAATTTTAATTTCTTCAGAAATATCTCTAAAATTTAAAGTTACTTCGAATGAGGTTACATTATTATCTTTTACAGCTCGTGTAGCTATTTTTTTAACTATGGCACTATATTTTTTTGAGGGGTAAGCCTCAATTCTTACTGAAGCTTCTTGACCTAATTTTATTCTGCCAATATCACTCTCAGGAACTTTAGCAATAATTTCTAGACCCTCTGATAGTTCAAAAATAAAGTTTTTGGTTTTAGGGTCTGAACTTAAGTTTGTGCTTGGTGTCACATAGGATCCTATCTCAGCATATTTTGCAGTTATCTTTCCACCATAAGGAGCTTTAATTAGATAGAAGCTTTTTTCAGCTTTTGCATCATTAAGCTTAGCACTACTAATATTGTAGTTATTTTTATAACTTTCATAGTCTTCTTTACTTACGGCACCTTCTTGATATAGATATTCCCTTCTTAAAAATTCAGATTTTTGTTTTTCTACTTTTAATTCAAGTTCTTCAATTTTATAAATAAAGTCTTCATCATCAAGAGAAGCTAAAACCTGATCCTTTTTTACAAGATCGCCCTCATCTACTTTGATTTCTTTTATTACGCCTTGTTTCCGGGGCCCAATATTGCTTGTCCTTATTGCTTTTACTTCTCCACTAGTATTAATTGAATCTGAGAGGATTCCTTTCTCCACTTGAACTACAAAATCAGAAATATCTTTAGACTTATTTTTCTTGAAGGAATTGGTTATAAAAACGAAAAATATAGCTAGAGAAAGCAATATAATTCCACTTCTTATATTTATATTTTTTTTTATTAAATCAAACATTTCTTTTTTAAAGCAGAAGTAGAGAATATTTAGGAACTAAATAAATAATCAAGACGATTATAATTAACTTATCCAAGATTGGTTAAGTAAATACTATATTACTAGAAGATGTTTTCTTGATAATTTTTCCAAAAGTTTTTTCAAATGTTAAAAGCAGGTATTATTGGATTACCAAATGTTGGAAAATCAACTCTATTTAATGCACTTGTAGAAAATGCTAAGGCCCAAGCGGCTAATTTCCCCTTTTGTACTATAGAACCTAATAAAGGCATAGTTTCAGTCCCAGATCAAAGGTTGCAAGAGTTAGGTAATTTAAGTTCTAGCCAAAATATTATCCCAACAAAAATTGAATTTGTAGATATCGCAGGACTAGTAAAAGGAGCTAGTAAAGGCGAAGGTTTAGGAAATAAATTTTTATCAAATATTAGGGAGGTTGATGCAATAGTTCATGTTGTAAGGTGCTTTGAGGATAGTGACGTAATTCATGTTTCTGGAAAGGTAGACCCCTTGGATGACATTGAGATAATTAATCTGGAATTGAATTTAGCTGATTTATCTCAACTCCAAAAAAGAAGAGAAAGAATTAAAAAACAGGTCAGGACTAGTAAAGAGGCAGCAAAAGAAGACACCTTACTAGAAAAAATTGAAGAAGAACTAGAGAAAGGC
The DNA here is from genome assembly GCA_002026145.1 of Prochlorococcus sp. HOT208_60m_813L03. Lineage (GTDB taxonomy): Bacteria > Cyanobacteriota > Cyanobacteriia > PCC-6307 > Cyanobiaceae > Prochlorococcus_A. The sequence continues at coordinate 24,559 of MWOQ01000180.1, read as the reverse complement.
CTTTCAGTTAGATCAATATCTTTGAGTGAAGAAGAAAATTTAATAATTAAGCAGCTAGGCTTTCTTACTGCTAAACCAATTATTTACGCAACAAATTTGAATGAGAATGATTTAGCTGCAGGTAATAATTTCTCATCAAAAGTTCAGAGTTTTGCAAGCAATGAAAATACAGAATGTATAAAAATATCAGCGCAAGTCGAATCTGAATTAATAGAGTTAGAACCAGAAGATAAAAAAGACTACCTTATGGGTTTAGGAGTAGAAGAAGGGGGATTAAGTTCTTTAATAAGATCAACATATAAATTATTGGGATTAAAAACTTATTTCACCACAGGAGAAAAGGAGACAAAAGCATGGACCATAAAAGATGGGATGACTGCGCCACAGGCAGCAGGAGTGATTCATACTGATTTTGAAAAAGGATTTATAAGAGCCCAGACCATTTCATATCAAAATTTAATAGATTCAGGTTCGATTTCAAATGCAAAAACTAAAGGTTTACTTAGAAGTGAAGGTAAGGAATATATTGTGAATGAGGGTGATGTTATGGAATTTTTATTTAATGTTTAGAACAAAATGAAAAAGACTAAATCAGAACTGCCTATTTTTTATGAAACAGCACACGCAGAGCTAGCTTCCGCTCTAGAAATGCTTGCAGCATGCAAGGGAACTAATTCTCAAAATCAAGCTTTAGGCTATTTTATGCATGCTAAAGATGAATATAATCATGCCAGATTTTTTTTTAATATGCTTTCTAAAAGAGGAAATTTAGCTTCAACTGAAATAGCAAGAGATTTTAGATTTACACCTCCATCATTATTAACAAAAGGGTATATCTCTAATAAAGGATTTCTAATCGATACGATGAAATTAAAAGACTTCATAGCTTTTGTTTATACAAACGAACTTTTAGCTAAATCATCTTTTGAAAACATATTAAATTTGGTTGGCTGTAGTACTGAGGAAGGAAAAATAATTTCAAGCATTATGAAAGAGGAACTACGTCATCATGGAATGGCTAAAAAGCATTTTTTAAGTCACTATCCTGCTTTACAACCTTGGCAGTTAATGATTTACCGTACGAGAGAGACTATTAATAATAAAGGAAGAAAAATATATGATGCAAATTTGAAGTTGCTTGATCAGCTTTTGACTCCTCTATATCGAGCTATGGCTTTTTTAGCTGGAACAATTGCTAAGAAATTGAATTTAAATGAATTTAGAAGAAAGGGTAAAAATCTTATGAATATTTCATCTTTTTCAATTCTTTAGGGTAACTTAATTATCTATAATGTTTATTGGTGTAACTGGATATAATCATGAATCTTCTGCCGCATTAGTCGATAAAAATGGAGTACTTGTTGACTTCTATAGAGAAGAGTCTTTAAGTCGAATTAAGGGTGATAAATCCTTCCCGAAGAGGTCAATAAAAAAATTATTAGATACTAACAACCTAAAGATAAAAGATATTGAAAGAGTAGCCTTCTATGAAAGACCCTTAAGTGCATTCTTACATATTGTAAAAGAAGCTTCTTTGCATATGCCAAAAAGCTTAAAGCTCCTCACCCATCAGTTTCGTAATTTTAATCGTTCTTCAGTTTCTTGTTACTTAGATTTTGCTAAATTTTTTAAAGGATTAGAAAATAAATTAATTTATTCTGACCATCACTTATCACATACACTGACGACACTTGCATACTCTAAGACTAAAAAAGATCTTTGCTCCGTAGTTGTTGATGGGTTTGGGGATAGAAGCACCGCTTCAATTAGTCAAATAGTAGATCCCACGGAGATTAATGAGTTGTGGGAATGTCCATATCCTCTATCTTTAGGCCTTTTCTATTCAGCTATCACTGATTACTTAGGGTTTGCAATTAATGAGGGTGAATACAAAGTTATGGGATTAGCTTCTTTCGGGGATTCAAATAGTAAATCAGCAAAGTTAGTAAGGAGACTAATGAATTGGGATTCCACCTCCAATCAAATAACTTCTGATATGAGATATTTTGATTATCACTTATCAACATCGAACTCATATAGCAGTAAATTAGAGGACTTATTAGGGCCTGCGCGTAATCCTTTTGTTCAACTTATCCCGGGAGATAGTGATTTTCAGAGATTTGCAAATATTGCAAGGGGAGCTCAAGATTTAACAGTTTATCTACTTGGAAAGATTTTTACCCATGCCCATAAAATAACTAGTTCTAGAAGATTTCTTTTCTCTGGGGGAGTTGCTATGAACTCAGCATCAATTGATACTCTTGCTCAACTGCCGTTTGTAGATGAAATCATAATCCCACCAAGCCCTGGAGACGCTGGGTGTGCCATTGGAGCCGCATATTATTGCTACATAAAATCTAGTTATTACAGTGATTTAAATATTTCTAAGCCCACTTTATTTCCCTCTTTAAAAGAAATAAGAAATGAAGAATATCTCACAGAGCAAATTATTTTTAATGAATTTTCTGTTTTAGAGAGAAATGAAGACGATGCTTTTTTAAAAGCTGCTGAACTTATAAGTTCAGGAGAAGTTATTGGGACAGTTTTATCGAATAGTGAAACAGGCCCAAGGGCACTAGGTAACAGATCCCTAATTTGTGATGGCAAAAATAAAGATGCTGTAGAAAACTTAAATACTGTAATCAAGAATAGAAGTCCATTTAGGCCAACTGCACCAGCAATGAGATATGAAACTGCAAAAAAATATTATAAATTAAGGATCGAAATTCATGATTGCTATAAATCTATGAGTTCAACATGTAAATGTCTAAAAGATAATGTTTCTTTAGAATTCCCTACAACGCATGTTGATGGCACTGCACGTATTCAAATTGTTGAAAATAACTCTTCTCTAGATAAGTTGTTTTCTAAGTTAGAACCTTTAGGAATAGAAATACTTGCTAATTCTTCATTAAATGTTAGTGGAGATCCTATTTGCTTTGACTTGGTTGATGGACTAATGGTTTGTTCGAGAACAAAATTACGTTATCTTTTAACAGATTTAGGTTTGTTAAAAAGAAAAAATTAAAAATGTTTTATTTTTTTAGATTTTTAAAACACATTACAGTTTCTGCCTGGAAGAATGCAACACCTATTCAGGCTGCTTTAATAACTGCAATTTTGTTTGCGATCATTTTAATTTTGATAATAAGTGTAGTACAAGCAATTGTACCGTTTACGTATATCGCGATTTAGCTTTTTTAATTGAACTCAATGATTTTGAATTGTTAGATATCAAATTTATTTTTAACATATATTGGATAACCAATATATATTTTTTTTATGAAGAATAGGAGTGAAATTATAAAATCTTTTTTTTATACGAGTATTTTTATTCCAATAATAATTTTTATTTTAGAAATAACTTTCTTATTCATAAATAAATCAAGTACTAAAATTACTAATGAAACAAAATATGATTCTCTAACTGGCTGGAGAGAAAACTGTGCGAACAAATATTCTAATCCCGAAAATTATAAATATTTAGTTTGCGATCGAAATGGTTTTATAAAGACACCTTTTGAATATGACAACAATAAAAAGGATACTTATGGCGTTTTGCTGCTTGGGAATAGTGTGGCAATGGGAGAAGGACTTTATGGATTTGGTAATGAGAAAACTTTTGCAAGTCAGTTAGAAAAAAACTTAAGAAATAAAAATCCTAAAATTGATCTTGTGAATGCGGCCTATGCAGGTTTCAATACATGGCAGGAGCATGTAGAGACTTTTCGATATTTAAATTCTGAACCCTTTAATGATGATTTGCCCCCATTAGAGCTAATAGTAAGTTTTGGAGGTATCCAAGATTTTTGGAATTTTATAAGACTTTTATCTGAAAATAATCGAAATATAGATGAATATAGTTTTGCTAATGGCATGATGATTAATAAAACTAATATTAAGTACATAAATTTTTTAACTAGTAGTTCACTAGGAAATATAAGAAGTGGATTCCTTGCTTTTTTAAATTCGATAAGGAGGAGCAGCAATTTTATCTCTTATGTAGATGATTTAAAATCTAGAAATAAAGTGAAGCCAGGAATTTACGAAAGGAAACAGTTGACTGTAAATTTAGAAGCTAATGTAAAAAATAAGAATCTAAAAGAGGTCTTAAAACAGAAACTGAATTTAGACTTTGCAGAATATGAGAAGATAAAAAATTATGCAATACAATCTACATTGAGGAATATTAATTCTACGGCTAATTTTAATTTGGATAACAATTATATATATGTATATGCTCCTAATTACTTTAGTTCTTTATCAGAGGAACAAATAAATGGGCAAAATTATGAATACTTAATTGGAATAAAACATCTTGTTGGAGATCCCATTTTTGCACCAAAAATCTTAGTTAGAGAGATGTACTTAATTGAAAAAGATTATAGGGAAACTTTATCTAAAGAAATAGAAAAAAATAGAAAGATAATTTATATTGATTATTCTCAAGAGGCTAAATCGACTAGTTGGTTTTTAGACTATAGTCATTTTACTGAATTTGCAGCTAATAAATTAAGTTCAAAACTCGCTGAAGATATTTTAGAGGTTATGGAAAGATAAATTTACTAGCAATATTTTATAAATATTAAATAATATGTTTGAAATGAATTTTTTTTTTTAACGTGAATGCTTGTAGTATTACTATTAGTAAAAATTAATTATTTAATGGATTTAAACAAAGCTTTAAAAATCTCATTAGGAGTATTACTTGCATTTCCATTGAGTTTCTTTGTTGGAAACGAACTACTTGCAAATAATTTCACTGAAAGGTTTGATAATACACATTTTAACGATAGCTTACTTGCTTGTGGTGGCGGTGGTGGTGGTAAATCACCTGCACAAAAGGCAGCCGCAAAAGCAAAAAAAGCTAAGGCTAAATTAAGTTTTAAGAAAAGAGCATTGTCAAAAGCGGCAGCTGCAGGAGAAGATACGTCTAGCTTGGAAGCTGAAATAGCTGAACTTGAGGCACTAATAGCAAAATAGAAAATCGTATATTCTTTAGACTTTAAAAATGATTTTTTAAAGTTTTAAAAACATATTTTTGTGTATTCATCCTTGAATATTTCTTTACCAAGCTTCATTGACTTTTTTAAGTCAATACAAGCTTTTTTAAATTCTTTTAATTTAAAGTGAGTAATTGATTTGTTATAAAAAGTATTGTAATTTTGAGAATTAAGTTTTATAGATTTTTTAAAATATTTTAAAGCGCTCCTGTATTTACTTAATTTGAATTTGCTCACTCCAATATTATTTAATGCTATGTATGATTTTTTATTGAAATCAAGTGATTTTTTGTAGTCTTTTATAGAACCTGAATAGTCACTTATGTTGAATTTTGCGTTGCCTCTATTTAAAAATGCATTTTCATCGTCTTTGTCGTATTCAATAGATTTAGAGTAGTTCTCAATTGCCAGCAAATATTCTAAAAGTATAAATTGAGAATTTGCTTTGTTAAAGAAAACTTCATCCTTAAAATCTGCATTTAGAGTTAATTTTTCATAATCTTCTATTGCTCCTTTATAGTCACCGTATTTGTACTTAGAATTAGCAATATCAAACATGATTTTTATATCAGGATTAAGGCTCAAAGAAGAATTGAAATCATTAATTGCACCAACATAATCTCCGAAATCATGTTTTGCCCTTCCTCTCTCAAGATAAAATAGAGAATTTTCAGGATTTTTCGATATTGCCTTAGAGTAATTTTCTATAATTTCTCTGTTGAGTTTGTTATTTAATTCTTTGGATGAATCTTTACCTTCATAAAAAACAGAGCAACTAGAGGTAAGAGTTAAAAAAATTATTGAAATAAATTTCTTTATTCGAGTATTGAATATTCGTTGTTTGTTTTTTGATATATTTTTATAAATATCCATAAAATGATTATATCTTTTGTAAATTATGCATTAAGCAATTATTTTGCAATTTTATTTATAAAAGCCTCAATTAAAATTTTTAATGAAACTTTTTTGTGCTGATCTATAAAAAGATGACTCGAATAATTCTTACAGCAAATTGATCTAATATTTATTTTGATTTTTTAAATATTGCGAAAAATAACTCAGGGTAGTTATTTTGATTTTTAAATTTTAATTCAAAATATGAAATTAATATATATCCTAAGCAACTCCCCATTAACCCAAAAACAATAGTTGTAAAGCCATCATCGTATCAGTATTGTAATTGTTGTAGTTGAGGGTTTATTGGCATTATTATTTTTCAACAGAATTTTCAATATCTTCCAATAAATGTTTAGTTGATCTACTAAAACCGTTAGTTTTTAAATAGTTTTGAGCCTCTCTAAATTTTTCAGCTACTCTTTTTGCATAAGGAGTATTCATGGAATTTTGAGTCATGTTGAAAATGCGACTTGTTTTATGATCTGATTTAATTACACTCTTGATAAGTATTCAAAAATACAAGAATATAAAAATAGGATTTTTTACTCACTAAAAAAATTTATTGTGAAAAGTTCTTGATTCTCCAAATTAAAATTTTTTCAAATTAGAAAAAGTGACAATGACAAATATATTATTAATTCTTTTTTTGCTGATTGTTTTTTTTGTATCTTTATTTCTATTATTTTTTTATTCAAAACGAAATAAAAGGCTAGCCAAAAAAACAACAATTGTTCCAAATAAGGTAGCTTTCTTAAAAGAACAAGAATTTAATCCAGATGTAAGTACGGATAATTGGGATTTACACAAACTTAGATTAGCTAAATTTAGAAGATCACAATATAAGGGATTAACTTTCTTTATAAGTTCAGATAATAGAATTTACTATCTTTCTGAAGAAGGAGATAAAGTTTATTGCTAACAGGAGAAATTATTTTTATAAATAGGAAAAGCCGATAGAAATTTATAATATTAATGAAGTATTTATTTTTATTATCAGAAAAGTTCTACAGGTTTATCGAATGGGAGTGGAATATCTTAAAAAATCTAAGAAGAACAAAAAGAAAGAGTTTTTTTCTAAGAGGATCATTTGCTTTATTTAGTTTATTCTCTATTCTTTTTTTAATAGTTTCGCCTCCTATTGTTTTTGGAATGTTATTTGGAGAGGGATTGAAATTTAGTATATTTTTTATTTGGATATGGATTTTAAATTTAAAGTTTTTTTGAAAATGTATAATTAATTTCCCGAGATTATTTAAAATTAAGAATATAAAAAATTTTCCTTATGCCAAAAATATTCAAACAAAATAAGTTCGCTTTGTTGGGAGCCAATATATTAATAATTTTACTCTGGGTAACTATATCTTCTTTTTTGATAAATTTATTTCAAAGTGAAAATGCCCCATTTTATTTATATAAAATTTCCTTTTTAATCAGATTCCTCCCTCCTATTTGGGTTACATGGTTCCTATGGATAAAAAGAGGTGGTTTAAAAAGATAAATAACAAAAGCATTTTTGCGCATTTACTCTAAAAATAAATCAGTTAAAATTTATGAGCTTACTTGAAATTTTCATGTAAGAATTAGGTAATTGAGAGATTGTTTTTAGCTAAGAAACAATCTCTTTTTTTTAACAAATATTTTTTCTCTTAAAAAAAAGTGCTTGTCAGTATCCCTATTGACAAACACTCATGACGATCATTTTTTTTAAAATTAAACAGGCAATCTATTATCAATTTCAACAACTCCTGAATCCATAAGACGACCAATTTTGATAACTAAAGCCATATCTAGCCTTGAAAATTCAGATTGATGGTTAGTTATCCAATCTAGTTCAGAAAGTGTTATGACTCCTAAAGTATTTACCTTAAGGAATAGTAAACCTAAATTCATTTTAAAAAATTCCTGGGATTATCCATCCGAATAAGCCATAATTTACAACTAATGCAAATAAGCCCATCATTGCCATTCTTCCATTAGTTCTCTCGGCGTTTTGCCAGTAAGTTGGTGTTGAATTTTTCATTTTTTCTAAGTTTTAGATTTGTTAAATAGTAAGTTTTAAACGAAACCAGGAATTATTTGACCTGTTGTTAGATATGCTCCAACAGCAGCAATTAATCCAAGCATTGCGAATCTGCCGTTAAGAGTTTCAGCAACAACTTTTTCTTTTTCGATTGTTTTGACTTTTGTGTTTGTGTTTTTCATTTGATTAGAAGATGAATAGTTTAAATTCTCATTTTGAAATTGCTTGGTTAGATAAGCAACGAGGATGGCTGTAAAGAATACAATTACGGCTAAAAAACCTGAAAGTGGACTCATTAAAAAATGCCCGGAATAATTTGTCCAGTTGAAACGTAAGCACCTACTAATGCAACAAGGCCAATCATCGCCCAACGACCATTGACTTTTTCTGCATTTTGTGGGTAGCTATCGTATGAAACAGACTCATCTATGTAAGGACGTGTTTCAGTAGGGAACATGTTTTGTCTGCCGCCTGATTCAGTAGTAACGTTTGAATTAGCCATAAAAGTTATGTAATTGTTAATTAATGTAACACTACTATTAACAAATGTAAAGTATTGAGCCGAAATTAAGTTATTTTCAAGATATTTAATACATAAATGCAACATAACCGTCACATATACTTTTAAATAGTTGTTTTTTAGGCTTGCTACGATTTACAGATTGGCTGGCACTCTATTAAGAGTTCAATTCTTTTTTAAGTATTTTTTAAATCCTTAGGAAGATATCAATTTGGTAGGAAAAACTACATCATTCTGAAATTTGAATAATTAATTTTTAGATATAATTTATTTCACTTTATTATGGAATTCGTAAAAAAAATCATGACCGAAAAAGCTGAAAAGCTTAATGGTAAAGCCGCAATGCTTGGAATGTTTGCTCTTGTAGGAGCTTATTATTTTACTGGTCAAATTCTTCCAGGTATTTTCTAGTAAAAATCCTTTTTAAATTTTTTTCAGGGCTTTTTCAAGCCCTTTTTTTCTTGATGAATAATTAATCCCTTTTTAATTATCTAATAATTCAAATAATTTACTTATTAGTAGCTTTCTTTTTAAAAAAGTTTTATCAATATATTTTTTATTCTCTTCTTTTAAAATTTCCTGACCCTTTAAGCCTAATCCTTTAAGGACAAACTCTTTATCTTCTTCAATCCAGTTATTTATCATTCCCCCCGTCGTCTCTATATGGAATTGTAATCCGTAAGCAAAATTACCAATCCTAAAAAACTGTTCCTTGCAACGTGCACTACTAGCAATGAGTACTGCTTTATTAGGTAATAAAATCCTATCTCCATGCCAATGCAGTACATGAAAAGGGTCTTTAAACAGTGCTTTAAAGTCTTTATTTGATTTATTAATAAAAATTTGAGACCATCCAATTTCCGGTAATGCTTTTGGAGGTGATCCATATTTAAGAATTTCTACATCTCCTCCAGCAGCACTTGCAAGCAACTGTGCACCTAAGCAAACACCGATTATAGGTCTTTCATTTTCTAATTCTTTTTTTATAAAATCTCTTTCTAACTTGAGCCATGGATATCTGTCGCTTCCAATATCTTTAACTCCCATTGGTCCACCCATAATTAAAATTAAGTCACCTTTTTTTGTTTGCGGCAGAGCATTTTTATTATCTAAACGAATAATTTCGATTTTCAAATCTCTTTCTTTAGCAAATTGTTCAAAAAGACCTGGCCCCTCTATTTCTAAATGCTGCAAAACTAATACGCGTCTTATTCCCTTCATTCACTTTCCATAATTTCAGCTGATTCAGAACAGATATTAACGCTAAACCACTTCATTGCCGACCAAGTATCTTCTTGGTATGTACCTGCTGCAATACTTACAAAACAATCATTTTCATACCAACTTCGATAACTGGGAGTTACTCCCGTTCCTTTTAATCTATTTTCTAAGCCTTTTCCATATTTTTTTATGACAAGATTTATAGCTTCATTCTCAATTTCTCTTTGCTTTTCATCAGCAAAACCTCCTAATGGTAGGAAAAAAAGAATTGATGCAATAAGTAAACGTATCATTGAGTCTTTAGTTTATATGTAGCTAATTTCATATCGATTAATTAATTTTTTAAAATCATCTACTCTATTTTGTCCATTTTTTAATGGTCTTGAGTAGTCAAGAACGGCTGCACAACATAATTGCCAACAAGATTTTTCATCTAGTCCCAATTTCTTGCATATATTTTTTGGAGCTTTTATAACTGTATTTATTTCTGTAATATGTTGAGTGGTTTCCCATAATTCTCCTTCAAGAAAATCAATTTCAATACTTGATAATAATTCTGTAGCAACGTAATCCTTAATAAGCTCAGTTAATTCCACAATATTTTATTGAAACAGAAGAAGTTAAATCATCTCTTAGTATTTGTATAGCAAGATAAAAAAAAAGGAGCTAGTTTGTACCTCATCTTGAATCGCCTATCGATATTAAGAAACTACATCATTTCGTATTGATCAAGTTTGGTTTTTAATTTTGTTGCTTGTTTAATTAATGACAAAGCTTCTTTTCTGCCAGTTGAAATATTAGCCTGGACTATAAGATCGGCGTATTTCTTTGCGATTTTTTTTTCCATGATTTAAAGTATTTAAGTACCGTTTTTGAATCTTTCAACTAGCGAGTAACAACTAGAAGTAGATAAGGAATCAACGGTTAAAACCTCAGAGTCAACAAATTGGAACGGGTTAACTTGTTTTTTTAATTTATAATCAATTAATAAAAAAGCTGTTGGTATCTACGATTACATTGTTCTCAAACCCTGATTTAATTTATAGTTATCCATGAATTGGATTAAAAATTTCAATTATCTTTTTAATGCAATTAATAAAAAAAAGGGGGTTAAACCCCCTTTCGGTTTATTAAAAGACCTAATTTACTAATTACCTAAACCTAGAGGAGCCCAAAGAGTTGCTTCAGAACCTATAACAGGGACAACTCCTGGAGTTTTTGAATTAGAAACTTTATTTTTAACAATAGGAGTATCTTGTTCTCCTAAGGCTGCCCATAAAGTTGATTGATGAGCGATAACTGGTTGAACTTTTAATGGTTGAGATTGAAAAGAGGGCTTTTGGGTTCTTACAAGTTGGACTCCAAGAGAACCAACAATAAATGCTCCAAGAAAGCCTGCAAATACAGCAGTAATATTGTTACTACTTACTGAGGTAGATACGTTATTAGACATAATAGTTATGTGACTAAATTTCATTTTTGACTGAAGTCCCCGTTCCTTGGCTTCAATCTTAATGCGGCTCGTAAAACGAGATGAACGTTTATGTAGTCTACGCTACATTTTAACTATAAGTACAATTTAATTTACAAGATGTTAATGGCAATACAAAAACTTATAAAAAAATAAGAAATTAAATTTTAAAGTGAAGAAAATATATTTGAATTTTTTTGAGTAAAAAATAATTGATTATTTTCATAATTGTTTGCAGAATAACTTTCGGAAACAACAGTTCCGTGAGTTATACCAAAAATAAAACCAAGTAAGATCGCTAAACGCATCCAAGTATATAAATTTGAAATTAATTTCCCTCGAATTAAGAATATATGATGTTGTTATTTATACTAAATAATTTTTTATCCCCCAAGATATGACATTGATGGATGAATTTTTTGATTTTTGTCAGTTTTTTTCTCTAATACTTTAAATCGATCTTCACTATAGTTATCTTCTCTAGCTTCCCAAATGCTCTTGATTTTATTTTCCAATTCATGGAGATTAATTGGTAGAGACAACCATGGGTTTAGATTTATACCTTCATTAGAAAAAAGACATGTATAAGCATAACCATCGCTAGTTATCCTTAATCTATTACAATCTGAACAAAAAGGATTACTTATTGAAGAGATTGTACTTACAAAACTATTTGAATCACGCATGTACCATCTATTAGCAGTTTGACCCTCCTTTCTTCCGTATTCTTTTAATCGATGTTTCTTCTTTAATAGCCTAATAATTCTTTCAGAGAAAAAAACATCTGACGGCTGCCAATTATTAGATATCCCTACGTCCATATATTCAATGAAACGAATTTCTATAGACCTTTTTTTTGCAAAATCAACTAATTCAAAAATTTGATTATCATTAATCTCTTTTTTTATAACTGCATTTATTTTTAATTTTCCCGCCTTTGGATTAAATCCAGCATTAATTGCATGATCTATTCCTTCAAGGACAGTAAATAATTTTTCTTTGCCAATAATTTTATTTTCCTCTCCAATCATGTTTGAAAAAATATCAGGATCAATCGCATCTAAACTTACTGTTATGCGGTCTAAACCATTTTTAAAAAGCTCATTAGCTTTTTTCTTAGAGAGCAAATATCCATTTGTGGTTAGGGAAATATCCTGTAAATTAGCTACTGGATTTGATTCTTCTAATCTTTGCGATTTAATTTCATAAAGAAGTTCATCTAATTGAGAACTCAATAAAGGTTCTCCTCCAGTGATTCTTAAAGCATTTACCCCTAATCGACAACTGACTAAAATTAACTTTTTAAATTGTTCAATATTTAAAACATCCAAACTATAGTTCTCAGGTTTACAGTAGATACATGAAAAATTGCAATTTTGTTTAAGAGATAACCTTAAAACTTTTAACTTTCTTTTTCTATTATCCTCCAATTGCTTAAATCCCATTATTCATATTTAAGAATTCTCTCTTGGAATTTATATTAATTAAATCTCCATTGTTTGCATAGAAATATTTATGGGGAATTTGATCAACCCATCCGAGAAAATTTTTCTTCCCAGAGGATAACTTTTTTTTTAATTTAAAATGATTTTCTTCATTGATGGGATAAATTCCGAATAATGGTTGTGCAAGAATTCCATCATGGGATATTACCGCAAAATTTTGGTTTTCTTCCCATGATTTAAAAAGTGAATAAATTAATTTTGTATTCAAATTAGGCATATCGACTGGGATAATTAGGATATTTTTAGTAGTTTTTTTAAAAGATGAAAAAATTTGTTCTATACAAGTTAAGGGGCCACCAAAGGGTTGAGCATCCGAAATAAACTCAATATTATTACTTTTATCAACCTCCTTTAAATGAGAAGTATAATTTGTTATTACAAAAGTCTCTAAATTAAGGTTATTTAATATTTTTATTTTGTGAGTCAGCCAATTTCCTCCTTCATGATGTTTAATTAGTGCTTTATCAGATCCCATCCTTGAACTCTTGCCACCAGACAAAATGAATGCTTTAAATTTTTTATGTTTTATTTCCATAACTTAGGTAATATTTTTCCACGAGTATTTTATGTATCGGATAATACCAATAATCAGATTACTAATTTTTCCCAATTTTGATTTTATTAGTGCTGACTATTCATTCTAGTCTTTTAAAAAAGTTGCATTTCTTAAAAACCAGATTTTGTATTAAATAATACAAATGAATGCATTGATCGAAATATAAATTGCTTTAAAAATTAATCTCGAAAAAATTTTATGTTAAGTGATGTTTGGTCTTTAAATGGCAGATATAGAACTCTTCACCTCACCTGGTTTGCCTTTTTCCTTACTTTTGTTGTTTGGTTTAACCTCGCACCTCTTGCAACTACTGTTAAAGCCGATTTAGGTTTATCTGTTGCTCAAATTAGAACAGTAGCAATATGTAATGTTGCTTTGACTATCCCTGCAAGAGTTTTGATTGGAATGTTATTGGATAAATTTGGCCCAAGAAAAACTTACTCAACAATCTTGATATTTTCAGTCGTCCCATGTTTATTATTTGCTAGTGCTCAAGACTTCAATCAACTTGTTATTGCGAGATTGCTTTTGTCAATAGTAGGAGCAGGTTTTGTTATCGGAATAAGAATGGTATCTGAGTGGTTCCCTCCCAAAGAAATTGGTTTGGCTGAGGGAATATATGGAGGATGGGGAAATTTTGGATCTGCTTTTTCTGCCCTTTCTCTTGTTGCCGTAGCTGGATTCTTGTCTTTTTCAGGAGGGTTTGAGTTGCCAACTGGAGCTGTACTTAATTGGAGGGGAGCTATTGCTCTTACAGGAATTATTTCTTTCGTTTATGGAATTATTTATTTCTTTAGTGTGACTGATACACCTCCAGGAAAACCTTATCAAAGGCCTGCAAAAACAGCTGGTTTAGAAGTAACGAGTATAAGAGATTTTTGGGGTTTAATTGGGATGAATGTCCCATTCGCAGCAATTCTTTCAGTCCTATGTTGGAGACTTCAAAAAGTAGGTTTCCTTACTTCATCTACTTATCCAATAGCCTTAATCGCAGTTTTAGCGTGGTTTATTTTCCAAACTTGGGGAATTATAAGAACGAATATTGAATTATTAAATGGAACTAAAATTTACCCTAAAGAAGATAGATATGAATTCAAACAAGTAGCTATTTTGGAATTAACTTACATTGTAAATTTTGGATCAGAATTGGCAGTAGTTTCAATGCTTCCTAGTTTCTTTGAATTTACATTTGATTTGCCTAAAGCTGTAGCCGGAATTCTTGCATCATGTTATGCATTTGTGAATTTAATAGCTAGACCTGCCGGAGGATTGATATCTGACAGAACAGGCAATAGAAAAAACACAATGGGATTCCTAACTATGGGATTAGGGTTTGGATATCTATTGATGTCTTTAATAAAACCTGGAACTTTCACAGGATCAGCAGGAATTCTTATGGCTGTATTTTTAACTATGCTTTGTTCATTTTTTGTTCAATCAGGAGAAGGTTCAACTTTTGCTTTAGTTCCCTTAGTTAAAAAGAGAGTAACAGGACAAATAGCTGGATTGGTTGGGGCTTATGGAAATGTTGGTGCGGTAACTTATCTAAATATTTATAGCCTTTTACCTTTATGGATGGGTGGAGGTAAAGATCCTTCTCCAGAAATAATTGCTGCTTCAAATAGTGCCTTCTTCCAAGTCTTAGGTATAGCAGGATTAATAGTTGGATTCTTCTGTTATTTCTTTTTAAAGGAACCTCAAGGATCATTCGCGGATGCTTATGAAGGCGAAAAAGCTGAAAATTACGTTTAACCAATAACTATTGAGATATTTATAAAAGAAATTTTATGAATTTTACTAAAAGTCAATGCCCATATTGCGGTGTTGGCTGTGGTTTAAAAATGAAGCCTAAAAGTCCGGTTTCTGATGATAAATGGTTAGTCAGTGGAGATAGGGATAGTCCTTCAACTCAAGGTAAATTGTGCGTAAAAGGAGCAACAGTATGTGAGACCTTAAAAGATGGGAGATTAAAAGAACCACTTTATAGGGAAAATTTAAATGAAGAATTTAAAGAAATTTCCTGGGACGAATCATACGAAATTCTGAAAGAGAATATTTTGAGTTCTATAAAAAATTATGGACCTGATTCAATAGCTATGTATGGCTCAGGTCAATTTCATACTGAAGATTATTACGTAGCCCAAAAGCTTCTCAAGGGAGCAATAGGCACAAATAATTTTGATGCTAATTCGAGACTATGTATGAGCTCAGCAGTAGCTGGATATAACAGAAGTTTTGGCTCTGATGGCCCACCTTGTTGTTATGAAGATATTGATCATTGCTCTTTAATTTTATTAATAGGGACAAATACTGCAGAATGTCATCCCGTTCTTTTTGATCGAATTAAAAAACGCAAAAGAAACGTAAATGATAATTTAAAAGTAATAGTAATTGACCCAAGAGAAACTGAAACTTCATCCATAGCAGATTTTTATTTACAAATTTCTTCTGGAACAGATCTATTTTTATTTATTGGGATTGCGAATTATCTTTATAAGAATCAATTAACTGATCAAAATTTCATTGATAAGTCGACCGAAAGCTATTTTGATTTTGTAAAACATATACAAAAATGGGATTTAAAAAAAATAAGTGAAATTTGTAATATATCCGAGAAAACGATTATTGATATTGCAAAATTATGGGGAGAAAGCAAAAATGTTCTAAGTCTTTGGTCGATGGGTTTGAATCAAAGGCAAGAGGGTACAGCAGCAGTAAATGGGCTAATAAATCTTCATTTAATGACCGGCCAAATAGGCAAAGAAGGTTCTGGTCCTTTTTCCTTAACTGGTCAACCAAACGCTATGGGCGGGAGAGAAGCAGGCGGACTATCGCACCTTCTTCCAGGATATAGGTTTGTAAAAAATAAAATAGATAGGAATGAAATTGAAAAAATATGGGGGTTCCCTGAGGGAAAGATATCTGCAAAACAGGGTCTATCTGCATTTGAACAAATAGAAGCGATAAAAAAAGGATCTGTGAAAATTTGGTGGATTGCAGCTACGAACCCTTTGGTTAGCATGCCTAATTTAAACTTTGTAAAAAAAGCACTTTTAAAATGTCCTTTAATTATACTCAACGAATCTTATGAACAAAGTGAATCAATTAAATATGCTCATCTAGTATTGCCCGCAGCTCAATGGAGCGAAAAAGATGGTGTTATGACAAATTCAGAAAGAAGAGTAACCCTTTGCCCATCTTTCAGAGAATCGAATAAAAATTCAAAACCAGATTGGCAAATATTTGCTGAATTAGGACAGAAGATAGGCTATTTCAAACAATTTGAATATGAATCTTCATCGGAAGTTTATGATGAATTTTTAAAAACTACTACAAAAAGATTATGCGATATGAGCGGATTATCATATCAATTATTAAAAAATCATGGTCCTCAACAATGGCCTTATCCTAAAGGCAGCGTACCTAGTACATCTTCAAAAAGATTATATGAAGATGGTTATTTCCCAACTGAGACTGGCAAAGCAAATTTTTGTATTGATGATCCTATTGGGTTGGCTGAACCCCCTTCAGATGAGTACCCACTAATTTTGACAATTGGAAGATATCTAAGTCAATGGCATACAATGACAAGAACTTCTAAAGTTCAAAAACTTACAAAAAAGAATCCAGAACCGTTATTGGAAATTAATTCTAAAGATGCTTTATCTTTAAAAATCAAAAATGATGAAATAGTAAAAATTAAATCCAAAAGAGGGGAAGTTCAAGCAAAAGTTCAGATTACTGACAAAATTAAAGCAGGTACAGTTTTTTTACCAATGCATTGGGGTTTTAGTCAAAAAAATATGTGTGAAGTAAACTCTTTGATGCATGAAAAGTCATGCCCGATATCAAAACAACCGGAATTAAAAGCATGCTCAGTAATAATTGTTCCAAACTAAGCAATAATCTTATTTCAGAATCTCATCAAATGCTCTATCCAAATTGTTGTGTTCATGACTTGGTCTAACTAATTTGCAAAAAGCAAATCTATCTAATTCGTTTAAATTTCTCCATTTTTCAACTGAAATATTAATTCCCCTTGCTAGTGCCGATTTTAAAACTTGTTCAGGAACTTTATTTTTATTTTGCCAAGGTTGATTAATTGAAATTTCTATTTCTTTTGCTTCTCCATATTTTGAATTAGATGTAATTTCTTTTAAAAAAGTTTTTAAATCAATAAGATCGTTTTTTGAATCTGGCCAATCTACTATCTTGTTTTTTTCAATTAAATTAAAATCTTGCCAATGAGTAAGTTTTAATTTTATTCCAATTAAATCAAGTTTCCTTCTTACACATAAAGGAATGCATCTTAAGTCTTTAATAAAATCATCCTCGAAATTAAAATAATGATTTGATTGACTGTTAACCAAAATTAAATTGATATTTTATTAATAAATTAATGCTAAGTATAAAAAATTGATATTAGCTTTATTAAAAATTTTATTTTTTGTATTATTGAATAAATTGCTAAATGGAAATGGATAAATCTTTAACTCATATTAATGAAAGGGGAGAAATGAACATAGTTGATATTTCAGATAAAGTAGAAACTAGAAGAGAGGCTTTAGCAGAAGGATATATTAATTTAAACAAAGAAATATTAGAAAAAATAAAAAATGAAAAAATTAAAAAAGGTGATATTTTTGCAGCGGCTAGATTTTCTGCAATAAATGGTGCAAAAAAAACCTCAGAACTTATTCCTCTATGTCATAATTTATCATTGAATAAAATCACAATTGATTTTGAAATTTGTGAATCAATGAAAGCAATTAAAATTATTGCTTTTTGCAAATCTCATTCTAAAACAGGTGTTGAGATGGAGGCTCTTACATCAGTTTCAATTGGTCTTCTCACTCTATATGACATGCTCAAAGCTTTAGATCCTTTTATGACTATTGATAATATTCGCCTTTTAGAAAAAAAAGGTGGTAAAAATGGAATATTAAAAAGAAGTTAAGTACTCACAATAATGGGAATTGATATCAATAATCAGGGTCTTTATTTAAACGATGCTATTAAAAAAATCTTGGAAGAGATGGATACTTTAATAGTGAATAATGAAATTTTACATAAGGAAGAGATAAATTTAGACGAAGCACTTGGAAAAGTTTCTATGGAGGAAATCTTATCTGAGGAAGATATGCCAGGTTATAGATCATCAGTTATGGATGGATATGCGTTAGGAGAATCAACTAAAGGGAATAAATGGAAAATTGTCGGAGAGTCTTTTCCTGGAAAGCCATTTAATGATCTTCTTAAAAAAGGTGAAGCTGTAACTATTAGCACAGGTTCATTTGTGCCAGATAATTGTTTTTCTGTAATACCTCAAGAACAAGTTTCTTTAGAATTTTTAAAAGGAAATGAGTATATTATTAAAAAAGAAACATCATCTAATAACTCTTGGATTAGAGAAAAAAATGATCAAGTATTTAAAGGTGAAATATTAATCAAGAAGGGGGTAAAGATTACACCTGGGATTTTAAGTAAATTAGCAAGTTGTGGGATAAAAACTATAAAAGTTAGTAAAACTTCTAAATTAGGTCTACTTATTACTGGAGATGAACTTATCAAATCAGGAACTGCAAGAAAGAAAGGAGAAATATGGGAAAGTAATAGTATTTTGATAAAATCAATTGCAAAAAATCTTGGATTTGAAATTAATGAAATTCATATAGAAAAAGATAATTATCAAAATATAAAAAATTCTCTTAAAAATATTTCTGAATTTAATGATGTGGTTATTTCAGTTGGTGGGATATCAGTGGGTAAAAAAGATTTTTTAAAAGATATTATTAACGAGATAGGAGAGATTAAATTTTGGAAACTATTTTTAAAGCCAGGAAAACCCTTTGCTTTTGGATTGATAAACAAAAAAATTCCTTATTTTGGATTACCTGGGAATCCTGTTTCAGCAGCTATTACTTTTATCCAACTTGTTTGGCCCGCACTTCAGAAACTTGAAGGAATTACTAATATTGAATTCCCTCTTAGGATTAAGGTTAAGCTGAATTCTGATTTGAAAAGAAGAAAAGGGAGACCTGAATTGCTTAGAGGAAAACTTATCGTTAATGAAGAAGGTGAATTAATTGCAGATATTTCTGAAGAACAATCCTCATCAAAGATTAGTTCAATATCTAATTCAGATTTATTAATAGAAATACCTTCTGAAATTGATTTTTGTCAAAAAGGAAATTTATTATGGGCACAACTTTTAAAAAATAATTTTTTATAATTCAAAGCCTAATTCAGTATTCTTTTTTACCCATGAGGATCCTTTGAAAGTCCATTCTTTTTTCCAAAAAGGAACTTTGTATTTTGTAAATTCAAGTATTTCTTGGAGATATTTGTTTGCAATGCCTCTATGATTTGCACTTACTGCTATTAAAATAATAGGTTCGTTAGGGTAAATGAAACCTATCCTGTGTAAGAGAAAAATATATAAATCATCCTGTTTTTCAGAAATTTTCATTAAATATCTTTTAATATAATTTTCGGTCATTC
Organism: Prochlorococcus sp. HOT208_60m_813L03; assembly: GCA_002026145.1. Taxonomy (GTDB): domain Bacteria; phylum Cyanobacteriota; class Cyanobacteriia; order PCC-6307; family Cyanobiaceae; genus Prochlorococcus_A. The sequence continues at coordinate 4,865 of MWOQ01000180.1, read as the reverse complement.
CTTTATAATGAACAATTTCTAGTTTCTTTAAATCATTTCCAAATTGATCAAAAGGCCTTACTCTTCCAATAAAAAGTGAGTTTGCTGAATTCTTATTGACCTTCTCCCAAAGTTCGAATTCTTTATAAGGATTAAAAGTTTCTTCTAGGATTTTAAATTGTATTCTTAAATTATCCACCGGTAAACATTGGCATAAATGCCACCTCATCATCTGGATTAATCTTCGCATCCATATCTGTAATTTCTTGATTAATAGAAACGATAATATTATCTTTAGGTAAATTAGAATTAATTAATTTCCATACAGAAAAAACCTTCATTTGAGAGCCTTCAATTGTAAGAAATTTTTCATTCCATCCTAGATCTTCAGCGATACTAGATAATAAAACCACCTTAATTTTGTTAGATTTTTCACTTTCCATCTATAGTGATCTAGTAATTAATGGTTTAATTTTAAGTGGTTTCTATAGCTTTGCTTACTGTTTCTGATACTCGTAACACAAAAAATGATGAGAGTGGAAATTATCTACTTCAAGAGGCTGAGAAATCAGGACACAATATCTTTAATAAGATAATTTGCAAAGATGATATTTATTTAATTAGAAAATATATAAGCGATTGGATCTCAGATCCAAATATTGATGTGATTATTACAACAGGTGGTACAGGAATTACAGCTAGGGACGTTACTCCTGAAGCTGTTAGACCTTTATTAGATAAAGAGATTGATGGTTTTGGGGAAACTTTTAGATTTTTATCATTTAAAAAGATAGGAACAAGTACTTTACAAAGTAGGTGTATTGCGGGGTCTGCAAATGGAAAGTTTTTATTCGTTTTGCCTGGATCTAAGGATGCTGTGATGACAGGTTGGCAAGATATAATTTCTTATCAACTTAATGAAAATACAAAACCTTGTAATTTAATAAATCTCATTGATAAGTTAAAACAATAATTCTCTAGTTTATTTATTTATTAGAAATTGATTTGAGATTACTTTTTGATTTTTTATGCATTTAAGTAGAGAAGGATCTTTTATTTCATTTTCTAATTTTGATAATTGTTCAAAACTATTATCATTCCAAATACTCCCTAAAGAAAAAATTGCATATTTAGCGATTTCTAATTCTTTATTTAAAGAATATTTATAGAGCAATTTACAAACTATTTCGCTTTCTCTTCTTTTTAAGATAGAGATTATCTTGTAGTTGATTTTGAAATTATCGTAAATTTTTATTTGATCAATAAAATATAATAATTTTTCATCAGTTAATTGATGAGCTTTGAAATGGAGAATATTAAGGCCTGCAATCCAAAAATCTATTTCGCAAATATCGAATATTTCTCTAATTAATTGAAGTTCAATTTCTCCTCCCCAGGGCTCTAAAGCATTAATTATATGAATATTTAACTTATTATTTTGATAAAGATTTTTTAGTAAAAGATCTTTTGCATTTTTTTCATTTGTTAATTTAAGGGCCTCAATTAATTCAACTTTAAGGCCAAATTTTTTTATCATCTTTTCAAGTAAAAAATATCCTTTCCTTTCTTGCATTCCTATCTTTTCCGCAATAACTTTACGAATCTCAAAAGATAATTCCAATGAATAGTAGGAAAATAGAATATCAAGATCTAATTTTTTTGAACCTAATCCATTTAAAACTTCTAATATTTCAGATTCACTTTTGCTCATTAATATATTTTTAGGTTTTTAACTTTGCATTAAATTTGTTGATTAAAATTTCTTTGATTAAATTATAAATTTCATGTTTACTAACTTTTTTAAATTCGGTTTCACCTAAAGTTTGCAGGTGATCTTGTCTTCCTCCAATACTGACATTATATCCATCCTCAGTTCCTCCTCCTTCTTTTTTTACCTTTGTGCCGGTCATGCCAATACCACCCATATGAGCTTGCCCACAATTATTTGGACATCCTGTCCAATGGATTTTAACCTCCTCTGATAATTCAAGTTCTCGATCTAATTTTTCAGAAATATTCCTTGCTATATCTTTGGTATTTGCAAGAGCAAAGCTACAATAACTACTCCCTGTACATGAAACGGTACTCGCTGAAAAATGGGATGGATTTAGTTTGAATTTATTAATAATTTCTTCATTACCAAATTCTACTAAAATGCTATCTTTCAGGCCAACAATAATTAGATTTTGATCTTCGGTTAGTCTTACTTCACTTTGTCCATATTTTTCACTTAATCTTGCAATTTCTTGTATATCTTCTACACATAATCTTCCTACAGGAATATGTAATCCAGCAAAGTAAAGATTGTTTTGTTTTTGTTTATTAATCCCAAATAAACTTCTTTGTTTTTCATTGAAAATTGAGCCTGGATCGTTCGACAAAGTTCCAAATTTTTCTTCTACAAGTTCTCTAAATTTTTCAATACCTATAGAGTTTAAATAATATCTAAATCTTCCTTTATTTCTTAGAAATCTATCTCCATTATCTCGCCAAAGGGAAGTAATAATTCCAGTTATTTTACATATATCTTTTTCTTCTACCCAGACATCTAGAGGTATAGCATAAGCATTTAAAGTTGCTGATAAAATTCCCCCTACCCAAACACCAAAGCCTAATATTCCATTTTTAAAAACAGGATGAAAGATAAGATCATTATGTAGAAGAAAATTATCTTTTGCTCCGGCAACTGCAGTATTCCACTTCCTCGGTAAATTGGAGAATTCGGGGTTACCATTACCAGAATTTGTTAAGTAATCTTCTAATTCAGAAGTATATTTTCTTGTATCAATAATTTCTTCAGGATCAATTCCCGCTAGTGGATTGCCAGTAACATTTCTTGGATTATCCATTCCAGATTGAACGGATGTGATATCAACCTCTCTAAGTCTTTTAATAATATCTGGTAGATCATTTATCAAAACCCCCCTTAATTGAATATTTTGCCTAGTTGTTATATCTGCAGAACCGTCTTCTCCGTATCTAGCAACTATTGAAGCGATTACTCTCAACTGATTAGAGTTTAAAATTCCATTGGGAACTCTAAGCCTCATCATAAATCTTCCAGGAGTTTTTGGTCTCCAAAAAAGGCCATACCACTTTAAGCGCATTTGCAAATCTACTTCATCCATCTCTTCCCAGCCTTTAAGAGCATAATCATCTAATTCTTCAAAAATTTTCAGACCATCTTTCTCCGCCTTTTGCTTTTCAATCTTATTTAATTTTTTATCATTTAAATAATATTGCATATTAATTTTTATTCGTTTACCTTATAAGATTTTAGACAATTTAATGTTTTCTCATATACAAATGTCAATAAATATTGATTATTTATTTTGATACCGAATTCCATATTTTAGGAAACTCTTAAGTTCATAAAAACATAAAGGCTTTTTCTTGGCAGGATCACTTATCCGTAATTGTGCGATACTTCTGTCCATCCTTTTTGGTGAAGTTCGTGCCACTTTTCCCAGGCTGAATCTATGTTGAGTTTTTCAGAGGCTTTGTACCCTCCAGGTTCTCCAAGGTGATTTGTGTAGAAAAGATGAGTATGAATTTTTAAATTAGGTTTAGGAGAATTTTTGCATTCCTCGAAAAAGATCATTCTGCTGCCTTCGGGATTTAGTAGGCATCCGCTTGGCTTGCTAGTGCTACAACCAAATAAGTACTTAGGCTCCATGCTTTTCCATTAATAGGCTAGGAAGATTTTAATACATTTGTACTATAAATTATATCCTCCTTGTTTTGCTGTCAATCCTTTTAAGGTTAAGTACTTATTTACTAATAATTATTTTGTTTTTTAATAAATAAGATAACTTCTTTAATCTTATGAATTACAGGGAAGATTTAGAAATCAAACTACAAAAAGTAACACTTGCAATGCAGGAAGTTGTAGATGATATCCATAAAACTGATCCTGAGAAGCAAAGAATAATTTCCAAACTTATTGAATTTAAAGAAGCAATCATTTCAAAGGGAATTGAACTTAACATTGAATTAGAGGCGGCCTAGAAATATTGAATATCTCATGAATGTTTAATAACTTTTAGAATAATGTTATTAACAAAGAAGTATTATTTTTCAAATGCAGCCTGGTACTTTTGAATTATTGATCCTAGTGTTTATCTTTTTAGGTCTTCAAGCCTGGTGGATTATCCCAATAGTTATTAAGAATAATAAATTAAATAATAGAGGTAAGGATTTAAGAGAGGAAATTAAGCAATTAGAAAAGTTATATAAAAAATAAATTAGTTTATTATTTTTGCAAACTACCTATTATTAGTGAAACTCAAATATCTAATGAAATTAAAAAAATTTATTCCATTTTGCTTCCTATTTATTGGGACTTTAGCTTTACCACAACCTTCTCTTGCTGAAGAAAAGATTGAAGTTACACCTATTATTCAAAGTTCAAAAGGACTAAGTGGTAAAATTTTTAATTATCTCGAGGGTAAGCCTGAATTAAGACTCTTAAAAGTAAAAATTCCAGTTGGCTTGAAAACTCCAATTCATACTCATCCTTCCCCAATGTTGATTTATGTCACAAGAGGAAGATTAAAGCATGTGAGGGGTGAAGAAATTAATTTTTTTAGAGCGGGTGATGCATTTATAGAGAGTAATAATGGGGGTGCCCACTATGTTAAAAATGTTGGGAAGAAGCCGGCCATACTTCATGTGGGAGTTGTATCAGTAGTTGGAATGCCTACAGCTATAAATAAATAAGATTTTTCTCTAAGTTATTTATTCTTCATTTTTGGGGATTCAATATTTATGAAGAACAGCTGTAGTGAGATACGCCTCCGTAGTTAAAATATTGGCTTGGCCTTAGACGATTATATTTGTGATCTATTTCTGAGGATTGCTCTATATATGGATGAAGTAGATTTGCA
>MWOQ01000018.1 GCA_002026145.1 Prochlorococcus sp. HOT208_60m_813L03 | reverse complement strand
TGTATTTGGGATTAATATTAATTTTCTGGTTAAAACTAACTAGTACGTTTTTATTCACATCTTTATCAGGGATTGTATCGCCGTGAACCCAAAAGATATGAAGGATATCTAGGTGATTTTCAATGATCCTTGACCAATCACATTTGAAGTCAACTAATACCTCCTCAAAGACATAATCCTTATGTGAAAAGCCATTTTCATGTAATTCGTAGTTACTTATAGGTGTATCTACACTTATATTATTTAAATCAATCTCAGATTTTTTAGAATAATGTACAAAAATATATCCATTTTTTTCTGAAGTTTTGTATTGAGATAAATGAATTCTTTTGGCGTAGTTATCGTAGTTATTATCAACTATATGACGACATGTTATTCTGTCGAGATTTTGGCAACTTCCTCCAGATGAAAACTTAGCTCCATGATAC
>MWOQ01000179.1 GCA_002026145.1 Prochlorococcus sp. HOT208_60m_813L03 | reverse complement strand
TCCGCATAGTTGTCTAAGAATATTCGGCAATAAAAAAATAGTAGACAATTTATGTAAAGGATATCGGCTAATAAGAGAACCCAGTAAAGGGATTTTTGATTTAAAATTTATTTGATTTATATCTATATTTCTTATCTTTCTAAGACTTCTTTTGAAAACCGAACTATTACTTATCAAAAACTTAATAAGTTTTTGCTTTTTGGAAGGCATTTTTTTCAAAGCCTGAAAAAAACCATCATGTATTGCTTCCCATAGTCTTGGTACGGTAGCCATGACAACAGGTTTTATTTGTGTAATATCATCTTTAAGAAATTTTGGAATTGTATAGTATTGAGAACAACCGCATGAAAAAAAGAAGTATTCAGCACTTCTCTCATAAGAATGCCAGATAGGCAAAACGCTTAATACAGAGGTCCCTGGTTTTGGATCAGCAATATAGGCTAAATTAATTATTTGATGTAAAAAATTTGCATGAGTCAAAGGCACACCTTTAGGTTTTCCGGTCGTCCCAGAAGTGTAAAGAATAGTAGCGACGTCATCAATTTCTGGATTAAATTTTTCAAGATTATTATTTTTTGAATTTTCTTTTTCTACTGAACTTATGAATGTACTCCAACTTATTAAACTTTCAAACTGTTCATCTTCTAAATTGATTATAAATTTCAGCCTTTTTTTTAATTCTTCTTTGTTTTTTAACTTTAGCCAAATTTCCTTAGATTGAACTATTAGTCCTACTGAATTAGAGTGCCCAATAATATAGTCTAATTCTAATGAAGGAGAATTAATACCTCTCACTGCATTTATAGCTCCTAAACGCATTATGCCTTGATCTACTGCTAGCCATCTTGGAGAATTTTCAGATATTACAGTAACTACATCCCCTTTTTTTAAACCATAATTTTCGAAAGAAAAAGAGACTTTTGTTATTAAATCAGCCAGCTCAGAATAAGAAAATTTTTCTTTGTATTTCCCTCTTAAATCGCAAACAGCTAAAGTATCACCACATTTTATTTTTAATTTTTCCCAAATTTGATCTACATGAGCAAGGTTCTTAATAAAATCTCTATTTTTAGCAAATTTATTTTTTTTAGAAAGAGGTTTGGCTGCAGACCAATACGCTAAATCACCCATATTCAATTGATTTTGAAATTTTAATTTCTATTTTGATATAAAATCAAAATTAAATTCTTCCTTGATGGTTTTTTTAACAATTTTTTTGACTTCTTTAATATTTAAATTTTTATTGTAATCAATCATATTTGCCATAAGACAATTTTCAATTCCGCAAGGAACAATCTTATTAAAGTTTTCTAATTCGCAGTCAATATTGATTGAAAATCCATTTATCGTAATCCATCTTTTACACCCAATTCCAATTGATGCGATTTTCTTATTTCCTATCCAAACACCAGTAAACCCTTTTCTAGAGTGACAATCTATATTAAAAGCTCCAAGGATTTTTATAATAATTTCTTCAATTTTTCTTAAATACCAATTTAAATCTTTATTAAAATTTTTCAAATCTAAAACCAAATACGTTACTAATTGTCCTGGCATATGACAAGTTACCTCACCACCTCTATCAATATTAAAAACATCATATTTATCATCATTCAGAGAAAATAGTAAATTATCGTAATTAGATCCTCTCCCCAATGTATAACAGAGTTGATGCTCCCCTATCCAAATAAAATCAGGGTTAGAATTATCTAAAATCAATGCCTCCTGATATTCTTTTTGTAATTTATAAACATCATTAAAAGAAGAAATATTATCAGGTTGTTTAATTATTGCTGTTCTATTATCCATATTTAAGTAGATTTAGAAAGTAAGTAAATATTTTTAGATTTGTTATGAAAATTTTAATCCATGGAAAGAATCTTGAGCTCACTGGAGCATTAAAAGAATATACTGAGGCAAAGATAGAAAAAGCAACACATCATTATAAGGATATCGTTAAAGAAGCTGACATACACCTTTCAATTGAAAAGAATCCAAGAGTCTCTTTCCAAACTGCAGAAGTTACTATTTTTGCAAATGGTACCGTAATTAGAGCTGAAGAAAAAACTGAAAATCTATACTCAAGCATTGATTTAGTTTCAAATAAACTTTGTAGAAAATTACGCAAATACAAAGAAAGAAACAATAAAACAATTCATAATAAACAATTTAAAAATAAAGATTCTTTACCAATTGGAAGTATGGAATCAAATTTTTTAGATAAAGCTTTATTTAAAGAAGGAACTGAAGCAAGTCTGCCTGAGCCATCTATAAAAAATAAATACTTTGAAATGACTCCAATTTCATCAGAAGAAGCAAGAAAACAATTAGATTTAATTGATCATGATTTTTATGTTTTTCGAAACAAGAAAAATAAGGAACTTCAAGTTATATATAAAAGGAATCATGGAGGTTATGGACTGATTCAATCTAAATAAGTTTTAAATGCCCAATATTGAATATGAATTAAACGAGAAAATTCATGCGATTATTATTAACCCTTATTTATCATGGGGAGATTTCTGTGTGAATTGCGATTTAATAAGAAAATACAATATCAAAAATATTTCTACTTCACTAAATTATTTAACTGATCTTAAAAACTGTTTGAAAAATTACAATGCGGATATAAACGCACTTATTTCTTACCCTTTAGCAGATTTACCAGTTTCATTTATTGAAGAATTAGTTTGTTTTGCAAAAGATAAGGGTGCAAAAGGAATTGAATATATCCCAAACTTTATCAATTTATCCAAAAGAAATTTAGAAACTTTTGCTGCTGAAATTGAGCAAGTTAAATTATCTGGATTACCAGTTTCAATAATCATAAATAAATCAAAACTAAAAGAAGAAGTATTTATTAATGCGATAGAAATATGTTTGGAATTAGGAATAAAAAATTTTCAATTCGGGGATGGGTTTGGATCTCCTCTTACATCTAATGATGTCCCCGAAATACTAAAAATAATAGGCTCTCAAAACCAAATCAAAGTTGTAGGTGGGATAAAAAAACTGACGCAAGTAATTGATTTGTTTGATATGGGAATTAGTTGCGTGGGAACTTCCAATTTTTGTGAAATTTTTGAAGAAGTTAACGTAATTTAAATGTCTGGTTCTGGTGAGTGCAGACTAAAAGGTCTCTGTATTAAAGCTTCTCCATTAGGCGAGAATGATAGATTAATAACTATCCTTACCGATGAGCAAGGGATTGTAAGATTAGCGGTACCTGGTGCTAGGCGTCCTAAAAGTAGTCTTTCCGCAGCTACTCCTTTAACATATTTAAGTCTGCATATTTTTGGGAAAAGAAATCTTAAATCCGTACGTCAAATTAAAATATTAAAAAGCTATTCTGGTCTAGGAAAAAATATTGAATGTCTTGCAGCCGCGCAAGCAATAACTGAATTAACATTTTTATTAGTGGGTAATAATGACAAGCAACAAGACTATTTATCTTGCGTTCTTGCACATCTTGATAGGATTTATTTATATAAAGAGTCTCAAGAAGAAGATATTAAAATGCTCTCAATGAGTATTCAATCTTTAATCCATCTATTAGCCATCGGGGGAATTAATTTACCAATTCATCATTGTTGTAAAACTGGAGAACCTATTATTCCACCTATAGGAAATTGGGAATGGAGTTGTTATTTTTTACCAAGTGAAGGGTTTTCATCCATAGAAGATCCTCAAAGTAATCTAAAAATAAATGCATCTGAAGTTGCTCTATTACAGAGACTTCTTTTCCCAGAATTACCAATAAAATCTAATGGAGAGTTGTTGGGTCCCAAAAAAGTCTGGCTTAAAATATTATTCATTATTGAGACATGGATCTCTACTCAATTAGAGAAGGAGCTATCTTCACTAAAAATGTTGAGAGAAATATATAGTTAGCATTTTCATGAAGAATTAAAAAATTTCAAAAATATGATCATGGCGCCTTTGCCTGTTAACTTAATAAATAGTTAATTCAATTAATGTGGTTCATATTGCCTGGTTGGGGAAGAAATCCCCTTTTTGTGGAAATGTAACTTACGGTAATTCAACTACTCAGGAATTAAAGGCAAGAGGGCATAAAATTAGTTTTATTCATTTCGATAATCCCTCTAGTTTAAATTCATCAAACCCATTATTTCTTGCAAATGATCCTGATGTAAGTCTCCCATATTTAATTAAATCTCAAGTTTATACAATACCCTCGCCAAGGGCAGAAAAAGAGCTAAGGCTATCATTGGAAAGATTAAAACCTGACATAGTACATGCAAGCCTAACTTTATCTCCTTTAGACTTTAGACTTCCAGAGCTTTGTAATGAAATTAATGTTCCTCTTATAGGAACATTTCATCCACCATTTGATGCAAAAAATAGAAATCTAACTGCGAGCACTCAACAATTAACATATCAACTTTATGCTCCCTCTTTAGCAAAGTTCGATAAAATAATTATTTTTTCTGAACCTCAAAAAAATGTACTTGAGAAATTAGGAGTACCTAAAGAAAAACAAATAATTATTCCAAACGGCGTTGATGAAAATATTTGGAAACCTTTTTGTGAAAAAAATAAAAAATATGATCAGGTAAAAAACAAACTTGGAAATGAAAGAATCTTTTTGTATATGGGAAGGATTGCCAATGAGAAAAATATCGAGGCACTTTTACGTTCTTGGCGCCAAACAAAAAGCAATAATTGCAAATTAGTTATTGTTGGTGATGGTCCAATGAAGCCAACTCTGGAAAATAGTTTTTCTAACCTTAGCAATGAGAAATTGATTTGGTGGGGTGCCGAGTTAGATTTAGAAACTAGGGTAGCGATAATGCAAATAGCTGAGGTATTTTTCTTACCAAGCTTAGTAGAGGGTTTGTCTTTATCACTTTTAGAGGCAATGTCTACTGGTACTGCATGTGTAGCAACAGATGCGGGAGCTGATGGTGAAGTTTTAGATAACGGAGCAGGAATAGTAATTTCAACTGAGAATGTAGCCGCACAATTGAAAACTATAATCCCAATTCTTGTGGAACATCCTTCATTTACAAAAGATCTAGGGGAAAAAGCTAGAGAGAGAGTACTTGAGAGATATACAATTACTAAAAATATAAATTCACTTGAGAAAGTTTATATGAACTTAAAAATTAATTTCACAAACTAACGAAACTCTTTACTTCTATTACTAGCTGAAACTATTGATTCAATTAATGCTGACCTTAAACTCTTCTTTTCTAAAACCCTCAAAGCAGAAATAGTTGTTCCACCTGGTGAAGTTACTAAATTTTTAAGTTCCGAAGTAGTTAGTTTATTTTCTTTTATTAGACTAGTAGTCCCTAGTATCATTTCCAAAACGAGTTCCTCTGAAAGTATTTTTGGCAATCCACCACTCAAACCTCCATCACTTAATGCCTCTATAATTAAAGCAATAATAGCGGGCCCTGAAGAAGTTAAGGCTAAAAATATATCAAGGTAATCTTCAGTAAATTCATAAATTTTACTAGTATTTCCAAATAATTTTCTAGTAAATTGTTTCTGATCTTCTGTAATTTCTTCTCCCCAAGAAATCCCTGTTAAACCTTTTCCAATAGTTATTGGAATATTTGTAACAACTCTCACACATTTATGATTAGGGAACTTTTGAGTAAGTCTATTTATTGAAACCCCCGCAAGAATTGAAACTATTAAATTGTCCTTGTTTTTTATATGATGAACCTCACTTATATCATTAAACTGTTGGGGTTTCAGCGAAAGAAGTTTATATTGACAATCCCAAATTATTTTTGACTCTTTAGAACCTGATCTATAAACGTTTATGTTGTGTTTATAATTTTTTTTTATATTTTCTAAACTTTTTTCTGAATTTACAACAGAAAAAACATTCTCTGGCTGAATTAATTTGTTATCTAATAAAGGAGTTATTATAGCACTTGCAATATTTCCAAAACCAATAATCGCAATTTTATCTGTCACAGATTAATCATGAATAAGCACTTAATTTAGAATTACCCCATGCTGGTTTAGGAGTAGTATTTTTGCCCAAACTATATTGTGGTAAGTTTTCTTTGGACAAATTTGCAGGAGAAGCTTCTTCGGAGGAAGAATTCGTTACATTGACACAACTAGGCGCGAAAATAAAAATACCTGGACCTACTCTTTCTTGGTATCCATCAATTGCAAATGCTCCGCCCGAGACAAAATCAAGCGCTCTTTGTGATGTGTCAGGATCCATCATAGTTAGATTTAGAATTACTGTTTTTCTCTCTCTTATTGCTTGAATTGCATCCATCATCTCATCAAAACTTCTAGCTTCCATTAAACAAACTTCAGAAGATGAATTCGAGATTCCAGGCATACCAACTACTTTTGATGATCTATTGTTATTCATAAAATCGAATGGGTTTGAATTTGCAAGGGCATTTGCGTTCTTTGGATTTTGTTTGAAATTGTTAATATCATTTAAATCATCCTCTGAAGCATAATCTAACTCATCAAAATCATCATCGAGATACTCATCACCTGCAACAACTGCCTTTAATCTAGAAATAAGTGACACCTTTTAAATCCTCTTGAAATTGATTACTAAGGTTTAAGAACCTTAAGTATTAGATTCATTTTTTAAATGAATAAACTACCTATACTTAAATAACGTTAGTTGAACTTTACTGCAAGTTTATAGATAAGATTTTTATAAAAAAAAAAATAATTAGGATCTTCCTCCAAAAATCAATGATCCTAATCTTAACCAAGTTGATCCAGCGTCAATAGCTTCCTCCCAATCACCTGACATCCCCATGGAACAATCTGGTAGTTGCAGTGAATCAGCGAGAGCACGACATTTTTTGAACAAACCTAAATTTTCTTTAGAGCTGAGTCCTTTAGGATTGATAGTCATCAAGCCGGTTAGTGAAATATTTTTCAACTCTTGAATTTCTCTCCATTTCAATTTTAACAATTCAGGATTAAAGCCACCTTTAGTAGGATCATTACTCAACTTAACCTGCAACATTATTAATGGATATTTCTTCTCTTCACTTGAAATATTAGAAATTTTTTGCAACTTTTCAAATGAATCTACTGAATGAATGTATTTAAAATTTTGTACTATTTTTCTTATTTTATTACTTTGTATTCTTCCAATAAAGTGCCAATTTATTTGTTTAAGGTCTTTTAAGATTAATTGTTTTTCAAACGCTTCTTGAAACTTACTTTCACCAAAATCATTCTGTCCAATATTTTGAATAGTTTTGATTTCTTGACTTTTAAATCCTTTACTTACCGCAAGAATATTAACGTTGGATGGAATTTTATTTTTTATTTCTAAATAATTTGCAGGGTTCACATTTCATAAGAAAGTTTGGGTAAATAAATTCTCCCATTTAGAAAGCTCTTCAGATCCTTTTCTTCTAGCTTTTTGAAGGTTTAATTCGGCTTGATTACGAGCATCTAAATAAGGAATAACTTCAAAAAAAACTTCTCTCTGTCGAACTTCTACCAAGAAAAACATTTTTTGAGCATATAAAGTCGCATAAATATCTCTCCCATCATTCCCAGGAGAAACTTGGTACAACATGCCAAATGTTGGATGGTTTAAATAACGCTCAGAACTCAAACCTAAAATATTGTGTTATTTATAATGCACCATACAGTTTTCTAAGAAAAATTGCTATGCAAATAAAACAAATCGATAATGTATTAACAATTACATTGAGAGATTTTGAAGGATAAAGAGTTCTAAATCTGTTGGTCTTTATAATAATTTTTTTCTTTGAGAGTAATGATTCTGCTCCTTGATCAATTCTCAGAAATATATTTTGAAATAACCTTTCCACTAAGATTAATAAAACATTGAAGGATTTCTTTAATCCTAGATTTCGAAAATTTATTGATCTTACTGACACTGATTTAATGATATTTTGAAGTTCTTCCTGCACTAGAGGAATAAAACGTAGAGCAATTAACAACTGAAAAAGCCACTTACTAGTAGGCAATCCAATCTTTCTTAATGGATACATAAACCAACTTAATCCCCATACAATGTCTTCCTGCAACGTGGTTAAAAGCATCAAATTCACACTATGAATAACGGTAAATATCAAAGTGGAGGTTTTTATGCCTAATTCAAAGGCTCTTCTTGAAAAGTTGTAGGGACCAAAATTAATAAACCATATCTTCTGCAAAGGAATTTGCAAAATATTCCATTCTTTTTGACTTTCCAGTACTACTTGCAACTCATTGGGATTTCTTAAGTAGCCATCAAGAGATTGAATATCAGACGAGGCGAGTATTGATATAAATCCAATTAATAGTGACAAACATGAGAGAAAAAATAACGATCGCCACCATACTCTAGATGGCAATAAACTTAAAAAAGTAATTAATAGTAAAAAAACAACTAAACTCAATCTCCATATTGGGCCTGCCCAAATTGGAGTGATTAAAAATATCATTACGATAATTATTTTTAATCTACTATCTATAATTCTTAGCCAACTTCTATTACCATGAACGTATTGACCAACAGAAAATTTGGTAAGCAAATTCATTAATCTTTTTGAATTAACTCAATATTTTCTCTCTCGACCTCTTTATTTAAAGCTCTTTGCTGTTTTCCTCTCCAAAGTAAAATGAGGGGTGTACCTTCAAAGCCTAAATTTACCCTAATTTGTTTTTCAATATACCTTCTATAAGTTATTCCGAATAATTTAGGGTCATTTACAAAAAGAGTAAAAGTGGGAGGTTTGTTCTTTACTTGTGTACCGTAATAAAGCCTACCTTGCTTGCCGCTTCTCTTCGTTGGTGGGCTTTTCCAACTAATTGATTCTTTAAGTACTTCATTAACTACTGATGTTGTAACTCTTCTTCTATGTTGATTTACAGCATTAAGAGCATGCTCAAAAATATTATCAACTCTTTGACCAGTTAGGGCAGATATAAAAATCATTTTTGACCAGTGTAAAAAATAAAGTTTAGATCTAAGTTCTTTTTCTACTTGATAAATTGTCGAACTATTTTTTTCTACAAGATCCCATTTATTAACAACAATTATACAAGCTCTACCTTGTTCTTCTATGCGCCCAGCCAGCTTCTGGTCTTGATCAGTTACTCCATCTGTAGCATCTATAACTAAAACACAAACATCACTTCTATCTATAGATTTAAAAGCCCTATTAATACCAAAGAATTCAGTGCCGTATTTAACATTTTTCTTTCTTCTAATCCCTGCAGTATCAATAATTTTCCAATGATTATCGCCTTTTTTAATAAGCGTATCTATTGAATCAGTTGTCGTACCACTAATATCACTAACTATTGCTCTTGTTTCTCCACATATTGAATTTAACAAACTTGATTTACCAACATTAGGCCTACCAATAATTGACATCATTATCTTTTCTTCATCATCCTGGATATTATTTTCAGGAAGTTCGCCAATAACGAGATCTAAAAGATCTCCAGTACCTGAACCATGAATAGCCGAAACAGGGGTAGGTTCGCCCAATCCTAATTTCCAGAACTCTGAAGCAAGGGATATTCCTAGAGTAGTCGATTCGCATTTATTAACAGCAACAATTGTTTTACAGCTTGAGTTTCTTAACCATTTTGCTATTGATAAATCACCATCAGTAACACCTTGATTCCCATCTACCACCAGTAACGCGAGTGAAGCCTCTTCTAGAGCCAAATAAACTTGAGTCCTTATCTCTGGGAGAAATTCACTATCGTCATCAAAAACTAAACCTCCAGTATCAACTATTTGAAATTCCTTACCTCCCCATGAAGCGTTTTGATAAGTTCTATCTCTTGTAACACCAGGCTTATCAAACACTATTGCATCATTACTTTGGCAAAGACGATTAACTAAGGTAGATTTCCCAACGTTCGGTCTTCCGATAATTGCTATTGTAGGAAGAATCAATTCTTCTCTCCAATGAAAGTGATATCCATTACAACTATAACTTTAATATACTCATTTACCTTATTCAAAAAAACTTATTTAATTTCTGGATCGCCAAAATGTCCTTTCACTGGATTTACAGGGGGTGCACTAGGAGTTGGCATCAATCCATTATCTTTGGTAAAACAATCATTTTCAATCGCCCAATAAATCAACCAATTTACTACCGTCGCTCTTCTAGTTCTTCTTGGATAGAGTTCATTAATCTTATAACCTTTAAAATTAAGAAAATTTTTCAATCCCTGTTTATAGTCTTTTGGAATCGATCGAGTCAAATGTACTGAGGCTAGTCGCTCTGAAATTATTTGAGGAGCTTTTTCAAATTTTTCTGACCAATAAGAAGGAGTTAACGCGCTAGAAACCCAATAATTTAAAGTTGTTTCTCTAGTATAGAAAAGTCTTTCCCACACTAATTCACAAACAAATACATCACTAACCTTATCTTCAAGAACAAGAAATAATAGTTCTTTACAAATAGGCCACGTAAATTGACTTTCAAAAGATTTTTCTCTTTTTTGCATTAATCGAACCTTATCAAAATTAAAGAAAAATAAGGCATAAATTCCCTTTTATATTGTGATGCATATTTAATAATTTGATCAGGCATCCCAACACTTAAAGCTATTAATGTTGTATCGATGATATCCTCTTTTTTCAAAATTTCCCTGACTAAATTCCATCTTTTGCCAACTTTCATAATGGCCAATACCGTTCTATTTGCCTTACTTTCCCTGATTAGGGTTGTTAATTCAGATTCTGAAGAAGGGCATTCTTTGATGATCAATGTCTCACCTTTTTTAACTAAATCAAAATCATTCAAAGCTGCTGTTGCTGAAATAGAGGAAATACCAGGTATGGTTTTGGTAATAATTTCAGCATGATTATTTTTTATTAACCTCAAGATATTAGAAGAACTTGCAAATAGGGAAGTATCTCCAAGACAAAGTAAAACAACTGATTCGCCATTTTGTATAAATTTCACAATTTTTTCTACAGCATTAGACCATATTTCATCTGGATCAAAATCCCTCCTAGCCATTGGAAAGATGATAGGGATATTTTTTTTAAATTTGGTGTATTTCTTGACTATTTCCGCAGCAAAACTCTTTTTATTATCGTCTGATATTGGGAAAACTATAACTTTCGCTTTTTTTATTGCATCCACAGCAGCAATAGTTAAAAGCGATGGATCTCCAGGGCCTACACCAACGACGGTGAATGTTGGTAAATCAGTTTTATATCGATTAAGTAAACTTAAGAACTTGTTTATTATCATTTTTATTTTATTAACTTTAGCTATGTACCCTTGGCAATACAAAAGTTTCAGTTAGTATTGATGACTCAATTTCAGACAATTCCTCTAACCTTTTGAAAGTATGATTTTTAGAGAATTTAGTTTGCGCTAGTTTCCAGTAAACTCCAAAATGTCTTGCCTCACTCTCAAGAAGAGACTCATAAAGGGATTTAAACAATTTATCTTCAGAATTCAGCGCAAGCAAGCTTAATCTTTCATGACTTCTTGCTTCAATAAGTCCTGCTATTAAAAAACTATCAAGCATTCTATTGGGCTCTTCCTTTCTTATATTCTTGGACAATTCAGCTCCATATGGAGGCGGTTTTAGTGACTGAAGAGAATGTCCAAGATCCTTTAAAAAATAAAGTATTTTTTCAAAATGCTCTAATTCCTCTCTCGCTATTGGACTTAGAACTTCTGCCAGATTTGGTTCTGATGGATATCTAAACATCAATTGAACAGCTACTCCTGCTGCTTTTCTTTCACAATGAGCATGGTCAATAAGAATATCAATTGGATTAGATAATGCGAGTTGGATCCACTCATCTGAGGTAAATGACGATAAATACTTAATATGAGAAGTTGGCCTTTTAAAATCGACTAGCATTTAATCCTTACTAATTAAATATCCAATGATTCCTTCAAGAGCTAAGGAATAACTTGATATGCCAAATCCACTAATAATTCCTATAGCTTTATCTGTAAGAAAAGATTCTTTACGAAAATCTTCTCTACTAAAAATATTTGAAATATGTAACTCTACAAATGGAATTTTTGATCCTATTAAAGCATCGCGAATAGAAATAGATGTATGAGTAAAAGCACCAGCATTTATAAGAATGCCTTGGATACTTTTTACAGAATCCTGAATCTTATCGACTATTTCCCCTTCGTGATTACTTTGAAAACATTCAAGATTAATACTCTTTTCTTGGGCAACTTTTGTTAAATCTTTTTCAATATCACTCAATGTTTTATTACCATATATTTCAGGTTCTCTAGTTCCCAATAAATTTAAATTTGGGCCATTTATCAATAAAATATTCATTTTCGATAAAGTCTTTCCTATTAAATGCTATCTAGAAAGAAACAAAAAAACCAAAACATTTTCACACAAAGTGACCATTAACTGATAAGTTCAAATAGTGGGGGTCGGTGCCCGAGTGGTTAAAGGGGGCGGACTGTAAATCCGCTGGCTCTGCCTACGTTGGTTCAAATCCAACCCGGCCCACTTTGAAAATTGCCCTTGTAGCTCAGCGGTAGAGCACTCCCTTGGTAAGGGAGAGGTCTCGGGTTCAAGTCCCGACGAGGGCATGGCCAAAAAGGTTGCTACACAAGAAATTTTAGTAAAGTTGTTACATAATCTTGATCAACTAAAAAACCTAGCTAAAGAAGTTGATGTTGAATAATATAAAAAAACAATTCAATTAAAATTATAAATTTAATTAAATATGAACTTCGTAGACTTATTTTGCGGAATAGGTGGCCTATCGTTAGGTCTTGAAAATGCAGGACATAAAAATGTATTTTCAACAGATTACTGGAGCGCAGCTGAATTAAATAATAATTCAAAAAATTTTTTAAAATTAGATCTTTTTCATCAAAATAGCCAAGAAATAATTATTAATAAAATCAAACAAAATAAAGCTGAATTAATTGTGGGTGGCCCCCCTTGTCAAGGTTTTAGTTCTTTTGGGAAAAGAAAGACTGAGGATAGGAGAAATACACTTGTAGATATTTTTTTAAAAATAATTACTAAATCTAATCCAAAAATAATAATTATTGAGAATGTGAGAGGATTGACGTCAATGGAACATCCGAATGGATTGAAGTTTAATGAACATATTAAAAGAGTTCTTGAATCTAAACAAAACAAATATTTTGTTCAAGTTATCCACCTAGACGGTTTAAAGCTTGGCATGGCGCAAAATAGAAAAAGAATTTTTTATCTGGGTATAAAAAAAGATATTCTTAATGTTCAAGAAAATCAACAAGTTAAACTAACCTCCTTTATTGAAAAATTTCTAAAAACTTTTGAAAAAAACAGTAAGACCCTTAAGGAAGTTATTTCTGATCTCCCAAAAATAGAAAGTGGAGATGAATGTATCGACAATAAAATCAAAAACCATACTCCTTTTATCCATCAAGATGAAATAATTAATAGAATCAAATATGTTCCTCAAGGAGGGGGCCTTCAAGACATTCCCGACAAACTTTTAAATGGCCATTTATTCAGAATGAAGAATAATGGATATGGAAGTGGAGGATTAGTTAAAAACACTTATGGAAGACTTTCTTGGAACAAACCGAGTGGCACAATAATTGCAGGAGTAAGAAAAATAACTTGTGGCCGACTTTTTCACCCTGAAGCAAATAGACTATTAACCGTAAGAGAATGTGCAAGGTTGCAAACCATACCTGATCATATAGAAATTAAAGGATCAATAACGGAGCAGTATACATTAGTGGGGAATGCAGTTCCACCGCTTTTCTCGAAAATTTTGGGGTCCCTTATTTTAGAATTACAAAAAATAAATTTGATAAATGTATAGTATTAAATATAGAAAATTAATTTTCTCTCAACTAAGAAGGTATTTTTTAGCAATACAAAGTCCCTATGAAGATTGGAAGGGACTAAAAAAAGATCATGCTCTTGAGTGGGGACAAATAAAAGCTACCACTCAAAATTGGGGTTTTGAAATAGGCGACAAAAATAATCCTACAGAGATTGAACTCGCAAATAACAATAATCACCCTTTGAAAATTTGGACAACTAACAACAAAGGAAGGAAATACTTAAAAATAAATCAACAATATCACTATGGAGCTGAAAAAGATCAAAATAATGTAAAAGTAGCCGTCTGGTTCTATCACTCAATTTATATAATGCAAGAAATAATGATCTCTTATGAAAAAATAAAAAATTATAAATTTGATACAGAAGAGCAAAAATTTTTTGAATACATAAATGAATCTATAAATAGATTTGATAATCTAAAAATTTCAAAAAATCAACACAACAGGATATATTCTTGGATGGAAGAAGAAATTAAAAATATGTCAAAAATATCATTAGATATGAGTTGGTGTTTTACAGGCAAGAAATCAGAAACACCTTTTGCCGAAGCTTGTAATGAAGTTCTTGATCATTATTTAATACTTATTAAAAAAAATGATAACAAAACAATTTGTGGAACAATAACAAAAAAAGAATTAATAAAAATACTCCCTCAACCATTGAATGACAAACAACCAGCTAATATTGAAATTAATGAGCAAAACATCTATATCGAGGAGATTATTAATCGTTACTATTTGACCAACAATTTATTTGACCAAACGAGCAAAAATATTAAAAATATAGAGATATATAAATCATCCAATTTAGAAAATAATTATGAAGAATTAGAAAGAGTATATAAAAAAAAGCAAAGAGTAGAACAAAGTCAATTAAGAGCAAAGTATTTTGATAATGACAGCTCCAATATAGATTGTGCGGTTTGTGGTAGAAGTATGAATAAAAGATTTGTTTGGATGGCTCATCTTAAACCAAGAAAAAGTTGCACGAAGATTGAAAAAAAAGATTTAAATGTTGTAATACCAATGTGTAAATTTGGATGCGATGATTTATATGAAGAGGGACATATTTATATTGATGATGGTATTGTCAAGAAAAACAATTTCAAGTCCAGCAATTTATTTACAAAAGCAATGTTAGATTATGTTTCTGAGATCACAGGCAATAAAGTTAAATATTGGGATGGTTATGAATTTAAAGGATTTATAACTAACGGTTTAAAAAGAAAAAGATATTGCACATATCATTATGAAAAAAATAGATAAACTTGGTATTCTTGAAGTATCAAATTTATTAGATATTGATACGACTACTCTAAAAAGAAGTACTTTAGCAGATTTTAATAATATAGATATAGAAAGCCTTAATAAAATCTTAAAAAAGAAAAATTATCTATACGATTTTGCTAGATCACATCCTGAAGATTTGATTCCAAAAATATCAAAAGATCCTCACGGTTTAAATGTACTTGATCTTTATTGTGGTGCTGGTGGTCTCAGTTCAGGATTTAGACAAAGTGGGTTCAAAATTGTTGGGGGGATTGAAAAAATACCAATTTATGCAAAAACTCATGACCTCAATTTCCCAGAAGCAAAAACTTTTTGCGCAGACATTAATAACCTCGACCTTAACGAATTAAAAAGAAGATTGAACAAAAATATAGACGTAATAATTGGTGGGCCTCCTTGCCAAACTTTCTCATCATTAGGTCGAGGTAAAATAAGGTCTTTAAAAAGAAATATTAAAGATGATGTTAGAAATTTTGAGTATATGAATTTTATAAAATACGTAGATTTTTTTAAACCTAAAGCGTTTGTAATGGAAAACGTCCCAGGATTTAAAACACAATATGAGGGTAAAATTTTTGATGAATTTTTATCTAACTTTAAAAATTCTTCTTATAGTATTTTCCATTCCCTAATTTCAGCTTCTAATAATGGAATTCCTCAAAATAGAAAGAGGTTATTTGTTGTTGGCATTAGAGATGGAACTGGATTTCAATTTCCTTCTGGATCGCAAGATTTAAAGATCACCGTAGATGAAGCCATAAGTGATTTGCCCTCTATTAGCGATGATTGGAGGATTTCAAAAATGAAATACTCCAAATTTAAACAACTTTCAAGCTATCAAATTCTTTTGAGGAATTCTTCAGAATATGTTTACAACAATATCTGCAGAATTTCTAATATTCATGCAAAAAGAGCTTTCAAGTTTCTTAAACCTTCTCAACGTTTAAGTGAAATAGATCAAGAGGTTTTTAAAACTCTAGAGATTTCAAAATTATTCAAGTCAAAAATTATTTACAATAGAATTAGACGCTTGCCAGTTGATGAGCCTTCATGGACAGTAGTTGCTCACATAGGCATAGATGGTTATGAATATGTTCATCCATATTTTGAAAGAACACTTTCTGTCCGAGAAGCGGCTAGATTACAAAGTTTTCCAGATAATTTTATATTCTTAGGAAATATGAGAGAGCAATATCTTCAAGTTGGCAATGCAGTACCCCCCTTACTTGCAAAAAAAATAGCTCAATCTTTATCAAAAGAATTATCTAAATAATTTTTGTTTAATCGATTCTAAAAAAGATATTTCCTGTTTTAATTCAACAAAAGAATTTCTGAAAAATTAAATTATCTGAACAAAAAGATTATCAAATAAACTTTAAGTAATCCAGATATAATAAAAATAAAATTTTATTTTGGCACTATCTTCTTATCGTATGCACAGAATTTATCTTGCAGCGACAATGAATTATAATCTCGGTTCTGATGATCCTGAAGAGTTAGAATATTACAACAAAATCAGAAAAGAGATGAATGATATGAAAAAAGAACCAATTAAAAAAGGGATACCCCTTAATTGGGATAACTCCAAATGGATGGTTAAATGAATCTGAATACTTTTTTGTTAATTGATGGGAGCTTATGCTTATTGAATTACCTTTATTGATGATCCTGCAAGGCAAAAGAAGACTACCTAAGAAATTTATTTAACAGCGAAAGTTACTCCCATTACAGCAGTAATATCTTTCTTTATTGTTGTAGTGTCATAAGATCCCCAGCTGCTTACTCTAGTGGAATTTGGAACTGTAATCTGAAATACTCCAGTGTTAACTTTCTTCAAACCTCCAACTTCAGATCCTGCCTGAAGAGCAATAGCTTCAGCTCTAATGCGTGCATCTTTTGCAGCCTTAGCGAGCATGTCTACTCTTTTGTCCGCAAGCTTTGAATATGTAAATTCTGGAGAGCTTGGTCTTACAAATACACCTTCTCCAAGAAGTTGAGTAATCTTACTGTGGGTCTTTTGAACACGATAAACGTCATTGCTCTTTATCTCGATACTCTGGTAGGTGATCCATTCCGTTCTTATGATTTCATTTGTCTTTGGATGCTTGGTTTCATATTCCTTGATGCTCGCTGGTCCAAGATATACTTCTTGTTTAATACCATCTTCAATTCCATTTACTTTAAGGAAATTAATAGTTTTTTTCATAGATTCTTTGAGCTTGTTAAAAGAGTCAATTTGAGTTTTACCAGTAGCCCTTACCTGAACTGACCATTTAGCAATATCACTTTCAAAACTTTCCGTACTAGCACCAGTAACAGTGATTGAATTTTCAACCATCCGAAAACCTCTGACAAGAACAGTTGATGCTCCAATAAAACCGCCAAGAGATAATACTGCCATTGCAAAAACAAGTGGAGGAGTACGACGAATAATTCTTAGAGAATCGGCAGGTAGCGACCTGATATTTTTTAAAAATTTCATTTTCTATGGGTATGTGTGTAGGAACTTTTTAACAGCTGAGCCAAAAGAAAAATTATTTAATCCCTGACCTTTTCCTTCAGTTCTTCTTGGCCATTAAGGGAAACATCTAGTTATGATGTGCCAATTTTGAAGTCGGTTACTAATATTGCCAAATAAAATTCTGCTTCGCAAGCAGTAAATTTGTATTATCTAAGGGTGTTGGATTTGTCGGTTGAAATGTATAAACAAGATTATTTAGTTTATGAATTTTAAATAATTTAATAATGAATTATCAAAATATTAAAAAAAAACAAAAGAAATATTTTTTATTCCTGAATCTAAATCAAAGGAATTAATTACAAAAATACTTGAGAATCAAAATTTACTTTTAGATCAGTGAAAATATTAAATGATATGTGATTATAAAAATGGCGCATAAGGAATATTTTCAAAACTTTGCCTGGGATATCATACACCTTGGATATCAATAAATTAGTTAAAATTTTTATTTATCAAACCTATAAGAAAAAGCAAATTTGGTCAGTAACAAAGCTAAGTTTTAATTTCCAACTTAAGTGATTTGCTTTATAACCATTCATTTTTGCTTGTTCATAATAATTACATGATTCTCTAATTTCGCCAGCCGCATATTTTCTCCGTGCATTTGCAATAAGAACTTTATTTTCTGTTTTCTTTCGAAAATTTTCAGAAATATTTGGTAAACAGTTTTCTTTTACCCACAAAGTTGCTCTTTCACTTTTGTTTTCCATTGCTTTCTTCCAATCAGGACAAGCACCTACAGCATCACCAATATTTGATTTAAGAATACCTCTCACCGCATATGCATTTTTTAATTCAATATCTTTATTAATTGCTTTTGAATAATCTTTCATAGAACTTAATTGATGACCAAGTTTCCAATTCACAATTGCTCGATTATATAAAGCAATACCATCATTAGGATTAATTTCTAATGATATATTCAAATCATCCCAAGCTCCAGAATTATCTTTAATCTGATATCTTGAAAATGCTCTGTTTAAAAATGCGTAAAAATTGTTTGGGTTGAGTCGTATTGCCTCAGTATAATATTCAATTGCCAGATGATGATTATCAAACTCATTTTGTATATAACCGTCTAAAAGGAGATCTCTAGATCTATCTAAATTGAAAACATCTTTATTATTCTTTGCAAATATCGCATAGGGCATAGAAAGCAGAAAAACCAAAAATGATGTGAAAAAATTAGTCTATTAAATTTCATGGTTAATCAACTCTTTAATAAATCTATTAATCTTTTTGATTCAATTTTAACTACTGGAAATATATTTTTTTTAAGTAATTTATAAATTTTCTCAGATAGGTATCCAAAAGCTATTACTACATGATCTGTGTTATGACTTTGTATTATTTGTCTGGATATTTTAATTCCATGCTTACTTAAGTACTGCCTAATAAAATAAAAATTATTTTCTGAATCAAATTTAAGTAACATGAGTTCTTTAAACATCTCTTCTTTGTTTAATTTGGAAATTTTAATTTCAAATTTTTTTAATTCCAGTTCTATTTCAGGAGGAATTACAGTTTTTCTATCCATAATATAAAAATTGACTTCTTTAGATGTAACTGATTTGAATATTATTTTCTATTTATCCGGGCATATCTAAATATTTACTTTCCCAAAAAATTATTTTTACTACTCTTAAAAAAATAAGTTTTTTCTATTTATTTATGTTTGCTTTTTCTTCGCAGAGAAAAGAATTTGAGAATTGGATTTACAATTCTTCCATAAAAGAACCTGAAAGGAAAAACTTTTTTAACTGGATAGTAAGTAGTCCAATAGAAATTTATATCCCTAAGATACCTCCAGTAGGATGCTCTATATCAGCAGGTTGGTGTCGTGGAGATTACAACGGATATGTATTTGATTTAACGGTATCTATCGATCATTTTGATTGGATGAATTATATAAACAAAGAGTATTCATATATTTCTATCGATTCGGAAGTAGTAAATTATTTGAATTGGATTAGAGATATTCCGACTAGTCTTTTTTCAATAGATCAAAGAAATGGATATTTTAATAAAAAAGTATACAAAAAAGTTAGTGTATATTTAATTAAAGGAGATGAAAAATTTTATGAGATAGAAGGAATAAAAAGTTTTCCAAAGAATTATCAAAAGTATTCTTAAAAGAAGATAAAGAATATCTTGATTCGCCTTGAATGAAAGAAAAAATAACAAATTAATTTTATGCTAATTAAATAAATTTATAATATTGAAAATTTGTTGAACTGAAGAATCAATTAGAAAATGAAATTTAAAAAATATACACCAACAAATATTTCAACATTTTCTAAATCACAATTAAGCGCATCACTAGATTTGCATGCAAAAAATTCTTCATCAGAAATAAATTATCCAGCAAGTGATGAAATGTCGAGATACTTACAAGAAATGGGTAAAAAATATGAGGCTAAATTTGGTGAAATCCTGCAAGCTAAAAATTTAGATGTTTGTCATCTAAACGGAGAAATTAGTGATAAGTCTTATGAAAATACTTTATTAACATTAAATAAAGCTTACGATTTTGTTAGCCAGACATTCCTTAATTCAGAAAAGTTATATGGAGTAGCAGATTATTTGATGAAAGTATCTAGTAAATCTGATCTTGGTAATTTTTCTTATGAACCAGTAGAAATAAAATTAGCTACTTTTGAAAAACCCTCTTATATTTTACAGTCAATTGCTTATTGTGAATTACTTAATGATGTACTAGGAAAGATTCCTGAAAATTTTCATTTGCACCTAGGAGGAGGAAAATTCAAGACTTTTAAAACTAAAGATTACTATGATTGGTATAAAAATATTGTAGATAAATACGAGAAATTCTTATCTAAATTTTCTATCGATGACCCATTAGAGTACCTTCCAGGTGATCATGGAAAATGGAATAAATTTGTTCAAAAAAAATTAAAAGAAAAAGGAGATATTATTCAAGTGCACGCAATGCGAATGGATCAGAGAAAAAAATTTATGGAAGCTGGAATAAAAACAATTTTTGATTTAAAGAATATTGATTTGAACAAACATAAAGTTGATTTAAATAATGGTTTAATAAAACGTTTTAAAAGTCAAGCTACTCTCCAAGTGAGAACCACATCCGAGGATAATCCAGCTTATGAGATAAGACCTATCAATGAACAAGAAAAAGGCATAAAACTACTCCCAATAAAAAATGAAGGTGATATGTTCTTTGACTTTGAGGGTTATCCTGATCCTTTAACAGCAGAAAAACTTGAATATCTTATTGGTGTTACTTTTAAAGATCAAGAAGGAAAATATATTTATAAGTCATTTTGGGCTCATAATACGGATGAAGAAAAAAAAGCATTTAGTGACTTTGTAAAATTTATAGAAGAGAGAAAAATAAATTATCCAAGCAGTAAGTTATTTCATTATGGTAATTATGAAAAAAATGCACTT
Source organism: Prochlorococcus sp. HOT208_60m_813L03 (assembly GCA_002026145.1). Lineage (GTDB taxonomy): Bacteria > Cyanobacteriota > Cyanobacteriia > PCC-6307 > Cyanobiaceae > Prochlorococcus_A. Next base: position 64,660 of record MWOQ01000179.1, on the reverse strand, counting down.
GGAAATTTAGCTGCTAAGCACCAAATATATATTGAAACTATTGATAATTGGTTAAGAAGTGAATATCTTATTGATTTATTTCCGATAACTAAAAATGCAATCATACTTGGTTCAGGAAGTTACTCCATAAAGTATGTGGAAAGAATTTATTTAAAAGATTTACGAAAGGAAGAAATTAGCACTGCAGGTGACTCAATAATACAATATGCAAACTGGATTTATTTAAAAGACGAAAAAATACTTGATTCTATAGAGACTTATAATAAGCAAGATTGTGATAGTACTCAGAAGTTGAGAGATTTTCTTTTAGATTTACCTGAATATAAAGAATTAAAATCTAATAGTAATAAAGTCAAACCTGACAATAATGAAAATTTATCTGTTCAGGAAATAAAAATAAATGTTCTAGATGAGCAAGCAAAAAATTTTAGGGAAAATTACAAATTAAATGAACTTAAAAATAAAGAATATTTAAGAAAATTGATTTCTGAACTTATTCCTTTTCATCCAAGTGAAGAAAGGGTGGAATTTTGGGAATTTTTTGCAAGATTAAACGATAAGACTCCTGAAGAATTAACTTCTGATGGTGAAGTTATAGTTAATTGTAAACTTCAAAAGATAATACAGATAAAAAAATCATTAGGACTTGTTTATTCATTTAATGAAAATCAGGTTATAAAAATACAATCAGATTTGAACTTCAAAAATGATTTTTGTTTAGCCCCAATTAAAACTACTGAAAGTAATTTACTTATTGAAGAAGCAATAAAAAAAGATGACGGTAAATACTTCTTAACTTTAAAAGGTATTCTTGATGAAGAAAATAAAAACTTTACTTTAAAAATAAGTGCTTCGAATCTTGAAAAATATAAAATCAATCAATACCAAGAGATAAATATTTATAAATTCCCTTCAGTGATATCTCAAAATATGGAATCAGATTGTTCCTTTCAAGCACAATCTTGGAATGATGGATCATCAAAAATTTCAAAAGCTTTTTTAAATTTTTTGGATAGACAAAGTATTAAAGGGATTGGGGAATTAAATATAGAATTAAAAAATGAAAAAAATAATAGTGATGATATTAGTAACTTTCTGTTTGATCTCAAAGATAAAACTTTAGCAATACAAGGTCCTCCTGGAACGGGCAAAACTACATTTACTGCAGAATTAATTAGTAAATTAATAGAGAAGGGTTTAAGAGTAGCTATTAGCTCTAATGGTCATAAAGCTATAAATAATATACTTTTAAAAGTTGAAAATTTTTGCAAATTAAAATTTATTAAAGGCAATTTTTATAAAAGAAGTTCATCATCAAGTATTCGTGATGATGAGGCTTATTTCATAAATAGTTCTATAAGTTCATCAACAAGATATAGGCATGATGTTGATGTTTTAGGTGCTACAGTTTTTTCTTTATCTAAACAGGATTATTTTGGTCAACCTTTTGATTATTTAATTATTGACGAATCTGGCCAAGTATCTTCTGCAAATTTACTTTATATGAGTCAATGTGCAAAAAATATTTTACTAGTCGGTGATCAACAACAACTATCTCAACCGAAGAAAGCTGCTCATCCTGGAGATAGTGGCCTTAGTTGTTTGGAATATTTCATGAATGGCGAAGATATAATCCCAGCTGATAAAGGTTTCTTTCTTCCTAAGAGTTGGAGAATGCCTCCAACCTTAACAAATGTTGTTTCTCAAATGTTTTATGAAGGTAAATTAGAACCTGAACTAACCAACAGCAATAATAAAGTTTTTTGGTCAGGAAAAACTTGCGGGCTAGCGTTTTTTCCTGTTAAACATAAAAGTCAAAATTCAAGTTTTTCTATTGAAGAGGCAGAATATATTTATTATCTTATCAAAGAAATTATAGGGTCTGAATATCAATTTATCTCTAGTTCCTCTAGATCAAAAAATAAAACAATGCATTTAGAAAAAAAAGTAATTACTTCTGAAGATATTCTTGTGACTACTCCTTATAATGCACAAAAAAATCTTTTGCAAAAAGAGTTAAAAGGTTTAGCAGATGTTGGAACTGTAGATAAATTTCAAGGTTTAGAAAAACCTATTGCAATTTATTCTTTAGCCTCAACCGATTCTGAAAATGCCCCAAGAGGATTGTCATTTGTTTTGAATGCAAATAGATTAAATGTTGCTATAAGTAGAGCACAATGTTTATCAATTGTTGTTGGCTCTCCTGAATTGGCAAATTGTATGCCGAAAAATGTTGAGGAGGCTAAGCAGCTTTCTAGATTTTGTAAGATTTTAAGCTTTATGGATAACCACTAACTAAGAAAATCGGAATCGAGATAAATACCTTTTTATTAATTGTTGGGAGTCTGATGCTTATCGGTTTACCTTTGCTGATGATTCTTAAAGGAAAAACAAACTAAATTTCAAATATTTTACCCATTTTCAAATTGAATTGTTGATCCTTTTTCCGTATAAGTGAGTACCTCAAACCGTACATATTTAAAAGTCGGATGGACTCTCTAACTAGTTAGAACATAGATGTAGTCGTCATGAGCAAATGTCTACCAAATCCACACTAAAAGAAGATTATAAATCTGAGATTGAAGAAAGATCAGAAGAAGAACTTCTTGAGGAAGAAATCAGGAATCAGCAAACATTGGATAGCTTTGTTGAATCTGATAAAAACTGGAGCTGATTAAATTTTATTTATTTTGGAAAAAGTTATGTACTTAAAAAGATCACCATTCTCAATTCTGGACAAAGACAAAAGAGAAATGGACTATGTCAAAGGAGTTTACAAGAGAAAAATTCAAGCTGAAATTGAATCTTATAAAGATCCCGAAGACGAAGATAAGAAAGATACAATCAAAGCTCAAGATGTATTGATGCTTGATAGTATCTCAATTTAGCTATTCTTTTTTTTTCTTCTTCTTCTTCTCTTTCTTTTTCTTCTTTACCTTTTCATAAACCTCCTCAGCCTTCTGTTCAATATTATCCAGCTTGTTTGATAGTTCCTTTAAAGTTTCTGCTTTTTCTTCTTTAATAACGGTATTTTTTAGTTCTATATTTTTAACAGGCTTTTCTTTAACTAAGGTATCTTTTGTCTCTTCAGTTTTAATTCCAAACTTACCTTTTATAAAATTGGCTATAAAAATAAGAACAGGTACATGGGCTAGACCACCTATTACTATTCTTGTTTCTGAATAAGCCATTTAATAGTTAAAAGTTCTGAGATATTTAAGCATAAATTTAATTTTTAAATTCGTTTTATTAAGTCAATAAATATTAGTATTCATTTCTTGATTCGTAGATCAAAAATCTTGCTATTAATTGAGTAGAGACTTTTTTATCAAATGCCATTAGACGTATTTCTAATGAACATGTGTATTGTAGTTATAGCTCTGCTTATCAGAAGAGAAATCAAACTTAAGAAGGCTAGATAGATTATGAAGACACAAATTTTAAAAGAGCAATACATTCCTAATATTCATGCAATTACCCTTTTACTATTGCTTCTTTTATGTCTGTGGTTACCTCTAGCACTCAGATTCCTATTAATAATTTAGTCGAACTAGTTAGTTAATACCCTTATCCTTATACTCTGCTATAACCAAATTTTGTTTTAAAGATCTTATATGGAACTCCTGTTCCGTTCATGGCTTCAATAACTTTATCTCCCACAGTTCCGTAAAATTCAACAGAAAGATCAGACCCCAGTTCAGAATGAGCCTCAAGATAAACACCTAATGCTGGATTAGCTAAATGAGCTAGTAAAGCATCATCATTTTTATAAACTTCTGACCATACGAAACGAAGAGGATCATCAGGGTCTTGATCAAAAGTATGATGGAGCATTCCTGGTTCGTCAGCTTCAACAGCTTTATCTGTCTTATCTGCAATTTCTAAGTATTCTGCAACCTTATCTTCCTTAACTTTAAGTTTTGCAAGAAGCATGAATGGAGTATCTGATCCAAAACTAGACATTAAAAAAAGACCCTTGCGAGCCTGAGTGATGGGGATCCCCATCATGACAAATTAATTAGAAACAAACAACTCCACCAATAGTAAGTTTTTATTACTTACAAACACTATATGTAGTGCTAGGATTTTAAAAAGGCCGGGTGATGGGGATTATCCTGCTTTTTGACAGGGCAAAGCTATCGCCCTTTTTTTATGGGTATAATTTTCTAATAGCTTCTTGTTGTTCTTGTTTTTTTATTTCTTCAGCATCATAAACAGGACAAGTATTCTGATTAAGTGATGAGAAAAAAGCACTTTTTTTAAAACGTTTGAATATAGGAGTCAATAATAAAAGCTTCATTGCTTTTATTTGCTAAATTGCTCAAACATACTTAAATACTGCAGAGGGAACACTCTGGTTAAATTTTCTACTCTCTCTTCATCCAATACAACACCCTCTGGTAATTTCTTAATTAACTTTGGAATAGCTTTTTTTGTTGCCTCTCTGCAGAAATTAATTCTATAAGTAGCTTCTTTTTTTATATTCATTTTAATTAATCCATCTTTTTCAAACATTGATTTTAAATCAAGATTATTTCCTTTCATAAGAGCAATTAAAACAGTATCTGAAATTTTTAAAGCTTCCGCAGGTTCTTTATCTTTGTTTATTCCAAATATCCAGGTACAGGCACCAACTCCTAATGCTCTTGCAATACAATCATCATTTCCAATTTCATTACAAGGTAATCTAAAAGACTCTTCAATTTTTTTTAGATCATATCCATTCTCACCTTCTGGAAAACCAGCTTGAGCAGAAAAAGGAAATAATAATAATATTATAAAAAAAATTAAGCTTTTCACTTAAAAATAACTGGATATAACCGTTGAATCGTAAATATGACCCGCACTCTCAATTAATGGTTTCACTGCAGGATCTTCAAACATAGCTATTGATTTACCTTCTTCACCCTGCTCAATTAGAATTACACTTGTTGGATCATCTTTCTTTACACCTTTGTATAAGCAAATAATTCCGCGCTCTTTATTCATTTGTATATTTTCTTCGCTGTCATAAACCGCAGCCCATTCTTCAAAAGGGACACTAATTTTGAATGTGAAAACGGTAGTTTCAAGAGACATAATAAAAAGGAGCTAATTGATCCCTATTCTAGATAGAATGTCAATAATCAAGAAAAAACTGGTGGATAAGGTGTTTGTCCATTCATTAATGATGTATCAATTGATTTACAGATATTCATCAAAGCATCTTGTCCGAAACCTGGACCAGAGGGACCGTCTATAAATTCCTGAAACTCCTCAGCTGAAATACCCTCTTTTACTTCCCAAAAACAATATACAGGACCATTTTTAGTTACGGCATTTGCAGAATGGTTAAAAAATCCTTTTTCTTTATTAGCTGCTACCGCATCATCCCATCCACCACCTGGTGACATTGCCGCATAAGCTGTTTCCCACCATTTTTCAGCTTTTCCTGCCTTAAATTCATGATGAACGATATAAAAAGTTGATGCCATAAAAATAATATTTGAGCTGATAATAAAGTTACTTGATATAAGTAAAGGGATGATTATTTTATTTTGAATTCCTAAATAAAAAGGGGGCTAAAAGCGCCTAGCGATCGATTGTCAATATATACAATCTAAATCAGAATCCAGATATTGCTTCATAGAAATCAGCGTCTGGCAGTATTTCCTTCAAGGGTTCAATCTCCTTGGGAGGGCCTTGGACCTGCACAGTAATATCTGACACTTCAAAAAGCTTCGGAATCATATGTCCCATATTTTTGAGATGAAATAAAGCGGCGGCACCATCTTTATATGCCTCTCTTACATAAGCCTTATCTGAACCGCATGTAGTGATATTAAAAAAAAGGCAGTCAGGTTCATTAGCTTTTGTCAGTACCAAAATTTCTTCTAAAAGAGCTATGCACTGGTCCATCTTCCCATCCTTGATTGTGAAGTGGGGATGGATTGAAACCATGGTTGTATCAAGAGACATTAATTTATAGATATTTCTCCTATCTTTCTAGCAACTAATCTTTATGAATAAGTTAAAAATATGGATTATCTAAAAATTAATAATGTTAATTTGGTATCGCTTGTACCGTTTATATGTTTTTTAAAAGCTATTAATTGGATATGAGTTATTTTGCTGAACCAAACCATATTGAATATGATGCATGGTTCGATGAAAACATCGACCCAGTGGATCTTGTTAATTACTCAGATGAAAAGGAGTTCAGTGATTCGGTACACTTTAAGTTCCATAAGATGTCCACTAGAAATTTAACGATTGGTTCTTCTGATAATTTTCACTGGTAAGTAAAAGATTTTTCACTCCATATATATTTATGAATCTTACGCAGAATATGTTCCATCACTTTCTCTTCTTGCCTTAGCTAATACAATTTCATCTACAACTTTTTCAATCATGTAAGCACTTTTTTTACCAAAACATTTTTCTTTTTTAATACTCTCAAAATCATTTGGGATTAAATCATTATGTTTACAACAGTCGCATTTAATATCAATTTTCTTACCTCTGAAAACCTCCAAAGCTCTAGAAAAAATCCATTGCTGAACTGAAATACTTTCCCAACCATCAAAATTCGACCAATCATCAAAATCCCTATTAAGGATGCCTTTTAATCCATCAGCCTGATTTACATATACTAAGTATGAATCTTTTCTTGGTTCATCATTAATACCAATTGTTTTGACAGAATTTTGACTCATTAAATATAGATTGATTGAGTAGCCTTATAAATCTAGAGGATAATTTCAAAAATACAAACAAAAAAATGTCTCAAATAAGATCATTAATTGCTTTATCCAATCTAGAAGTATGATTTGTATTTCTGAGTAATTCAAAATCCTTAAAATCAAAACCCGGGCCAACACAACAACTCACTAAAGTAAATTCGCCTGTACTTTTTGCAGCTTGCCAATATCCAGATGGGATCATTTCTACTGGATTATTGGAATCTAAAATTAAATTTCTTATTAACTTATTATCATTATCTAGGCACCATAAATTCAGAGGATCGCCCCTTAAATAAATCCAAATTTCATCAGCATTTTTTACTCTGTGCCAAGCACTTTTTGCGTCTCTCTCCAAAAGATAATAAATTCCCGTAATAAAGTTTCTACTTTGGCCATCTTCCCTTATTAGAGAATTATCACTCCTCACTATCTCTCTAAACCATCCACCCTCAGGGTGAGGAGATAAATTGAATTGTTTAATTATTTCTATGTTTTTTTTATTAGGATTCACATCACAAAATATCTTTTAAATTTCTCTTATAATTAAAAGCTAACTGAAAAAAATCAAAAAAACTATATTTTCTAAAAAATTAAGCACAAATAACTGACAAATCTACAAAATTTTTATTTTCATCTGCCAGTTCAGTAATGATTCTATTGAGCCATTCAGAGGTCGTTTCACAATAGCCTACATTTAAAATAGTTTTTTGCTTTGCTGTTTCTTTTTTATTCATAGTTAAAGTATTTTTATATAAATTAGTCTTTAATTAAATCTATGTGAATAAGTCTTAATTACTATCTGTTTTAAAAAGTTGTATTTTATACATATTTAAGAAATGCTAGTAAACAAATAAAATTAAATCGTTGACAAGAAAATGTATACAAGTAAGAGTAGAAAAAATTTATTATTTAACCTATGAATAACATCAAGATTGAGGAATTGATGAAAGTAAGGTTTGATGGTATTGCTAATAGAATTGGGCAATTAAGCAAAAGGGAAAGTGAGTCTTTATTACTTGAGCATCTTGAGTGGTTGGAGGGTGGATGGGAGACTGAAGAAATCTTATTTTTAAAAAAGCCCTACAGGAAATGGTGGTTCTAACTCCACTTCTATAAATAATTAATGATGGCCTAAGGGACCAGGGCCAGAGCCTATTTTATAAGAATTGTCTAAAGATTTCTCAACAAATAATTTTGCTTTTTGTATGGAATCAAATAGATCAAAACCTAAAGCCCTGTAACCACAAATAGCAGCACTCAAAGTACAGCCACTTCCGTGGGTATTTTTTGTATTTATAAAATTATTAAATAGCCACTCTTTTCTACCATTTAAGTCAAGGAAAAAATCCTTCCCTTTCATATTTTTTAAACCGCCACCTTTTATAAGTACCGCTTTAGCTCCAAGACCAATAATTTTTCTTGCTGAATTTTCGATATCTTCTTTACTCCTTATTTCTAAACCAGAAAGTAGATTTGCTTCATAAATATTTGGAGTTACCAAATCAGCAATTGGTAATAAGAGTTTTTTATAAGCATTAATAGCAGAATCTTCCAGTAATTTAGAACCAGTTCTTGTAACCATTACTGGGTCAATAATTTTGGTTATTTTGTATGTATTTAATTTTGAAGCAGTATCATTAATTATTCTTTCATTTAATAACATTCCAGTTTTTAAGGCATCAATACCAAAGTCAGCAAATAAAGTATCTAACTGATTTAATAAAGTATTCTTCTCTACGGGTTGAACGCATGTAACCTCTATACTATTTTGTGCGGTAATACATGTAATAACAGAACATCCATGTACTTTAAGGGCCATGAAAGTTCTCAAGTCAGCCTGTACGCCTGCCCCACCCCCTGAGTCACTACCGCCTATTGAAAGTGCAATTTTAGAATACATAATTTATTAACTCGTTTTTGAAAGTACTATAAATAAATTTTAATTTAAATCAGAAATCTGAATATGCATTAAAAAAATCTAACTCCAATTCCATAGCTCTCCTGTATAAATATTTGGCCTGATTAATGTCATATGTTTCTTTATTAGTCTCAATAAGATTTTCAAGCGAAGCTGCTAGCTTTTCAAAGCTCTCATTAGAATAAGTAATTATCCATTCTTTATATTTAATGTCAAAATCCTCTTCATACAAACTTTTTCCTATCCAAGAATAAAGTCGCATACATGGAGTCATTGCAAACATTATTTCAATGGAGCTAAGTTTTTTGGAAGTATCATCAAGAAAATCTGTATAATTTTTAGTGGCTTTTTTTATATAGTTATTAGACAAATCAATATCCCATTCTTTTGCATACGTTTCATGAAGTATTAACTCCTCTGAAACGCCCATTAACAGTTCACTTAACTTCCTAATTGAGTACTTATCTTTTGATTTGGAAACAGCAAGACCATAAGCCTTAGCAAAAGTCTCTAAAAAGAAATAATCTTGAGCTAAGTATTCTTGAAATATTTTTTTAGGGAGACTTCCATTCTTTAAACCTTGAACAAATTTTGTATTTAAACTTAGTAATGCGATCTTATAATTATCCTCCCAAAGTTTTTTTGTTATTTTCATTTTTTTGATTTTTAGTTATTCTAAAATTTTTAATATTTTTTACCTACAAACTTAATCTTATTTTTCTAAGATTAAAAGAAAAAATTATGAAAGAAATAAATATCTTATGGTTTAAGAAAGATTTAAGAATTTTTGATAACGAAGCTCTCTGTGAGGCTTTAAAAGATAATGATATCTTACCTATTTATATTATTGAGTTAGATATTTGGAGCCAAAATACTCATTCAGATAGACAATGGCAATTTTGCAAAGAAAGTTTAATAGATTTAAGAAATGCACTTGCTGAGATTGGACAACCATTAATTATTAGGACTGGGAATGTTATTAATATATTTGATGAAATTAGTTCAAAATTTAAAATCAAAGGTATATATAGCCATCAAGAAACCGGAGATTGGCTTACTTATAAAAGAGATCAAAAAGTAAGAGAATGGTCTTTAAGCAAAAATATTATTTGGAAGGAATTTCTACAATTTTCAGTTTTTAGAGGAAATTTAGATAGGAATAATTGGTCTAAAAAGTGGCAAAAAAATGCCGAAAAAAAATTTTTTAAGGCTCCATTAAGAATTAATTCTATTAACTTTGATGTTGGAGAAATACCCTCAGACGTAATTTTTCCCTTTAAGAAAGAAACTTGTCCAGGAAGAATGCAAGGTGGAAGAAATAGAGGTTTAGAGAGAATGCAATACTTCTTTAGGAAAAAATTAGATTCTTATTCAAAAGATATTTCTAGCCCAGAAAAATCATTTGATAGTTGTTCAAGACTATCCCCATATATTTGTTGGGGATGCATTTCATTAAAAGAAATATTTAAAAAAGCAAATATATCAAAAAACAATAATTCTAGGATGTTAAAAAGTAGATTAACTTGGCATTGTCATTTTATTCAGAAACTTGAAAGTGAACCAGAACTAGAGTTTAAGGAATTCCATCCTTTTTTTAAAAACATTAGAGAAAAAAATAATGAATTACTTTATTCATGGAGTTCAGGTAATACAGGCTTTCCTTTTATAGATGCATGTATGCGCTCATTAAATTTCAATGGATGGATTAACTTCAGGATGAGAGCTATGTTAATGTCTTTTGCTAGCTATAATTTATGGCTACCATGGCAAGATTCAGGTTCAGAATTAGCAAATAAATTTGTAGATTATGAGCCAGGAATACATTGGAACCAATGCCAAATGCAATCTGGAACTACATCTATCAATACCAATAGAATTTATAATCCTATTAAGCAGGGAAAAGATCATGATCCTCAAGGAAAATTTATAAAAAAATGGATACCAGAATTAAATGATATATCACTTAATTTCATTCATGAACCATGGCTATTAGCTAGATTTAATAAAGAAGAATATGAACAAATTAATTACATAAGACCAATAATTGACATCCCAAATAGCACTAAAACTGCAAAGAAGAAAATTCAGGAAATCACTAAAAAGGATGGATATTGGGATATATCAAAAGAAATTTATTTAAAACATGGTTCTAGAAAAAGGCTTAGAAAAAATATAAGTAATAAAAAAATTGTTTCTAAAGAAAAGGAAATTCAATACGAACTGAAATTAGATTTCTAAATTTTATTGTCAGAAATTTCCAGATTCTTTTTAGTGAATAGGTAAGTTTTTTAAATTTTGAAATCGAATATATAAATCCACGATAAAGTAATGCAAGCTTTAATTTATTTATTAGAATTTATTAATTATGTCTGAAAGATTTGAATGGGATGATACCAATAGTTCAGGTATATGGTGGAGTACTAATGTAAGTATTAGAGACGATTGCATTTTGCTTAAAGAAGATACTCAATGCGAAGATTCTGATATCGTCGAACTTCTTAGGAGTATTGCACAAAATATTGAAGATAATGGCCTTTAATTTTTAAAGTGATATTCTCTCTTTTAGAGATTTTGAATTCCTTTTACAGCTTTTATTAATTCGATAGTAATACCTTTTTCACTCATTGAATGACCAGCATCATTAACAATAATTAATTCAGAATTCTTTAATTTCTTATTTAGATCCCAAGCACTTCTAACAGGACATACAACGTCATACCTCCCTTGAATTATTTTTGTTGGAATCGATTCTATTGCTCTTATATTTTTCAAAATAAAATCATCTTCTAAGAAAATATTATTAATAAAATAATGACATTCGATCCTTGCAAAGGCATCTGAAAAAGAATTAACTTGAGACTTATCAAAATCAAATTTTTTATTTATTAAATGACTAGTTGAGAGTTCCCATTTTGTCCAAGCTGCTGCTGCTTTTGATCTAAGATTTGCATCTGAAGATGTTAGATATTTATAAAAAGAACTTATTAAATCATTTCTTTCTTCTTTTGGTATTACAGAAATATATTCTTCAAATTCATCAGGGAATATCTCACTTGCACCATATTGATAGAACCACAATAATTCAAACTTTCTACATAAAAATATTCCTCTCAAAGTTAAGCTCGTAACTCTTGAGGGATTTTTAATTGCATATATAAGTGAAAGTGTTGAGCCCCAAGATCCACCAAACAAATGCCAACTATCTATTTTTAATAGAATCCTTAATTTCTCAATATCATCAACTAAATGATTAGTCGTATTTTCTTTTAATTCGGAGAAAGGAGTTGAAGAACCGCAACCCCTTTGATCAAATTGTATAATATCAAATTTATCTGGATTAAAGTATCTTCTATATCTTGGTTGACTTCCTCCTCCTGGGCCTCCATGAATAACTAGTATTTTTTTACCATTTGGATTGCCAGATCTTTCCCAATAAATTGTATGAATATCACTTACTTGTAAAAAACCCTTTTCACGAACTTCAATTTTAGGAAACAAGACTTGATCTTTCATTGTAAAATATTTTTAAACACTAAATAAATCCATATTATCCAAAAAGAAGTCTAGTTTAGAAGTAGTTTATTAAAAAAAAAGGACTGGTGGTACAGTCCTTTTTGATATTTGATTTCCTTCTAACAGGATATAAATTACATATTTTAAAGTCTATTTACTCATAAACCTAGAATACGTGAATTCGGGGATTTCTCTCGATAATTTTAGTCCCTATTGTCGCTAGTAATTATAAAGCGAAGTCTTATCAGACTAATTGATTGAACTTTAATTTTCGAATAATCCCATTCTCAGGAATACGCTTCCTATATTTTGGAATTTGCTAAATTTCAGGCGGACTATCAATCATTTAGATTGCCTCCGAACTCAACTTCTATAAATTACTCCTTTTTATATTTTCAGTAAATCCGTAAATATGCTGATTTACTTTTTTCTTAATTTGTAAGAGGATTTTAATGACCCTTTGTTTTTTATAGATAAATATAAATAATAAAGTCTATAATCTCTTAGTTATTAAGATTCATAGAGCAAAATAGATTCAATTATTCTTTTATCACTATCAGAAAGTTTATAATCTTCCAATTTCCACTGAAAAAATTTTACACACTCATCAATAGAAGGATTCTTATTCAGGAACTTACGCCACTCTCTAATCCAATCTGCCAAGGCAAAAGTTATTTTTGTAGTAAGCATATTTACCAATCTGGGTAATTAAAATCTCCGCCTATGGTTCTTCATAAAATTACCCTTCTTTTGTACCTCTATCATATTTTTCAATTATCTTTTTATAAGAAGCTATTGAGGGAAGTAAATCTCCTACATATATGGGTTCCATTCTAATTGTTATAATAATTTTAATTATCTTATATAAGAATTTAATAAATAGATTTTTAATATGCATTATGGATTTCATCAAAAAGAACAAGATCTTAACAGTAATGGCCTTAATGGCAGTTTTATCATTTGCATTAGAAAAAGTAGGTATAATACACCCTTAAAATAATTAATTTCATTTGTTAAATACTTCCTAATGAAATAAGTAAACCGATACTATTACTACAAAAATAAGCAATGGAGACAATAATGTAAAAATTAAAGTTGAAAGATTAATCAGCATAAATTTTAAATAAATAAACAAATTTAATAAACATCACTTTTAAGCATTTGCAATAAGTAAAATTTAAATTATTACGATATAAAAAAAATTTGAATAAAGAAAGATATAAAGAAGAATATGAGGAGGGGTTAGACTTACTATGGCCTAGTGATAAAGAAGATAAAATAACTCGGCAATTTTATAAAGATTTATCTTATCTTTCAAAAAAAATAAACTATAGTAAAAAGAAAAAGCTAAAACTTTTTGAACAAGTAGTTAGAATAATAAAAGGCAAAGGCTGGGGTTAATTAATATTCAAACTAAAATGAAAAATTTAATGATATTAATTAAAAGTTTTTTCCTTTTAAGACCAAGATTTTTATCCACTATATTTTTTATTCCAATTCTTTATGGCATTGGATGGGCTTTATCTCAGCCACTTTTATTGTTTAATTTTGAAGAAGAAAATTTATCTTTAATTGGAACTATTATTACTTTTTTTCTTTTTATCTTTTTACTCCCATATTGGTTTTATATCAAACGAAAAAAATCAAGTGCTTGGGTACTTCTTGGGATAGCTAAAGACAAATTTTTAAAAAACTTTGTCAATTTTTCTAAAGGTATCTTATTTTCCTTATTTTTAATAATTCTAATTCTCGTACCACTATTGCAAAAAAATTATATTTCTTGGATAGGTGAATTCTCGCCAATAATATTATTAAATTCTATTGTACTGGGATTAGGTGTTGGATTCGCAGAGGAAATAATTTTTAGAGGATGGTTACTAGAAGAACTAAAATTTGAATATGGTACAAAAATATCAATAGCTTTACAAGCTATAGTTTTTAGCTTTGTTCATAATTTATCAAATGACATATTTTGGAACATAATAGGATTACGTTTAGGATTTATTTTACTTGGGATATTTCTATCATTAGTCAAAATTAGAGATAAAGGTTCTCTATGGAATTGCATAGGACTTCATGGGGGACTTGTGGGTATTTGGTTTTTTATAAATAACGGATTAATAGAATTCAAAGAAAATACACCTTCTTTTTTAGCAGGTCCTTTTACACAAAATATTCCAAACCCAATCGGAAGCTTTAGTGCAATTTTAATATTACTTTTCTTATGTATTTTTTATGCACTAAAATCAAAAAAAAATTTCCTTAGACGTTTTAATTAGTTATAAATACCGATTGATTTTTGATTAGTAATTGTCAGATTAAAATAAAGCTTAATTCTCATATGAACTTTGAGGCAGGAATAAGATTTATTGTCTTTTTAGTAATTTTTGGAGTTACAAACTATCTAATGATGTTAAGAAGATATGAAAACGACATCAAAAAAAAGAAATATTTACAACATGAAAAAATTTCTAGGCTATACCCTAAAGGTTCATTTATTTTCTGAAATTAAAAAAGTTTTTGTAAAATCTACTAACCATTTTTTATTAGTTTTTTGCCAACCTTCATTTAACAATTTTTGCCACAATAATCTTGCTTCTTCTATAAAAATTTTTTTCTAGTTTTCATCAATGGAGGATTTTCTCCATGTATTCCCATAATAATTCCTTCTTCAATAAACATATAAACAATAGATTTATCAGAATGATCATTATCTTTGTAGAAAAGCATCATCCCTACAAAATTGGAGTCTATTAACCAGAAATCATTAGTTGAATTCAATAAACCAAAAATTAAATTAAATTCATCACATGTTTAATTGCAATCTGCGAGGAAAATATTTATTTAGTTTATTCATATTTGATACGTTTTTTCTTTTTGTCTACTTTTTTTCAATTCGCCGCGTTTTTTCTTAACCTCAACTCTTTTCTTTTGTGATGCTTTAGTGGGTTGTGTAGATTTTCTTAATTTAATTGGTTTATTTAAAGCATTTTTTAGCATTGAACTAAATTTCATTAAAGCTAGCTGCCTATTTAATAATTGATTTCTGTGTTCTTGAACCGCTAAACGTAAGCTATTATTCACTAATTTGGTTTTCAAGTTTCTCTTAAGAATTTCTTTCTGATAATCATTTAATACTTTGGAATCTTCTAAATTAAAAATAATCTCTACTCTACTTTCAATTTTATTTACATTTTGTCCTCCAGGACCGGAGGATCTGGAAAATCGCCACTTAATTTCGTTGGATGGTATTACTAATATTTTAGTAATTTTTAAATCCATTTTATTTCTTTTTGATTTAGATCTTTAGAATCATTTCCTTAATACTTTAAAACATATCTTGAAATTTGATCGGTAAATACTGGGCGGTTAAGTTAGGTAAACCGAAATTCGGTGTATTTGCCGTATCAATATCTTCGGTATTTATCCTTTCATATTTCAAAGAATTATCAGATATTGAGTTTGTACTAATTCAAAGGTCACTTATGTATTCAATGTTTGATCTTCTTTTTGAAACACCTTCATATCGCCCAGTATATGTTATTTCCGATAGTGAAATGAAGGAGTTAAAGAAAAACCAACATCAAGAAGAGCTTGATGAAATTACAAAACAAAAAGTAAGACTTGAAGATGCTTTTAAAGCTCAACTAAAACATCTTCAAGAGAGAGAAAAAGAAGTAAAAAAAGAACTTAAAGTACTCTCAGCTTCAAAAGATAAATAATTTATTTTTAGAGAAATTATTTTCCCCAAAGACGGTTTTTAACCGTCTTTTTTAATTCTTTTAATCTTAAGAAATCCATTAAATCCACAGATTTTAAAAATATTTTTCATAATTAAAGAATGAATAACAATAAAGAAAAAATAAGAATGTTCTTACCCTTTAGCTGGGTAATTTGTGCAGCAATATCTTTTGCTTATATAAATTCACATTTAATAAATACCTAATATAGATGTCTTATCCCTCAAGAGACGAAATACTTGCATCTTCAAAAGGGTGGGTAGCATCTTTTTTAAATTTTCTTCCTGGTTTAGGATCGGGTTACTTATATCAAAGAAGATGGAAACCCTATTTTTTTACCATCACTGCTAGTACTGCATGGTTAGCTTTAGGTTTTTTTTTACAAGGAGATTCAGAACCCTCTCAAAGTGAACAAATAATTGGGATTTCTGGTCTTTTTTTTATATCAATAGTTACAGTTATAGAAGCCAACTTGGCTTTCAAAAAAGCAAGTAATAAAACAAAATCTGAAAAAGAGAAAATAATTTCGTCTAAAAAAAAAGGATGGTTTAAATAATTCAAAAAATTAGATCTAAAAATATTTAATTATTTCTCAGTTTATTTATATAAATAGTTACCATAAATGATATTTAAGATAATTAAAAAAAAATTTTTTTAGTTATAAAAAAACAAAATTTCCTTTTCTTTAAGACCTTCCCATCCAGAGTCTATTAATAATTGATTCAATGTTTCTTTATCAAAATGCTTAGAACCCGTTTTGACGCATCTATTTCTCATTGATTTTTTAACACCACTCCTTTGTCTTTTATTCTCCTCATCCATAATTCTATTGTAAAGATCTAGCATTTTTTGAGGGATTGGAGTACCGTCAAGATCCACTCCATTTTCAATAGCAAGATCAACAGCCTGCATTCCCATTTTCTTCATATATTTAAAAAAAAGCTGAAACCATAATAAAACAAAAGTTATTAATCTAAAATTCTTTGAATAATAATTTATTGATTTTGAATTTCCTTAAGTACTCTAATTGCCTCTTTAATGTGTTCAGGACCATTCAATAAATCTCTAAAAATATGCCTAACTGTTCCTTTGCGATCGATAACGTAAGTTACCCTACCATCCATAAAACCTAATACTTTAGGAACTTTAAAAGTTTTCCTAAGAGCGTCATTCGTATCACAAAGTAATGGATATTGTAATTTATTTTTATTGGCAAATGCTAAATGACTTGAGGTACTTCCATTACTTACTCCCCAAACTTGTGCACCTAATACTTTAAATAAGTCATACTTATCTCTAAATCCGCAAACTTCTATAGTGCAACCCGGAGTATCATCTTTTGGATAAAAAAACAAAACAAGGGGATTTTTTAATCCCTTATTTGATCTTTTAACTCCATTTTGATCCAGTAAAGAAAATTCTGGAATTTTATCTCCAATCTTCACAATAATTCTTATAAAGTTCCATATTAGAGGTTAATATGTTTTTTTTGTGGCCTTAAAGTAAATAACTGATATTAAAGTCAATTTTTTTGTTTTAAAAGATACTAAAAAATTATTGAAATAAACTAAGGTGGATTTATTAATTCAATAATATGGAATTAATAATTTATATTTTTTTATTTCTTCTTCTTTTTTTAGGAGTTATTTTTAATTTAAAAATAACTAATTTCAAAAAAGTTAAAGAAATACGAAACAAAGCTAAAGGTTATTCAAAAAAGAATAATTAAATATTTGTTACTAAGATTAAAATTCAATTTTTTCATTTGGAGTAAATACTGAGCAATATTTTTTTACTAGGTCCTTTGGCTCACTAGTAGAAGAATTCGTTAATTTTAATTTTAGTTTTTCTATAGCCTCATTAGCATTAATCTCACCGAGACGATATCTTGCACAAGTATCCAATACTTTAAACATTTTTGTGGTAACGGCTTCAGCTGGATAAATTAAAAAAGATAGGTAAAAAACAATAAATAAGTACTTCATTTTTTTTGATAGTAGATATTAAGTGAATAGTTTCAATAATTTAGAAAAAAATTAATTTAGAAAAAGATTAAAATTTAATAGAATAATCTAATTTGAGGAGAATCTAGGATTTCTATAAATTAATAATAAAAGAAATTAAGATAAAATAAGTGATAGGAATAAATAATCTCGATGAAAATGAGAAAATTAATAGATAAACATAAAACCCTAATAAATTGGTACCAAAAAAAATTCAAATTGAGTGATTATCAATTACTTTGGTTAGTTTTCTTTAAAGGAGTATTAATAACAATAATATTTTTCAAAATTTTTTTATATTAATAAAGCTATTCCAAGAATGAAATTTTCACATGATTTGACTATATTTAATAATAGATTTTCTAATTAATTTAATAGTTATCAGCTATGAATATTTTTGGTGTAGGTTTACCTGAAGTTACTGTAATACTTATCTTAGCTCTTTTAATTTTTGGTCCCAAAAAGCTTCCAGAATTAGGAAAACAACTTGGCAAAACTTTGAAAAGTCTTAAAAAAGCATCGAATGAATTTCAAAATGAAATCGACAAAGTTATGAACGAAGAAGATAAAGATGAATCCCCTAAATCTATAGAAAGCAATCAAACCAATGAAATTAATCAAGAAAAAATAGATTCAGAAAACACCAAAAAATAATATCTTGGATAGGCCCATAACCCCCATAGACGAATTTGAAAGAGCATTAGATAAAGCAGCTCTTACTAAAGAAGAATATGAATTGATAGACTACATCCGCTATACAAGTGTTTTTACGCAACCTAGTCTTATTAAAGAATTAAAAAGGCCATCAAAACCTCCTCTTTTGTCAGTTCTTTGTCAAATTTGCAGAAAAATTGGTTCGGAGATGCCAGATCATTTCAAAAAAGTAATTGAGTGGTCAATTGAAATAAGTGATCACAATACAAAATGGGATGCTCATTTAATTTGTGCAGAAGCATTGAGTATAGACAAAATCCCATTAAGTCCTATTCATGGAACAACTTTATTTGATGTTCTTGTTGTACACAAAGAATTATTTCTTGGATTTGATTAAATTAATTATCTAAAGTCACAAAATCAGTATCTATAACTTCCGAATCATCATACTTATTTATTTTATTTTCAATCCAGTTATTTATATAACTAACTAAAGGCAATGAACCTCTAAAAATAAAAATAGAGGTAGGCAAATCGCTTAATAAACCAACTACAGGACTTTTAAAAAGTAATCTTCCGGCTTTTATGTTGAATAAAATAATAAGCGCTGAGGGAACTATAACTTTAACTACTGTTTTGAGCGCCTCAAGCCAACCAACACGATATGTCCACCATATTAAAATTATGCCAACTATATAGAGGAATAAGTACGTCATAAAAATAGTATAATGATTATTTATTTATCTTGTTCTTGCTAAGAAAAAGATTTTATAAATTTCTTTAACATCAATCAATCAAATTCTAGTAATGAGCTTTTCTGAAATAAGAAAATTTTTAATTAAGATGCAATCTGATGAAGAATTAAAAAAGCAGGTTACTTCATCCTCTACAGCAGATGATGTAGCCCTAATAGGTCAAAGCTTAGGTTATGACTTTTCAGGAGATGATCTCTTAAGATTTAACGGACAAAAAGTCGATAAAGTTACCGTAAGAAAGGTAGATCATCCAGGAGAATACCACTAAATCAAGACTTAACCCATATTGCAAGCCCTCCGCCCCTACCTCGAGCACATAACCAATTATCTTTAGCGCTAATTCCTACAAGTGAGAAAAAAGGCATTTTTTTATCTTCTGGTTTTTTTAATTCCTTATTAAATATAGGAAAACCACTAATACTAATTTTCAATTCTTCAAAATAGAAAGCCAATAAAGGTCTAATCCCTTTTAATTCTGCGCTGCCTATAAAACTAATATTTAATAATCCGAAATTAATTGAATTTTTTATTTCATAATTTATTTGATCCTCTTTATTTTTACTTTTCAATTCGAGTCTTGCCGACAATACTTGGAGAATGGAACTGGGTATATTTTTGATTTCATCTGACTCCTTTCCCCATACATACTTAAACTTCCATGTTCCTAACAATTCTTCATATACAATTCCGCTTCCATTTTTTTGGGAATTTTTTTCTAATAGTTTTATCTCACTAATATTAGGAAAGTGTTTCATAATAGATTTTAATCTAAGAATCAAATACTAAGATAACTTCAAAAAAATGTTCTTAGTTAAAAAATCTCTCCAAAAAGATTTCTTTGTTTCAATATATTTCCAAAAAAATAATTTTTTAGCACACATAAGGAACAAGATCTCGTTAATATGTTTACATAAAGTAACTAAATTAATGGATTTTATCTCTAAAAGCCAAGGATACGTACCCTTAAAGGCAGTTCCTTATATATTTTTCCTTGCTGTTGTTCTAAGTATTTCAACTTCAACCAATACATTTGTCTAAAACCCATTTTACGAGAAGAATAAAGTAAATATTTAATGGACAAGTACGATGTAGTAATAGTCGGTAGTGGAATAGGTGGTCTGTGCTGTGGTTCGATTTTAGCTTTATCAGGCAAAACAGTACTTATATGTGAAGCACATACCCAGCCGGGAGGTGTTGCTCATAGTTTCAAAAGAAAAGGTTACACTTTCGAATCAGGTCCTTCATTGTGGAGTGGAATAGGTAAATGGCCGACAAGTAATCCTCTAGGGCAAATTCTTAAATTACTTGATGAAGAAGTTGAACTATTTCAATACAAAGGTTGGCAAGTAATTGTCCCAGAAGGCAATTTTAATCTTGATGTAGGGGAAGAACCTTTTAAACAAACAATTAAAACTTTAAGAGGCGAGAAATCTGTTAAAGAATGGGAATCATTTATTTCTGGAATAAAACCTCTTAGCCAAATAATAAATGAAATACCTTTACTCTCATTTTCTCCTGAATCAATAAATTTCTTGGATCTAATAAATTTAACCTCAAAATTTTTACCTAATATCAATCAAATACCAAAAATTAATAAAGCCTTTGGGAATTTAGTTAATAATCATCTAGAGGATCCTTTTCTCAGAAATTGGGTTGATTTATTGAGCTTTTTGATAAGTGGGATGTCAATGCATGATACAAATACAGCTGCGATGGCTACTTTATTTAACGAATGGTTTGAACCAAATTCATACCTTGAATACCCCAAAGGAGGTAGTGAATCTATCGTAAAAGCCTTAATTAATGGATTTAAAAAAAATGGAGGAAAATTAATACTTTCTTCGAGAGTAAAGACAATAAACTTCAATAAAAATTTAGCTACAGGTATTACTCTTAATAATGGTTCTATTTATAGTTGTGAATCTGTTGTTACTAATACTGATGTTTGGAATTTAAAAAAGTTAATTCCAAAAGAAATTTCAAAAAAATGGAATACAAAAGTTTTGAACCCTAATAAATGTGATTCTTTCCTTCATATACATCTAGGTTTTGATGCTGATGGTCTTGAAAATTTGCCAATACATGCGATACATGTTGATGAGTGGAAAAAAGGTATAACCGCAGAAAGAAATATAGCTGTATTTTCAATCCCATCTGTTTTAGATAAAAATATGGCCCCTGAAGGAAAACATGTTCTTCATGGATATACTCCCGCAAATGAACCTTGGGAAATTTGGGAAAACGTAAATCCAAAGGAACAAGAATATAGAAATTTGAAAGAAGAAAGATGTTCAATATTCCTTAATGCAGTGCGAAAATTCATCCCTGATATAGATGAAAGGATTGATTTAAAGATGCTAGGAACCCCAATCACTCATAAAAAATTCACCAATACCTATTGCGGTAGTTACGGCCCTGCATTATCTGCTGCAAAAGGTCTTTTCCCAGGCTGCAAAACTCCAGTGAAAAATTTATTTACCTGCGGTGCAAGTACATTTCCAGGTATTGGAATTCCTGCTGTATCAGCAAGTGGTGCTTACGCAGCTGAAAAAATTATTGGTAAAAGAGAATTTAAAACTCTTCTTAAGAAAATAAATTTATGAATCAAGTTCTTTTTTATAACTCTACAAATACTTAGTTAAGAAATAAGAATAAAGAAAGCAAAAACCTTCAATAATGATAATCTTTATCTGAACATAAACTTAACTTATAGCTCTTATATGTTTTTCTTATCAATTCCTCAAGCCTGGCATTTAGTTGGCACTTGGTCAGAACAACTTCCAAACGAGTCAAATCTTATAGGAATGGGCCAAGCAGAATTAATGATGACTTTACATTCAATATTCGTTCCTCTCTTACTTGTAATTTCATATTACCTATTCAATAGAATTAATAAAAACGAATCAAAAAAAATTAAAGGATAATCGTTTAAGGTTTATTTAGCTGAACTTCTTCTAACTACTTTTCTGCCTGTAGAAGCATCAACTCGGTTTGAATCTTTAGTTTGTGAATTAGTTTCAACATTATCAACATCACTTTTATCCATTTCTGCGCAAACACCTACTACCATGGCAGCTTGCATTTGATCTGGTAAATCTCCAATAGTTAATAAGGCCTTTAAAACTAATTGAAGTCGAGTTTGCCGATCTATTTCAGGTCTTAGTTTTTTTACGGTATTCCAAAGTTCTTGGGTAACTTCTTTTAAAAGTTCTCGATCAACAGCCAAATTAAATCCTTCTTGTATTTCTACTAATCTAACAAAAAATTGGATCTCGTAAAATAATATTCAATAAAAAGATTGTTAGTTAATATTTTTCTATCCTAATACAAGTTGCATTTGTTGGTGCAATTCATTCTTCTCTTGCAAAAGTTTATCTTTTTCAATCTTTTTTAGAGTAAAAGTTCTATAAAATTTTTTTTGAATCTTTATTGGTGTATTTTCAAACTTTACATTTTTGCTTATTAGAGAATTCCACTCTTTTGAATTAAAAGGGGCATAAGGAGAAGATGAAATCATTTTCATATCTTAATAATACATCTGTACTAATGATAGTACAAATTTACCATTATGCAACAACTGTATCAAATTTTCTTAATTTTAAAGTGTCTTTGAGAATGGATTGTTTTTTTATCTAATTTGCAGGAAATGTAAGTTTGATAAATGAATAAAAGTATCATAAGTAACTTATTGATCCCTTTTTTTAGTGTCTTAAGACTTTTCTTGTTTAAAAACCTCTTAAAATAGTTAATTTGTTGAAATTAACATTGACAAGATATATATTTAGTAATCATTCCTATAAAAAGAATAATAAGTTGATCAAAAATGCTTCTTAGCAATGCAAAAAGACTAAAAATTCAAGGAATAATTAAAAGAATTGTTCAAGATAAATCAATTACATTAGAAGAAAGGATATATGTTGAGAAATTTGCACACCATAATTCGACAATATCTCTTTGGCTGAAAAAAGCTAACAGCTTTAGAAGGAATGGTACAAAAAATGATAGGGGGATTGATAACCTCATACAATCATTTGGGATAGATGGACTAGATAAAGAAAATCATTTCAACCCAAATGAAGATGATATATCGGATTGGTTTGGCGGTGCTCCTGGTTGGCTAAGGAGAAGCTAGATCCATTAATTATTCAATTTACCCAGGCTATCTTACACAAATATATACTCATAAAAGATATTAATACCCAAAAAACCCATGGTATAAATTTAATCGGCACTAAATATTGTTTTGAAAAAGTTTTCATATTGATTTTTCTTTTAGATTATTTCTTCCTTACCGTTTTTGAGAATAGGTTTAATTGCTCTATTTATAAATTCAACAATATTCGAAACCTCAAAGATATTAAATCACTTTAAGTAGATAAAGTTAATCAGCCTTAATCATCACAATCTAAGCAACTTTATTTTCAATGTTCCTCGAAAAATTTACTATTTTTGCCTCATCATGGTCTGAATCATTCCAATATTTTATAAGTCTTTCTAATTCATCAATCCTCTTTTTAGCATTTGCAATTTTTTCAGTAGTTGTCATAAAAAATTTTTATCTATCCAATTAATGCATGAAAAAAAAATATTTCAATGAAAGTAACAATTTTTAGACTATAAAGATTAATTTTTGGTTAATTACTTCAGTACATTATTGCCCTCCAGCGACTAAGTAATTATGCTTAAAGAAAAGCTTAATTTATGAAGAAATTAAATTCTTTGATTTTGAATAGTACAGTTAACTTCTTAGACTTCATATACTCTGGTAGATCTTTACAAAGATTTTGGGTTTTAGAAGTTATAGCTAGATCACCTTATTTTGCATTTCTTTCAGTTCTTCATTTTAAAGAATCCCTAGGAATTAAAAATGAGAAAACAATGATTTTAATGAAAGAACATTTTTATCAAGCTATTAACGAAACTGAGCATCTTAAAGAAATGGAGAAAAGAGGAGGAGATAGGTTCTGGATTGATAGATTTTTTGCGAGACACCTTGTGCTTGTCTATTACTGGATCATGGTTTTTTATTATTTCCTCTCTCCAGCTAATGCTTATGATGTCAACATAAAAATCGAAGAACATGCATTTGAAACTTATTCCAAATATCTAATAGATAATCCAAATGATCAAAAAATAAAAGAAATTGCTCAAGATGAATTAAATCATGTCCAAGAACTTAACCAAGCTTTGTCAATGCTTACAACAGGTTAGATTAGTGCTGAGAAATCTATAAGCAATATTGAGAGCATCACAGAAGAAGAAATTAATCCTAGGCTAATCATTAATGAGACATAACCTTTGTTTCTAGGCAATTTATAAAAAGATATTCCAATAATTAATATCATTATTAATGAGAAAAAAATTATAATTTTTTCATTTACTAAATTGAGATGTATAACTAAATTTTTTTCTTCAAAAAATTTGAGAAATTCAGATAAAACTAATTCCTCTTCTATTTTCTTAAAATAGTCAAATGAGCTTATAAAAGCAGAACTTAATAAAGATAATGCAACCAGTGCAGTAACTGGTTTTGTTAACCTGTTAAGTGTTCTGTTAAAACTTGCCAATAAAATAAGAATAAATAAAGAGGTTACTAAAGGTATTAAAGGTATAAGAGTTGTTGAATTTATGAAATTTCCCACGGAAATAATGTGTATCTAACTTAAAATTTTATATTATTTCGACGCGTTATTTTATTAAATAAGATTTTTTAAGATCTAAAATGTAATTTGTACCTATTGCATTCTGTGTAAATTGATACCAAAATTAAATTAGTATTGAGAATCAAATGTTAGCTATTTCTGAAATTATTATTGCAAGTGCTATCTTCCTAGGAATTGTATATTGGGAAGTTAAATTCCTATATACAAAAACTACAATAGCCAAATAAATTCACTCAAAACAGGAAAATTAAAAACGTAGAAAATTTAAATAAAATTTAAGAATTTAAGTTGACAAAAAAAGCTTTAAATATGAGAGAATAAACACAATTATTAAGTCCCTCTAATGAGCGAAGTCCAAAATTCTAATACTAACTCAACTCAGCAGCAGCAACAGCAACAGCAACAATCCTATTCGGACAGCAAAATTAATTCTGCTGAGAGCGAGAGACTTTATCTTGAGATGAAAAAAGCTTGGCTTTAAATTTAATTCGTGTTTGAAATAATTTTTCTAAAAATTTTTTTTTAATTTTGAAGTAATCAATACTTTTTTATTTCCTATACCCTTTAGATTTTATTTAACAGCAAGGGTAATTTTTGAGAAAACTAAAGCAGTTAGAAAAAATTAACGGAAGGCTCGCAATGGGAGGGTTGATATATTTAGTTTTTACAAAGTTAGTTTCCAACCGTGCCGACATATTAGACCAGCTTAAATCTTATTTAATTTAAAAAATGAATTGGAAATATTATCCAGGAATATTTCTTTCTATATAAGCGTCAGTTAAAGCTAAGATTAACCCCAATAATGTTGAAAATATAGCAATTTCAGTTGATTCCATTTTATTTTTGAATTACCCCTAGTTTGCTAAATAATTCAAAGTTCTGCAACAAAACTAATAACTTACTATAGTACGTACATACTATTAGCTATTTATTGTGAGCTTAGCAACTCCTGAGTTTCTTTTCGTTAGGTCTGGTGATTATGTCGCAATTAAAAAAGAAAATTGCGAAGATACTAAGGAAAAAGATGAAAATTATTGGGTCGGTCAAGTTATCGACTGTATTGGAGGAGCTAGAAATCCAAATTCATGGACCTTGTTTCAAGTTGCCAATATTGACAATGGAGAGATCACTATAATCAACGCCGATATTGTAGAAAAAATTTTGAAATCTTCTGGAAGTTAATCTTAATCAAACAAAATTCTTTCAGTATTACAGAAACAAAAGGGGAAATGAACGCTTTAAAGGAAATCACCCCAGTTCCAAGCAGGCAAGTCCATATACTTGATTCATAGGGCAGGGAGGTTGAATGCCTTTATACATTCTGTAAGTTTTTGATATTTCCTCAAATCCCAAACTTGATAAAAGATAATTTGCATAAGGGTTCAGATTAGAGCAATCCAATAAGATTTGAGCATCTAAATCACCAACTAACTCCCTTATTAATAATTCAGCAAGTGGTGGAGTATCAGCTAAAAGTGGGCCAATTCTCCAGCCTTGCTCATTATCCTCCAATACACAAGGTCTTATCCTGCCAAATCCATGGCACATTCCATTATTATCGACAATTGCACTGACATTACCATGAGAATTTTTCAACCAGTCATTTAGAAAATGTGGCCTGGGACTAGGTTCTCTTTGATCATCATAAATTAAGACTGCTTCAGAAGAAATTTTATTACCCTGGACAACTTTAAAAGAATGAAATTGATCTTTATAGAAATTTCTCAATGGCAAATCTTGAGAACCATTTAATTTCCATCGATTTGTAATGGAAGATTTTCTAAACCCCCACTTTGCATAATCATTTAATCTATCTGGGGCAGCCTCAAGACCAATACAATCAACATTTTTCAAATATTCGAGGGCATGTTTCCATAATCTCACTCCATATCCATTATTCCGGAATTCTTTTTTAACGATAAATAAACCTATAAAACCATACGAGGCATTATATTTTATACACGCAATAGAGCCTATAGGATTATTGTCTAGACAAGCTACCCATACCCCTTGTTTATCTGTATTTCTATAAATTGATAAATCATCCATTCCAGGAGAAAATCCTTCTAACCTTGCCCAGTTTGTAACTTCTGGTATTTCATTTATAGATATCAATCTAATTGAAAAATTTTCCCTCATAGAAATATACTAACCAAGAAAAATTTGAATTTTTAAATGCAATATTAATAAATTTGATTATTTCTGATAAATCATTCGCTTTGATTTAACTACCTAAAAACCTTAGTTATTTACAATTTATCCTCTGATATATTTAATACTATTCAAAGGTAAAAAATGAAAATTTCTGATAAATTTCATTTAGAAGACATCTATAAATTAAAAAATACAGTTCTCACTGGTAAAACTGCAGATATAAGATGGCGGATTCATCATATCAATATAGTTTCGAAACTTTTGGATGAAAATAAAAAAGAGATAATTAAATCACTTTTTGTTGATCTCGGCAAATCTGAAATTGAAGGGCTTTCAGAAATCCTTTTAGTGAAAGAAGAAATTTCACTTATAAAAAAGAAACTCAATTCTTGGATGCGACCAAAAAAGATTGATACCCCTTTTTATCTTTTTCCATCATCCTCCAAAGTTATTTATGAACCTCTTGGGTGTGTCTTAATTCTTGGTCCTTATAATTATCCATTACTTTATGTTTTAAAGCCATTGGTAAATATTTTCTCAGCAGGAAATACTGCAGTTATAAAACCATCAGAGAAATGTCCTGCGACCTCAAAACTCATTAAAAAGCTTACTTCCAAATATTTCGGTAAAGATGTCCTAATGACAGTAGAGGGTGATAATAAACAATCCATAAAATTAATTGAACAAAATTTTGACCACATTTTTTTTACAGGAAGTACTGAAACTGGAAAATCTATAATGAAATTAGCTTCAAATAACTTGACTCCATTAACTCTTGAGTTAAGCGGAACAAATCCTGTAATTGTTTTCAAGAATGCAAATTTAGAAGTGGCTGCAAAAAGAATTGTTTGGGGTAAATTTTTTAATTCTGGTCAATCCTGCATGGCTCCGAATCATATCTTTGTAGATAAAGAAATTGAAAATATTTTTATAGAAAAGTTAAAGAAATACATAGTAAGTTTTTACGGAGATAATCCAATTATTTCCGAAAATCTATCAAGATTAGAGAAAAAACAATTTACATCAACTGTAGAAATTCTCAAACAATATGAAAAAGAAAAAAGAATTTTATTTGGGGGGACTTTTAGTAAAAAAAAGTTGAAAATATCTCCTACAATTTTGAGAACTAAATTAAATGAAACAGATATT
The DNA here is from genome assembly GCA_002026145.1 of Prochlorococcus sp. HOT208_60m_813L03. GTDB lineage: Bacteria > Cyanobacteriota > Cyanobacteriia > PCC-6307 > Cyanobiaceae > Prochlorococcus_A. The sequence goes on along the minus strand of MWOQ01000179.1, from coordinate 36,389 downwards.
TTGCAGAAAGAATTATTCAGTTCAATACTTCCTGTAGTTGGAATTAATGATAAGGAATCAGCTTTAAAACAGATTAGTCAAACATCAAAACCCTTAGCAATCTACTTATTTGGGGGCAATAAAAAAATCCATAATCATATTTCAAAAGTAACCAGCTCTGGAACAATTTGTATAAATGATGTGATGTTACCAGTCCTTATTCCAAATTTACCTTTTGGAGGCGTTGGACAAAGTGGTATTGGTAAATTTCATGGAGAAGAAGGTTTTCGCAATTTTTCAAATCAAAAATCTATTACTTTTAAAGGTTTTTTATTTGATTCAAATCTGCGGTATCCTCCCTATAAAAGAGTAAAGAAATTTTTAAAGTTTATTTTTCAGGTTTAAATTACTTAAATTGTTTTCAAAAACCTAGCGATTTTAAATTTAAAGATTATCTTTAAATAAATAATGAGTTTTATGAAATTTGCATTTTTAGTAATTGCCATATTTATTAATTTTTTTAATCACTCATTGATAAAATCAAAAGAAAAAGTATTTTCATCACAAAATAAAATTGAGAATATTGCTAGAAAAGAATCAATTACTGAAGAAAAAACTGAAATAAAAAAAATTCATATTGTAAAAAGTGGAGATACAATATCAAGTATTTCAAAATTCTATTCCATTAATAAAGATTTAATTATTAAATTGAATAACTTAAAAGATGAAAATTATATCATTGTTGGCCAAAATCTTATTATCTCCGAATCTTCTGAAAATCTCACAAAACAATCAGATTTAATAAAAAATTATCATATTGTTCAAACTGGTGAAAATCTTACTGACATATCGAACAAATATAATTTAAAAGTAAAAGAACTGATAGAGATTAATAATATCAATAATCCTGATTCAATTAAACTTGGTCAAAAGCTCACATTAAGAAAAAAGAACACAACTAATTCAGAAAAATATGAAACAACTGAAAATAAAAAAAATAATGACTTAATTGAGTTAGATAAAAAAATTTATGGTCCTATAATTATCGAAAGTAAATCATATAAAGATATTAAAGGTAGAAAAGTTTTGAACGTGCTAAATCAAGAAAATAAAAAACTGATTATTTCAATCAATTGTGATAAAAATGAATTAGACGTAAGAATACCTGGCAGAAAATGGATGGGAAGTAAGCCTGTTAAAGAAGAATTCGAAAATAATTTAATAAATGATTTTTGTTAAAACTTTAATTAATATGTGTGAATAATTTGTCTAAGAATATTAATGATGAGTTATTCTACAAAAAGTTAAATTAATAGTAATGGCTATTTCAAGAGGAGATCTCGTAAGAGTAAAAAGACCAGAATCATATTGGTATAATGAAATTGGTAAAGTTGCTTCAGTAGATACCTCAGGCATTAAATATAACTGTGTAGTCAGATTCGATAAAGTAAATTACGCTGGGATAAGCGGAACTGATGGTGGAGCAAATACAAATAATTTCGCTGAAAGTGAATTAGAGAAAGCTTAAATAATTGCCTGAATTACCAGAAGTAGAGACAGTTCGCAGAGGTTTAGAGCAAAAACTTAATAACTTTATTATTAAAAAAGTAGAAGTCTGTAGGGATTCAACTGTTGCATTCCCAATAAAAAAAGAAGAATTCATTAAAGGACTTCTGAACTCACTTATTTATAAATGGGATAGAAGAGGAAAATATTTAATAGCTCAATTAAAAGAAGTTCAAAATGAGAATGCCCAATTTCTTGTAGAAAATTCAAAAAATAACGGATTTCTTGTAGTTCATCTAAGAATGACTGGATATTTTAAATTTATTGAAAACTCAAGTCATCCTTGTAAACATACAAGAATAAGATTTTTCGATAAAAATAATAATGAGCTTAGGTACATTGACGTAAGAAGTTTTGGCCAAATGTGGTGGATTAATAAAGACCTATCGCTTAACAAAATAATAAAAGGATTAGGTTCATTAGGACCAGAACCATTTTCTAAAGACTTTGATGCAAATTACCTTAAGAAAGTTATTTCAAAAAGAACAAAATCTATAAAAGCTATTTTATTAGATCAAACAATAGTGGCAGGTATAGGTAATATTTATGCTGATGAAAGTTTATACTCTGCTGGCATCTCCCCTTTTAGGGAAGCTCGAACAATAAAAAAGAATGAGTTAATAAAGCTCAAAGAATCAATTGTAACTGTATTAAAAAAAAGTATAGGTTCTGGAGGTACTACATTTAGTGATTTTAGGGACTTAGAAGGAGAAAATGGGAATTTTGGTTTACAGACAAATGTCTATAGGAGAACTGGAAAAGAATGTCGTAAATGTGGAAATTTAATTGAAAGACAAAAAATTACTGGAAGAAGTACCCACTGGTGTCCAAAATGCCAAAAATAAAAAGGGCTTACTCATGAAGAGTAAACCCTTTTAAATATTTTTACCTGGCATTGAGCTATTTTCTCAAGGGGCTACCCCCTAAATATTTTCGCCGCTGATGCGTTTCACAACCGAGTTCGAGATGGATCGGAGTGGTTCCACATCGCCATGAACACCAGGATAGTGTGAACCTTGAGAACTGCATAGAAAATTATATATTAAAAACAATAAATTAAGTTTATTTGGTCAAGCCCTCGGTCTATTAGTACTCCTCCGCTGCACTTGTTACCAAGCTTCCACGTAGAGCCTATCAACGGGTGTTCTTCCCGTGACCTTACTGGCTTAAGCCATGGCAATACTCATCTTGAGGTGGGCTTCCCACTTAGATGCTTTCAGCGGTTATCCACTCCGCACATGGCTACCCAGCGTTTACCGTTGGCACGATAACTGGCACACCAGAGGTGCGTTCCTCCCGGTCCTCTCGTACTAGGGAGAAATCCTCTCAATATTCCTGCGCATACACCGGATATGGACCGAACTGTCTCACGACGTTCTGAACCCAGCTCGCGTACCGCTTTAATGGGCGAACAGCCCAACCCTTGGGACCGACTTCAGCCCCAGGTTGCGATGAGCCGACATCGAGGTGCCAAACCTCCCCGTCGATGTGAACTCTTGGGGGAGATCAGCCTGTTATCCCTAGAGTAACTTTTATCCGTTGAGCGACGGCCCTTCCACGCAGAACCGTCGGATCACTAAAACCGACTTTCGTCCCTGTTCGACTTGTAGGTCTCACAGTCAAGCTCCCTTCTGCTTTTGCACTCAACGACTGATTTCCAACCAGCCTGAGGGAACCTTTGTGCGCCTCCGTTACCTTTTAGGAGGCGACCGCCCCAGTCAAACTGCCCATCAGATACTGTCCGCTTCCCGGATAACGGGTAAGCGTTAGAACCCTAGCTCTAAAAGAGTGGTATCTCACCGATGACTCAATAGTACCCACAAGCACTATTTCAACGTCTCCCACCTATTCTGCGCATTCAGAGCCCGAGCACAATATCAAACTACAGTAAAGCTTCATAGGGTCTTTCTGTCCGGGTGTATGTAGTCCGCATCTTCACAGACAATTCTATTTCGCCGAGCCTCTCTCCGAGACAGCGCGCAAATCGTTACACCTTTCGTGCGGGTCGGAACTTACCCGACAAGGAATTTCGCTACCTTAGGACCGTTATAGTTACGGCCGCCGTTCACCGGGGCTTCAGTCGCCAGCTTCACTAAAAGCTAACCAGCTTCCTTAACCTTCCGGCACTGGGCAGGTGTCAGCCCCCATACATCGTCTTGCGACTTAGCGGAGACCTGTGTTTTTGGTAAACAGTCGCTTGCGCCTCTTCACTGCGACCAGCTCTCGCTGGCACCCCTTCTCCCGAAGTTACGGGGCCATTTTGCCGAGTTCCTTAGAGAGAGTTATCTCGCGCCCCTCGGTATTCTCTACCACCCCACCTGTGTCGGTTTCGGGTACTGGCATTTGTGTCTTAACGAGTATAGGGCTTTTCTTGGAAGCATGACATCACCAACTTCGCTGCCGTAGCAGCTCGTACTCACGCCTTAGCTCAAGATGTTTTCTCCATCTCTCAAAGCCTCGAACGCTTGAACCAGTAACCAACATCTGGCCTGGTTAGCCTTCTCCGTCCCCCTTCTCAAAACACATCTGGTACAGGAATATTGACCTGTTATCCATCGACTACGCCTTTCGGCCTCGCCTTAGGTCCAGACTAACCCTCCGCGGACGAGCCTGCCGGAGGAACCCTTAGGGTTTCGGGGCATGGGATTCTCACCCATGTTTTCGCTACTCAAGCCGACATTCTCACTTCTATGCTGTCCACGTCCGCTTACGCTAACGCTTCACCCTACATAGAACGCTCCCCTACCATAAATAAATTTATCCGCAGCTTCGGTATAACGCTTAGCCCCGTTCATTTTCGGCGCAGGATCGCTCGACCAGTGAGCTATTACGCACTCCTTTGAGGATGGCTGCTTCTAGGCAAACCTCCTGGTTGTCTGGGCAATCCCACCTCCTTTATCACTTAGCGTTAATTTTGGGACCTTAGCTGGCGGTCTGGGCTGTTTCCCTCTTGACTATGGAGCTTATCCCCCACAGTCTGACTGCCTAGTTACACACAGGGTATTCAGAGTTCATATCGATTTGGTACCGCTTTCGCAGCCCGCACCGAAATGGTTGCTTTACCCCCCTGCTGGAGCACTAGACGCTACGCCTCAACGTATTTCGGGGAGAACCAGCTAGCTCCTGGTTCGATTGGCATTTCACCCCTAACCACAGCTCATCCGCTGAATTTTCAACTTCAGTCGGTTCGGACCTCCACTTGGTATCACCCAAGCTTCATCCTGGCCATGGTTAGATCACCAGGGTTCGGGTCTATAAACACTGACAAACGCCCTATTAAGACTCGCTTTCGCTGTGGCTCCACCATTTCCGGTTTAACCCGCCAGTGCCTATAAGTCGCCGGCTCATTCTTCAACAGGCACACGGTCACCCGATTAGTCGGGCTCCCATTGCTTGTAAGCTCACGGTTTCATGTTCTATTTCACTCCCCTCCCGGGGTTCTTTTCACCTTTCCCTCGCGGTACTGTTTCACTATCGGTCACACAGTAGTACTTAGCCTTACGAGGTGGTCCTCGCAGATTCACACGGAATTCCACGTGCTCCGTGCTACTCGGGATACAGCTAGGTCAACTTATCTTTCGATTACGGGGCTTTCACCCTCTGTGGCACGCCATTCAAACGTTTCTTCTAGACTTGTTGATCCATATTGCTGTCCCACAACCCCGATAGTCAAGACTATCGGTTTGGGCTGTTCCCCGTTCGCTCGCCGCTACTGAGGGAGTCGTTATTTACTTTCTCTTCCTCCAGCTACTAAGATGTTTCAGTTCGCTGGGTTAGCTCGCACCAACCTATATATTCAGTTGGCCGTACATGGGGTTGCCCCATTCGGAAATTCCCGGATCAAAGTGTGCTTCCAACTCCCCGAGACTTATCGCAGGTAACCACGTCCTTCATCGCCTCTGTGTGCCTAGGTATCCTCCGTGAGCCCTTTGTAGCTTGACCAATAACTTCAAAAATTGAAGCATCAGCTTAATAGAATTGTTATTAATGCATTCGCACAAATAATAAATCTGCATCATTAAAGATGCTTATTGTCTTTAAAAATAATCTATGCAGTTGTCAAGGTTCTCTGAAAACAATGAAATTAATTCAATGAGTCCAGCATCTTAATGCTTTCATTAGGAAGCTAGATTCGTTCAGAATAATGATCACAACTCAAAACATTTCCTATCTATCGGTTATGGAAGAGGTGGTAATCAGTGGAGGTAAGCGGACTCGAACCGCTGACATCCTGCTTGCAAAGCAGGCGCTCTACCAACTGAGCTATACCCCCAACATAGAGATATGGGCCATCCTGGACTTGAACCAGGGACCTCACCCTTATCAGGGGTGCGCTCTAACCACCTGAGCTAATGGCCCAGGAAAAATAATGGGTGTGACCTAGAAAAACTTAGGAAATGAAATTCTTAACAAATTAAGAACGTGAGATACCGATCGACCTAAGGTGACAAAATAATAATATTAAACATTTTGTTGTCTCCCTGTTAGGAGGTGATCCAGCCGCACCTTCCGGTACGGCTACCTTGTTACGACTTCACCCCAGTCATTAGCCCCACCTTCGGCGTCCTCCTCCACAAGGGTTGGAGTAACGACTTCGGGCATGGCCAACTTCCATGGTGTGACGGGCGGTGTGTACAAGGCCCGGGAACGTATTCACCGCAGTATGCTGACCTGCGATTACTAGCGATTCCTACTTCACGTAGGCGAGTTGCAGCCTACGATCTGAACTGAGCCACGGTTTATGGGATTTGCTAGCTCTCGCGAGTTTGCTGCCCTTTGTCCGTAGCATTGTAGTACGTGTGTAGCCCAGGGTGTAAGGGGCATGATGACTTGACGTCATCCACACCTTCCTCCGGTTTATCACCGGCGGTCTTTCTAGAGTGCCCAACTAAATGCTGGCAACTAAAAACGTGGGTTGCGCTCGTTGCGGGACTTAACCCAACATCTCACGACACGAGCTGACGACAGCCATGCACCACCTGTCACTGCATTCCCGAAGGCACCCTCAAATTTCTAAGAGGTTCGCAGGATGTCAAACCCTGGTAAGGTTCTTCGCGTTGCATCGAATTAAACCACATACTCCACCGCTTGTGCGGGCCCCCGTCAATTCCTTTGAGTTTCACACTTGCGTGCGTACTCCCCAGGCGGAACACTTAACGCGTTAGCTACGACACCGAAGGGGTCGATTCCCCCGACACCTAGTGTTCATCGTTTACGGCCAGGACTACAGGGGTATCTAATCCCTTTCGCTCCCCTGGCTTTCGTCCATGAGCGTCAGTAATGGCCCAGCAGAGCGCCTTCGCCACTGGTGTTCTTCCCGATATCTACGCATTTCACCGCTACACCGGGAATTCCCTCTGCCCCTACCATACTCAAGCCTTTCAGTTTCCACTGCCATGATGGAGTTAAGCTCCACGCTTTAACAGCAGACTTGAAAAGCCGCCTGCGGACGCTTTACGCCCAATAATTCCGGATAACGCTTGCCACTCCCGTATTACCGCGGCTGCTGGCACGGAATTAGCCGTGGCTTATTCCTCAAGTACCGTCATATCTTCTTCCTTGAGAAAAGAGGTTTACAGCCCAGAGGCCTTCGTCCCTCACGCGGCGTTGCTCCGTCAGGCTTTCGCCCATTGCGGAAAATTCCCCACTGCTGCCTCCCGTAGGAGTCTGGGCCGTGTCTCAGTCCCAGTGTGGCTGATCATCCTCTCAGACCAGCTACTGATCGAAGCCTTGGTGAGCCATTACCTCACCAACTAGCTAATCAGACGCGAGCTCATCCTCAGGCGAAATTCGTTTCACCAGTAGGCATATGGGGTATTAGCGGTCGTTTCCAACCGTTATCCCCCTCCTGAGGGCAGATTCTCACGCGTTACTCACCCGTCCGCCACTAACCCGAAGGTTCGTTCGACTTGCATGTGTTAAGCACGCCGCCAGCGTTCATCCTGAGCCAGGATCAAACTCTCCGTTGTGTTCAAATCCTTTTGTAGATAAATCTACTCAAATTGAATTGCTTTATCCAAATAAAAACTTCAGTTTTTGAATTTAGTTTTAGCCTCCTTAAATTTTAAGGATTACATTGAGTGCACATTAAAAATATTTTAAAGTGACTTTCCAAGATCTCAGATCCGTTTGCATCAAAGCTAAAAGTTAGCAATTGATGACATTTTTATATATTCTTGACGGGACCTCACACCTTTATTGCATATACATCTTGAAAAAACTAAAAAAAATTTAGTTGTTCTTGACGCAATAAAAGCATCAGTTCCTAAGTTTTTAAATTTTCTAGGTGCAGAGTTAAACAACAAGTGATCAACTCATTTCGAAGGTAAAAACCTTCTTCTGGCTGAAAATAATGATCGAAATCAAATCTCCAAAAAATTCATTCATTTATCAAAAAATAGATTTAAGATAATTTCCTGAATAATGCAAAAAGTATATTTCTGCCCAGAAGAAAATACTAAACCATCCAACTGTAATTGTGCAACCTTTTATACAAAAATTTTTTTTTAATTTTTTATTTGATCAAAGTCTCATTAAACAACTAGGCTTAAATAAAGGGATATAAATGAAATGGCAGAAAGATTTAGTCAAAAAAATTTAAGAGTAAGACCAAGTTCTGAAGAGGAGAAAATTGTAACAAATGCAAAAAAACACTTCGAAAAGACCTTGGTTGAGATATCAGGCGAGTTAGTGGGAAGCGTCGCTGCACTAGAACACCCAACAAAAAATAAAAAATTAAATTATGGAGAAATATTTTTAAGAGACAATGTTCCCGTAATGATTTACCTCATTACCCAAAAAAGATACGAAATTGTTAAAAAGTTCCTAAGTGTATGCCTTGAGTTACAAAGCTCTAATTACCAAACGCGTGGTGTATTTCCTACTAGTTTCGTTGAAGAAAATGGACAGCTCATTGGAGACTATGGTCAGAGATCAATAGGGAGGATCACTTCAGCTGATGCAAGTTTATGGTGGCCCATTTTATGTTGGTATTATGTCAATAAAAGCGGTGATTATGCATTTGGGAAAAGTCAAAGCGTTCAAAGAGGTATTCAACTTCTACTAGATCTAGTTCTACATCCAACATTTGAGGGTACTCCAGTACTTTTTGTTCCAGATTGCGCATTTATGATTGATAGACCCATGGATGTATGGGGAGCACCACTAGAAGTTGAAGTTTTACTTCATGGATGTTTAAAAAGTTGCATTCATTTAATGGAACTAAGTAGAGCAGATCATGTTAGTAGACTTTTAGACCAAAGACTTATTCTTACAAATCAATGGGTTAGGGATTTAGGAAGTTTTCTTTTAAAGCATTATTGGGTTACCAGCCAAACAATGCAAATTTTAAGAAGAAGGCCAACTGAGCAATATGGTGATGATCAACACTTCAATGAATTTAACGTTCAACCTCAAGTGGTTCCCTCATGGCTACAAGATTGGTTAGAGAATAGAGGTGGTTACTTAATAGGTAATATTAGGACAGGAAGGCCTGACTTTCGATTTTACAGTTTAGGCAATTCTTTAGCATGTATGTTCGGAGTTCTGCCTCCTGAAGAACAAAGAGCTCTATTTAGATTAGTTTTACATAACAGACAGCATTTGATGGCTCAAATGCCTATGAGAATTTGTCATCCTCATATGGATGTCGAGGAATGGCAAAATAAAACTGGATCTGATCCAAAGAATTGGCCTTGGAGTTACCATAATGGCGGTCATTGGCCAAGCTTACTTTGGTTTTTTGGTACGGCTGTCCTATTGCATCAAAAACATTATGGTTCAGACGATGTGATCCTCATGGAAGAAATGAAATCTTTAATAGAGGAATCATATTGGTGTCAACTCAATCAATTACCTAAGCAAGAATGGGCAGAATATTTTGATGGTCCTACAGGTACTTGGGTTGGACAACAATCAAGAACATATCAAACTTGGACTATTGTAGGATTTTTATTGATGAATCATTTTTTAAGGAATGAATATAACGATCTAGATATGTTTAAAATTTGAGTCTAAAAAAGTCCTAAGGTTAGTGATTTATCAATTGGCAAGCATGCCCCAATACCTAGGTATATTGTTAGAAAAGTTCCAAATAAGAAAACAGACATTGCTATTGGTCTTCTAAATGGATTAGAAAATTTATTAACGTTTTCGATAAAGGGTAAAATCATTAATCCAAGTGGGATTAATGTTTGAAGTGCAATACCTAAAAGTTTATTAGGAACAACTCTAAGTATTTGAAAAACTGGGTAAAGGTACCATTCAGGAAGTATTTCAAGGGGTGTTGCGAAAGGATTAGCTTTGTCTCCCAACATCGCAGGATCAAGAACTGCTAATCCAACTACGCAGGCAATAGTTCCTAAGATAACAACAGGGAAGATATATAATAAATCATTTGGCCAAGCTGGTTCACCATAATAATTATGTCCCATACCTTTAGCTAACTTTGCTCTCAATTTTGGATCAGACAGATCTGGTTTTTTTAACGTAGACATATGAAAAAACTAATAATGGTTTTAGTATAAGGGTTTATAAAGGACCTGAAATACCCTGTTTACGAATCATTAAAAAGTGCATCAACATGAAAACTGCTAATGACCATGGCAATACAAAAGTATGAAGACTATAAAATCTTGTTAATGTTGATTGTCCAACACTTTCTCCACCTCTAAGAAGTTCAACCATAAAGTCTCCGATTACTGGTATTGCAGCAGGGACACCTGAAACAATCTTAACTGCCCAATAACCCACCTGATCCCAAGGTAGAGAGTAACCTGTTACTCCAAAAGCGACAGTTATGACTGCCATTACAACACCTGTAACCCAAGTTAATTCTCTTGGTCTTTTAAAGCCTCCGGTTAGATAAACCCTAAAGACATGAAGGATTAACATCAAAACCATCATTGATGCACTCCATCTATGCACGGATCTTATTAACCATCCAAAGCTTACATCGGTCATTAAATAACTGACTGAACTATAAGCTTGTGTAACAGTAGGCTTATAGTAAAAAGTCATTGCAAAACCTGTTGCAAATTGAATTAAGAAGCATACTAAAGTTATGCCTCCTAAACAATAAAAAATATTTACGTGAGGGGGTACGTACTTGGAAGTTACGTCGTCAGTTATGTCTTGGATTTCAAGCCTTTCTTGAAACCAGTCATAAACAGATGAGGAATTCGCCATCCAAAAAAAAATTAGCTTTGATATAAAGAGCTTACTTAAAATTCTTATACTTGGTGTTAACACTTAACCCAATGAATTCATCTTTTAACAAACTTTTAACATTCAAAACTATGATCACTGTCTTAATGATCGTTGTTTTTTCTATCAATCTTTTCTTGATTGAAAGAGTGGATGCTCTCAGTGATAGCAGGCAATTAGTACTTGACGCTTGGACCTTGGTAAACGAAGGTTTTTATGATCCAGAAAAGTTTGATGAAATCCAATGGAAAAGAATTAGACAAAAGACGTTACAGAAACAAATTGAAACAAGTGAAGAAGCTTATTCCGCAATTGAAGACATGTTAAGACCTCTAGACGATCCCTACACGAGAGTTTTACGCCCCAAAGATTATGAGCTACTGAAATCAAGTAATTTTGGGAGTGAAATTAATGGTGTTGGGCTTCAATTAGGTGAAGATGATAACAATAAAGTTAAAGTTATTTCTACTCTTGGGGGGTCGCCAGCTGAAGAAGCTGGAATAGTGAGCGGGGACATTATCGAGACAGTGGATGGAATCTCATCAGAAAAATTAGGGCTTGCAAATACCGCCGCTAAATTAAGAGGTGCATCAGGGACAAAAGTTTTAGTTGAATTATCTGGGGAATTAGGAGAAATTAGGGAAGTCGATTTAGAGAGGAGATCAGTAGATCTAAGACCGGTTAGAACAAAAAGATTAAGAGACGATTCACACACAATAGGGTATTTAAGGATAACTCAATTTAGCGAAAGCGTACCCAAAAAAGTTGAAGAGGCTCTTCAAGAGTTAAAAGAAAAAGAGGTTGAGGGCTTAATCTTGGATCTTAGAAATAATTCAGGGGGACTAGTAAGCTCAGGTATTGCAGTTGCAGACTCATTATTGATTGAGAAACCCGTAGTCGAGACAAAAGATAGAAATGGAATCAAAGATGCAATTATTTCTCAAAAAGAGACATCTTTTGATGGACCAATGGTGACTTTAGTAAATAAAGGCACTGCAAGTGCCAGTGAAATACTTGCTGGTTCTTTACAAGATAATGAGAGGTCAATTCTTATGGGAGAACAAACTTATGGTAAAGGTTTAATTCAATCCCTAAAAAGTTTGGGAGAAGATAGTGGTATTGCTATAACAGTGGCTAGTTACTTAACACCAGATGGTAATAATATTCAAGGCCAAGGTATAACACCTGACAAATTACTTGATCTACCGGATGCAAGTGATTTTGGAAGTACTGACGATAAATGGGTGAGGAATGCGGAATTATTTTTAGGGTCGCTTTTAGAAAAAGAAGAAGTTCCAGTTCAAACAATTGAATTAAACGATGAAGAAATTAAATCTTTAAATGGCTAAAGATTGAAAATAAAAAATTTTAAAAATATGAGTATTAAAAGAATTTTTCATGACCCAATTCATAAAGAAATAGTATTTGATGCAGGAAAGCCAGAAGAATTAATGATTATGGAATTAATTGATACAGTTGCTTTTCAAAGACTAAGAAGAATAAAACAACTTGGAGCGGCATCATTACTTTTTCATGGTGCAGAATCGAGTAGATTTACTCACTCAATTGGTGTTTTTTGTATAGCTAGAAAAATTTTTAAGAGATTAATTGAAAGTAAATCTTCATTTTGTGAAAATAAATTTGTTCTTTATGGAGCAGCTCTACTACATGATTTAGGTCATGGACCTTTAAGCCATACCAGCGAAACAATATTCGAGCATGATCACGAACAATGGTCTGAAAATTTAGTTAAAAATTATTCTCCAATAAATTCAATCCTCAAAAAGTATGACAAGGATTTACCCAGAAAAATTTGTGAATTATTTCAATCAAAACAACTATTTTCAAAACCTTTAAAAACATTGATAAGTAGTGAGATTGATTGCGATCGTCTCGATTATCTTTTACGCGATAGTTACAACACAGGTACTAACTACGGTTTAGTAGATTTAGAGAGAATAATTTCAGCTCTTACCTTTTCACCTGATGGGAATATTGGAATCAAACCAAAAGGAGTGATCGCAATTGAGCATTTCCTTGTTCTTAGAAACTTGATGTACAGAACTATCTACAATCACAAGATAAATGAAATATCAACATGGATTCTAGAAAAAATATTACACACAATAAAACATAATTATGAAAAGAATATTTGGTTAGATAATTCTCTATATAAATGGATTTTTTCACCTTCAAAGGTTGATTTTGATGATTTCATAAGAAATGATGATATAACTTTTTATTATCATTTGATTAGATGGAAAGATGAATCTTTTGAGCCACTTTCTACGCTATGCAAAATGTTTATTGACAGAGATTTATTGAAGGGCTCAGACATAAGTTTTTTAAGTAAAATGAATAGATTAAAAATCCTTGCATTTGCCACAAAATTATGTGAAAAGAATGGTTATGATTCAGAAATATTTTGTGGCATTAAGGAAAAGTCTTTTAAAGGTTTTGAATCTAATAATGCGCTAAAAATATGGGACGGCACTCATCAAAGCGCATTAGAAAATAGTTCTGCATTAATAAAAACTTTAATGAGATCTGAGGAAAGCTCTTTAATTATTTATCCAGATATGATCAAAAATGAAATTAAAAATGAAATTTCATTAATAAAAAACAATCCCTAGATTTAATTCAATGAAAATTGTTTTAAAAAATTCTAAGATTGAATATCTAGAGATTTTTTCTTTATTAGATTTAGATAATATCCATGAAACATTAAAAAGGTTTTCTTCCATCAAGGAACCTTTAGAAGCAAGAATTTTTGCTGTCAGCGAGTCAATAAGTTCTCTTCAATTAGCAAAATTAAAAACCCACCTTAACAAAATTAATGTTTGTTCTTTGCGCATTTACTCAAATAATAGAAATACAGTATTAAGTGGGAAGTCTTTAAAAATTGATTCAGTTTTTATTAAAGAGCCAGATATTAAAAAAAAGTTACTGTCGATAAATTCAAAAAAGAAAGACGATATCCTTCACAAAGGAACAGTACGATCCGGTGAAAGAATATCTTCAAATGGAAACCTATGCATTATTGGAGACGTTAATCCAGGAGCAATTGTTTCTGCTAAGAAAAATATTTATGTTTGGGGCAAATTACTAGGGATCGCATTCGCAGGGAAAAGTGGAAATAAAAATGCATCTATTGCATCACTTTATCTAAACCCTTTACAGTTGAGAATTGCAGATATGATAGCTATAGGACCAAAGGATAAACCTAAAAATTGTTATCCAGAGATTGCGGTAATAGATAAACAAACGATAATTATCAAACCACACTTAATCGAAAATAAAAATTAATCAATAATTTGCAATAAATTAATTCAAAATAGATAAATTTAAGAATTACTTAATCTTTAAAATATTTAACTTTCTGCAAGTGGCTTTATTATTTGTAAAATCTTAAAAATCGTGGGGAAGAATACTCGCACAATATTAATTTGTTCAGGTAAAGGAGGAGTTGGCAAAACAACTTTAACTGCAAACCTAGGAATAGCACTTGCTAATAGCGGAGCAACAACTGCTGTATTAGATGCTGATTTTGGCTTAAGAAATTTAGATCTTCTTCTAGGATTAGAAAATCGCATCATTTATACGGCTCAAGATGTTCTAGACAAAAATTGTCGTCTTGACCAAGCATTGGTTAGACATAAAAAGGAACCTAATCTTGCTCTTCTACCTGCTGGAGATCCAAGGATGTTGGATTGGATGAAACCCGAAGATATGAAAAAAATTAGTGAGCTACTTAGTGAGAAATTTGATTTTGTCCTAGTAGATTGTCCTGCTGGTGTAGAAGATGGCTTTAAAAATGCTCTTGCAGCCTGTAAAGAAGCTATTGTTGTAACAAACCCGGAATTATCAGCAGTGCGGGATGCAGATAGAGTAATAGGGATTCTTAATACTTCAGATATTGGGCCTATTCAACTTGTAATCAATAGAGTTCGCCCTAACATGATGGCTAGTCAAGAAATGTTATCCATCGAGGATGTTCAAGGGATCCTTTCTTTGCCTTTATTAGGGATTGTCTTAGAAGATGAACAAGTAATAATAAGTACAAATAGAGGAGAACCACTGACACTTTCAGATGGTAGATCTCCTGCAAAAAAATGTTATTTGAATGTTTCTCAAAGACTTACAAATAAAGATGTACCAATTATCGATCTTAAAAAAGAAGGCAAAAGTCTTAAAGATAAATTCATGAGATTAATGCAAACAAAGGTTTTTTAAAATGATGACTCTCAGAGATCTTATAAATAAATTACTAGGCAGAGAAACGTCTAGTGCGAATACAGCTAGAGAAAGATTACAACTTGTACTTGCTCACGACAGAGTTGATATGAGTTCCTTAACAACTGATCTTTTAGATAAAATGAGGAAAGAGATCCTTGATGTTGTTGCTAAATATGTTGAAATTGATTTTGAGGAGGTGGCAGTAAGTTTGGAGACTGAGGATAGAATGACCGCACTAGTTGCCAATTTGCCAATCAAAAGAACTATTTCAGGAGAAATAAAATTCAAAAAAACTGATAAAACTGATAAAGCTAACAAAGATATCAAAAAGTAATAAATTTAAAAAAAGCTAAAAAAATACTGATAATTGACCCTCCCTAATTGTAAGATGAAGAAATTGCCGGCTTAGCTCAGCGGTAGAGCAGCGCTTTTGTAAAGCGAAGGTCATCAGTTCAAATCTGTTAGCCGGCATTTTGATTTATTTAATTCTGTTCAATATTCTTTGCTGAAAATAAAAAGACTAAACCTATCAGAGCAATGATAGGAAATAATCTTATTTCGAGAACATACCCTAAAAAAGATGCAATGGGTTCAAATATCCAATAAGTAAAAAATTGAATTAATAAAACAAAAAATAATAATAAAAACATTAATATAACTCCCTAACTAATACTTCTCCTTCTCTAATTAGTCTCCAATCTCCACTTTTCTTCCAAAATATAATAGTACTAGCTTTCCCACTCAATTTTTCCCAGGGGATAGGCCCCAAAATTTTTACCGAAGGGAAATCTAGAGCAATACCTTCAACTGTAGATGATCCTTTAGAACCTGAGATATTTGCACTTGAAGTTAACAATGGGCCTGTTTCTCTCATGAGAGATTGCGCCATATATGAATTTGGAATCCTCAACCCAAGAGTAAGATCATTGCTTGTGAGGATTGTAGTCTGCTTTTCTGAAGCAGGAATAACCATTGTTAGAGCTCCAGGCCAATATTTTGAAGCCATATTTTCATAATCTTCTTTAGCTGATTCATGAACATAATCAATTAATTGTTTATGTTCTGATCCCATAAGAATTAAGGGTTTATCTCTATCTCTTTTTTTGAATTTGTAAATAACATTTGAAAATTTTGGCAAGCATCCAATCGCAGGTAATGTGTCAGTTGGGAAGATTATAGGTAAACCACCTTTAAGGATCTTCATAGCGCATTTGCTGTCTACTAAATTCATTTAGAGTATGAACCTGTAATAATTTATTTATATCTTCCAATGGTAAACCTACCAATACCTGAAAGATCATTCACAATTTCTATTGATGTAAATTTATTTTTAATAAGAAGTTGTTTTACTTTTTCTCCCTGATCAAAATGATTTTCTAAAATTAGCCAACCCTTCTCTTTTAAAAAAAATGGTGCTTTTTGTATTATTTCCCTAATGTGTTCTAAACCATCTTCGCCGCCTAATAAAGCGACTTTAGGTTCGAAATTCTTAACTTCTTTGGGTAATTTTTCATAAGTATCTCTAGGAATATATGGGGGGTTTGAAACAGCAAGGTCTAATTTTCCTTTAAAATTTTCAAGAGGTGACCACCAATTTCCACAATAAAATTTCAAATTCGATTGTTTGGAAGAATTTGTATAATTTTTAGTGGCTATTTCTAATGCGTCTTGATCTATATCAGTTACTACTCCCTTGCTCAATGGATAAGCCAAAGCCAATGCAATACTTATAGCGCCTGATCCAGTTCCTAATTCAGCAAAAAATAATTTCTCTGACTTCCTTCGAAATATCTTGAAAACAATGTCTACTACGAGCTCTGTTTCTGGTCTGGGAATAAGTACTTTATTTGTAACTATTAATTTTAAGTCTCTCCAAAAAGCTTTTCCACAAAGGTATTGAATTGGAGAAGATTTTAATAAATGATCATCCCAAACAGATTCCAAAAATTCTAAATTTTTTTTTAAATGTAAGGTTTCCCTAGGATTTATAATTTTCAGGTTTAGATCACTAGTCGATAAACCGCCTACACAATCAAGTAAAACAGCAAAAGATTGTTCATCGCCTCCTTTAGAAAGTTGCTTTTTTTTCCAAAATGAAAATTCTTCTACTGAAATGCAAAGCATTTATTAAAGCATTAACGTTTTGGTCCAAGCCTACCTTTACTAGAGTCAGAGTAGAAGCTTGATTTTTCTCCATCTTGTGTAGAAATAAATAAACCTATTAGGAATATTGTTGGCACCCCTACAAACAAAAGACTAGCTACGAATCCAAAGTTAGTTGTTTCCATGTAATTGTTAGTTCTATAGTTAAGTAATAAGACTATAGACGTATAACTTGGAATAAAGTGGAAAAATAAACAAATTTTATAAACTGATTAACAGACTTAAACAATTTATTTATCGCGGTAATTTTTTATTTTCACTAATTTTTTTTAATTCTTCCAAATTTGAGGGGGGGGGATTGTGGTTTTGTTAAAATTACGGCGGATGATTTTATCAATGTTTGACATGCAAGGCGCCAATTTTCTGGTCTATTTTTGAGTTTTTCTTCTTCAACAGATGTAAGAGGGCTCAAAGAATTTTTATTTCCACCTTCAACTGAAATAAAACAAGTGCTGCATTGTCCCGCGCCTCCACAATTTCCTAAAATACCTTTTAATCCATAAAGCTGTAAATTCTCTTTCATTACAAGTTCCCTTAAATTTTCACCCGGATTGCATTGGACCTCTAAATCCTCACGAATAAATCTGATAGTTGCCATTTTTTTAATTATTTTTCTTATTTTGGCGTTTTACTTTGAGAATTGTGACCAAAATATTAACAGTTTTTGGCCCAAAATTCCTTAAAAACTCAGTTCTGCCAATTGATTTGCCCAATTTTTGCAAGAAAATAAATTTATTTACAAAAATCCCTCAAAGCCTAAAAAACCCTTACTATCGTGATGTTTAGCTGTTTATACAGCATAGTTACTAGAAATTAACCGATGGGATTGCCTTGGTATCGAGTTCACACAGTAGTTATTAATGACCCAGGTCGACTACTTGCTGTGCATCTTATGCATACTGCATTATTAGCCGGCTGGGCCGGTTCAATGGCTCTTTATGAATTAGCCATTTTTGATCCTTCTGATGCTGTTCTCAATCCAATGTGGAGACAGGGGATGTACGTTATGCCTTTCATGGCAAGACTAGGTATCACAAGTAGTTGGAACGGATGGGATATTACTGGTGCTACTGGAGTTGATCCTGGATTCTGGAGTTTTGAAGGGGTTGCAGCAGCTCACATAGTATTTAGTGGTCTATTAATGTTGGCCTCTATTTGGCACTGGACCTACTGGGACTTAGATTTATGGGAAGATTCAAGAACTGGTGAGCCTGCTCTTGATTTACCAAGAATTTTCGGAATTCACCTTCTTCTAGCTGGACTAACCTGTTTTGGTTTTGGAGCTTTTCATTGCGCAAACGTGGGGATTTGGGTTTCCGACCCTTATGGCTTAACTGGTCATGTAGAACCTGTGGCTCCTTCCTGGGGAGTAGAAGGATTTAATCCTTTTAATCCGGGTGGTATTGTTGCTAATCATATTGCAGCAGGACTTATGGGTATTATTGGAGGTATTTTTCACATCACCAATAGACCTGGAGAAAGACTTTATAGAGCACTAAAACTTGGAAGTCTCGAAGGAGTCTTAGCTAGTGCTCTAGCCGCTGTATTGTTTGTATCTTTTGTTGTTTCCGGAACAATGTGGTACGGTTCTGCAACAACTCCTGTAGAGCTTTTTGGACCTACAAGATATCAATGGGACTCAGGCTATTTTAAAACTGAAATTAACAGAAGAGTGCAAGCAGCTATAGATAATGGTGCTACTAAATCAGAGGCATATGCATCGATTCCAGAAAAACTAGCCTTCTATGATTATGTTGGGAATAGTCCTGCTAAAGGAGGACTATTTAGAGTTGGAGCTCTTGTAAATGGTGATGGATTACCAACTGGTTGGCAAGGTCACATTGCTTTTCAAGACAAGGAAGGTAACGAATTAGAAGTTAGAAGAATTCCTAATTTCTTTGAAAACTTCCCTGTTATTCTTGAAGACAAAGAAGGCAATGTAAGGGCAGATATTCCATTTAGAAGAGCTGAAGCAAAGTATTCATTTGAACAGACTGGTATCACTGCAACTATCTATGGAGGAGACCTAGATGGACAAACATTTACAGATCCTGCAGTAGTTAAAAGATTAGCTAGAAAGGCTCAACTTGGCGAAGCATTCAAGTTTGACAGAGAGACATATAAATCTGATGGTGTATTCCGTAGCTCACCGAGAGCGTGGTTTACATATGCACATTTATGTTTCGGATTGCTATTCTTGTTCGGCCACTGGTGGCATGCTTCAAGAACTCTTTACAGAAATTCCTTTGCTGGTATTGATGCTGAGATTGGAGACCAAGTTGAATTTGGTTTATTCAAGAAACTTGGTGACGAAACCACAAGAAGAATACCAGGAAGGGTCTAAACTAAACTTATTTATTTAATCTTATGGAAGCTTTTGCTTACGTTCTTATTCTAACTCTCGCAGTTGTTACCTTATTCTTTGCTGTCGCCTTTAGAGACCCTCCTAAATTCGATAGAAAATGAACTCAGAAAAAACCTCTTTAACAAGAGGTTTTTTTTTACTTTTCATAATTAAGATATTACTCTACTATTAGAGTTGAAGTGCAGCTTATTTCACCACATGCAGTGTCCAACCTGTCAAAACACAGATAGCAGAGTTTTGGAATCAAGATCTGCTGATAGTGGCAAGAGTGTTCGAAGAAGAAGAGAGTGCTTAAATTGCAGCTTTAGATTTACGACTTATGAAAGAGTGGAATCAATGCCAGTTTCAGTTATAAAGAAAGACGGTAGCAGAGAACTGTTTGATAAACAAAAATTATTCACTGGTATATCAAGAGCTTGTGAAAAAACTAACTTCAGCAGTGAAGCAATTATTAATTTCGTAGATGGAATTGAATCACAAATAGTTCAAGACTCTAATAAAGATATTAAATCTTCACAAATCGGAGAACTAATACTCAAAAATCTTAGGAAAGAGAACGAAGTCGCTTACATAAGGTATGCTTCTGTTTACAGAAAATTTAATGGGGTAAAAGATTTTATTTCTACTCTTGAATCTCTAAAAGGAAGTTCAATAAACCAATTCGCTTCAATTTCATAAAATACAGCGTTTTAAAGTGTAGAATACATATCACAAATATTCTTTGCTATTGGTTTGCAGGCT
The DNA here is from genome assembly GCA_002026145.1 of Prochlorococcus sp. HOT208_60m_813L03. Lineage (GTDB taxonomy): Bacteria > Cyanobacteriota > Cyanobacteriia > PCC-6307 > Cyanobiaceae > Prochlorococcus_A. The sequence continues at coordinate 16,135 of MWOQ01000179.1, read as the reverse complement.
AGTAGCATTCCTTTCTAACTACCTCAGGTAGTCTGCGATACAAAAAATGAACGAAAATTCTTCTCAAACAATTAAAGAACTTTCTGAAGATCAAGAAATTAAAAATTCGTCTGAGTTAGACAATGATTCATCATCCCAAAATGAGGAAGATTTATCATTCGAGAAGAGCGATATCCCTTCAGCAGATTCTTCCTCTAGCAGAACAAATACGGATTTTGACAACGCAGGATTCACACAAGAAGAATTTGCATCACTTTTGGGTAAGTATGACTATAACTTTAAGCCTGGCGATCTAGTTAAAGGGACCGTTTTTGCTCTTGAGCCTAAAGGAGCCATGATAGATATAGGGGCAAAAACAGCTGCTTTTATGCCAGTTCAGGAGGTTTCAATAAATAGAGTTGAAGGGCTTAATGATGTTTTACAACCTTCAGAAAGTAGAGAATTTTTCATAATGAGCGAGGAAAATGAAGATGGCCAACTAGCCCTCTCCATTAGAAGAATTGAATATCAAAGAGCCTGGGAAAGGGTTAGACAACTCCAAAAAGAGGATGCAACTATATATTCTGAAGTTTTTGCTACAAACAGAGGCGGAGCTCTCGTTAGGGTAGAAGGCTTAAGAGGTTTTATCCCTGGCTCTCATATAAGTGCTCGAAAAATTAAAGATGACTTAGAAGGTGAATATTTACCCTTAAAATTTCTTGAAGTTGATGAAGAGAGAAATAGATTAGTACTAAGTCATAGAAGAGCTTTGGTTGAGAAAAAAATGAACCGACTCGAGGTAGGCGAAGTTGTTGTTGGTTCTGTAAAAGGTATTAAACCTTATGGAGCCTTTATTGATATTGGTGGAGTTAGTGGCCTATTGCACATTTCTGAGATTAGTCATGAACATATTGAGACTCCTCATAATGTTTTAAATGTGAATGACCAAATGAAAGTTATGATAATTGACCTTGATTCAGAAAGAGGAAGAATTTCATTATCTACTAAAGCACTTGAACCTGAACCAGGCGATATGTTAACAGATCCTCAAAAAGTTTTTAGTAAAGCTGAAGAAATGGCTGCAAAATACAAACAAATGTTATTTGAACAAACTGACGATAATGAAGAAATCACTACAGCGTCATCTGAAACAGTATAAATTTACTTTTTAATTTTGTATACGAATATCAGAATTTAAGCCTCATTGTTCTTGTACAAGTATTACTTAATTTACATTAATTGATTTGTAACGATAATCTAATTTAGGATAAAGTCTAAATTCAAAATTATTTGTAAATGAGTGATTTCATTTTCACTTCGGAATCCGTTACTGAAGGTCATCCTGATAAAATATGTGATCAAATTAGTGACGCTGTTTTAGATGCTTTATTGACAGAAGATCCAGAAAGCAGAGTAGCATGCGAAACTGTGGTTAATACAGGTCTTTGTTTACTCACTGGAGAAATAACTTCAAAAGCAAAAGTCGATTATATAAAACTTGTTAGAAATGTAATTAAAGAAATTGGGTATGAAGGGTATAGAGCAGGTGGTTTTGACGCAAATAGTTGTGCTGTTTTAGTAGCACTTGACGAACAATCACCGGATATTTCTCAAGGAGTAAACGAAGCGGATGATGTTAACGATGATTTGGAAGATAATACCGGAGCTGGTGACCAAGGCATAATGTTTGGCTATGCATGCGATGAGACGCCTGAATTAATGCCCTTACCGATTAGCTTGGCGCATAGATTAGCCATTCAACTTGCCAAAGTAAGGCATGAAAAAGTCCTTAACTATCTACTACCTGATGGTAAAACTCAAGTAAGCATTGATTACGAAAAAGGGTTACCAGTCTCTATTAACACGATTTTAATTTCAACTCAACATAATCCTGAGATTAATGGGATAACAAACGAAGAAGAAATTCGTCAAATAATTAAAGAAGATTTATGGAAGCATGTTGTAATTCCTGCTACTGAAGATTTAGAAATCAAACCAAACACTAGCAAGACAAGATTTCTTGTAAACCCCACGGGAAAATTTGTAGTAGGGGGGCCTCAAGGAGATGCGGGGCTAACTGGTAGAAAAATTATCGTAGATACTTATGGCGGATATGCAAGACACGGAGGAGGGGCATTTTCTGGTAAAGATCCCACAAAAGTAGATAGATCAGCCGCTTATGCAGCACGTTATGTAGCTAAAAGCATTGTGAAAGCAAAATTGGCAAAAAAAGCAGAAGTACAACTAAGTTATGCAATTGGAGTAGCAAAACCAATTTCCATTCTCGTGGAAACTTTTGATACAGGTGTTATTTCACAAGCTAATTTGACCAAGCTTATTAAAGAGCACTTCGATTTAAGACCAGCAGCAATAATAAAAGAATTTAACTTAAGAAATCTACCAAAAAAAATGGGAGGTAAATTTTTTAGAAAGACTGCGTCCTATGGACATTTTGGCAGAAGGGATCTTGAGCTCCCTTGGGAAAATGTAGAGGGGAAAGCAGCCCAATTAGCAGAGGCTTCCAAAATCTTTTTATAAAATTTTTTTCTATGCCTGATGATTTTTATGGAGGGTTAGATTTTGGAACCAGTGGTGCAAGAATATCAATAATTAATCTTAATAAGAAATTAGTATATTCAAATTCAGTACCTTATTCATACAGCTTTAAAAATCCAAATTCTTGGATCAATTCTTGTGAAAATCTTCTAGTTAATCTACCTATTGAGGTGAAAATTAAACTTAATAAATTGGCTATCTCGGGCACCTCAGGAACCTTGACAGCATGTAATTTAAATGGGAAGCCTATAGGAGAAGCAATACCTTATGACCAAGCATGTAATGAACATAAAATCCATCTTGAATCACTAACTTCTGAAGAAGATCATCTACGAACTCCATACAGTAGTCTTGCTAAAGCATTAAAACTAATAGATAAATATGGAACAAACATACTTTTACGACATCAATCTGATTGGATCACTGGTTGGTTTTTAAAAGATTGGGCTCATGGAGAAGAAGGTAATAATCTAAAACTTGGTTGGGATCTAAAAAAAGAATCATGGCCAAAAAGCTATCTCAATACTTCATGGCAAAAATGCCTACCTCAAATAATAAAAAGTGGGAAAATTATTGGACAAGTGAATTTTGATTTAGCAGAGAGATATAAATTGAATAAGAGATTAATATTAATCTCAGGCACCACAGACTCTAATGCAAGTTTAATAGCTGCAGGTTTAGGTAAAGAAGATGGTCTGACAGTTTTAGGAACAACAATTGTGGTAAAAAAAATTATTGAAAACCCTATAAAAAAAAAGGGAATTACAACACATAGAGTAAACGGCGATTGGATATGTGGAGGAGCATCAAATGCGGGTTGCGGTATCTTGTCTAAGTTCTTTTCTGATTTAGAAATAAAGGAACTTAGTCGACAAATTAATCCATCGAAAAACACTTCTTTGGATCTTTTACCTCTTAATAGTAAAGGAGAGAGATTTCCTGTTAATAATTCTAATTTAGAGCCGATACTAGAACCTAGACCAGTAAGCGACTCACTTTATTTACATGCATTATTCGAGGGACTAGCTAAGATCGAACTGAGAGGATGGGAAAAACTAAGTGAACTAACAGGTTCTCTTCCAAAAAAAATTATTACTATTGGTGGAGGTTCACAAAACCCACAATGGAGAAAAATAAGAGAAAAAATTATCAATATACCAATAGTTTCATGTAAAAAAAACACTTCATATGGTACTGCCTTGTTAGCGATTAATGCAAAATAATAGTTTTATGGATATTAAATGAAGATATAAAATTTTTAATGAAAGGGTTTCACAAACTACACATCATAATTTAGAGTGTATAGATTAGAGCCGGGATAGCTCAGTTGGTAGAGCAGGCGACTGAAAATCGCCGTGTCCCCAGTTCAAATCTGGGTCCTGGCACCTTCCATTATGGAATTAAATGAGCATCTGAAAAGGTGCTTTTTTAATGCCTAATTTATGTTCTGAAAGGTCTTTTTAGGATATTTAAAGAAAGACTCAGAGAGCAAAAATGAACCCTCTGAGTGGCATATTTTTGGAATGTAAGTGGAATGTAAGTTGAGCAATAAAATTACTGATTTTTTTACTCCCCAGAACTTACATTCCATCTCCATAGAAGTTTGCTCTGACGTTTTCACTCATATCATCCATTTCTTGAGTCCTTTTAAAATGCTTGCTGTAGTTGCATAAGCATTACATTCAGTACACCATCTTTTTTAAACTGGTTTTTCATCTTCAGCAGGCTTTACATCCTCAACTGGCTTCTCTTCTTCAGCAGGCTTTACATCCTCAACTGGCTTCTCTTCTTCAACTGGCTTTACATCCTCAACTGGCTTCTCTTCTTCAGCAGGCTTTACATCCTCAACTGGCTTCTCTTCTTCAACTGGCTTCTCATCAGGTGAAATACTTTTTAAAAATTTAATAAGTTTATTGTAAAGATCTTTTAGAAAGTTAAAAATTTTTAGTAGGAAATCTTTCATATTAAAATCCCTTTATATTCTCTAAAATTTTGATTGACTAAAAATAAAACATATATTTTTTTTAAAGCCTTTTAGAAATAATACTTAATACTTTATTAAGCCAACTAATATTTAATGGAGTTAATAACATTCCATTTTGTAATAGAAATTATTCTGCACAACCATTCTTATCAAATGGATATGGAATGTTAGTTAAAAAATTAACCCCAAAAAAAGGGTCTTTTTGGTATCATTATGATACTGAAAATTAACTATTTTTAATATTGTCTCCAGTTCAAATCTGGGTCCTGGCACCTTTAAAACCCTGTTTGACAGGGTTTTATATTTTCTAGGCATTTAGAATGCTTTATTTTTTTATTTTATTTTTACAATTTAAAATTTTTAGTTTTCCACTCTGCAGACTTGAGCAATAACGCCCAAAATCAGTTTATCTCCATTGGGATCTTGCCAATCAGCTAAATCATTGAAATTACTATTTAATTCATCTATGGAGACATCAACGTCTCTAAACGATTTTTCGAAACAATTTATATCCATTGTATAGAGAATATCATTAGTAATTTCACTTTTTGTTTTGGGAATAAATTTACTCAATACTCTCACAGAACCATCCTCATTCCTTTGAATACTTTGCCTATCCCATAACTGTTCTCCATATTCACTTTTAGTGACTCCAACCCATTCATGAGGCAAAGCATTTGCTTGTTTTAATGAAATACACATGGAAACAACTAACGAAAGGACTAAACCAATGCTATTTCTAATAAAAATTGAATTAAATTTATTCTTAGAATCGACCATAAATAGTTCTGAAATACAAAAATTTTTTTTTGATTAGGAAATATAAGATTAAAAATTTGTAAAAATTTTAATTGATTAGTATTTCTATTATAGATAGAATCAAATATTAAAAATAAGAATTTACTTCGAATAAATTTATTAGAAAAATAATGAATAAAATACAGAAATTTCTCACAGTAGTTTTTTTTATAGCAATATTTGTTGTATTGATTTATTTAATCCAAAATTATGGGATTGAACCTCTAAGGAACAAAATAGAAAGTATGGGGATTTGGGCTCCTTTTGGAATATTCATACTTAGAGGAGTAAGTATTATTTTACCTGCCCTTCCAAGTTCAGCTTATTCTCTGCTAGCTGGTTCATTATTAGGATTTCAAAAAGGTTACATGACAATAATCTTTTCTGATATCGTTTTTTGCCAAGCTGCTTTCTTTATCGCAAGAAATTATGGTCGTGTTCCCGTACGTAATTTAGTAGGCACGAAAGCAATGAAAAAGATTGAAAGTTTTAATCAGAACCAACTAGAAGAAAATTTCTTTCTTATGACAGGTTTACTAATGACTGGTCTTTTTGATTTTCTAAGCTACGCAATTGGTATTGGAGGTACTCGCTGGAAAATATTTACTCCAGCATTATTAATAAGTCTTCTAATCAGCGACTCTATACTTGTTGCAGTTGGAGCTGGAGTTAGCCAAGGAGCAGGATTATTTTTAGGAATTGCTTTATTGGGAATGTTTGCTTTAGCTACTCTTTCAGGATTAGCAAAAAATAAAATACCTAAATAAAGAAACAGTTAAAAATTTTGTACACAAAAGAATAGAGATATGACATTTTTGCAAACAAGAACTAAATGAATAAGAATTCATGCAAGAATAGGAATCGATTAATTTTTTAAAATTCTTAGATGACTCCATTTAGACCAACTTCATATGATCGCCCTGGAGAACAAATATCAACCACACCTTCTGGATTAAAAGTAACTTCTGCAAAGAGATTAATGGTGGATTCAATGGTACGAATGATTCAAAAAGCAGAAAATCATTCTGCAGAAGATAAACTTGACGAACAATCTAACAACAATTAATCAATTTATCGATAAAAGTATAGGAGAGTGGAAATCCATAAGAAGCACTCATACTTTGGCTTTTCAGGAATTTGAAAACTCAACTAGTAAAATATATATAGAGCATATCAACCCGAAAAATAAAAAAATAATTGAAATTTTTAAAAATCACAAAATAAGTTTAGACCTAACGAGCATAGCCATTTCTATAAAATGGCAAGCTATTAGTGATTGGGAAGATGATGATATAAGTAAGGGTGATAACACAATTTTGATATTTTTACCCAAGGATGAAAATTCAGGAATTGTTATACGAAATAAAGGTTATACAGAATCTTTTATTTCATCATCAAATTATTTTGTTGATGAACAAAATAATTTACATATTAAAACTTTTTATAAAACAACAGTTTCTGAAGAAAGAATTTCCTTTTTATCCACTCATATAAGATCAAGATTTTCTACTATTAGAAATCTTGAAAATAACTCAGTAATTCAAACTTCTCATACTTCTGAAATAAGAAATATAGCTAATTTAAAAGATTAATTATCCTTTCAAATTGAAACTCTGTTTCAGAAATTAAATCGGGAAGGAAGCCTTTGTTTCCCTGCATATTATTAACTGTGGAATTTAAATCAGAGATGGTTGCATCTCGCATTAATTCAATAACCCTTCTTGCATTTCTTAAAGGCACCCCAAGAGCAAGATAAGTATTTTTAAGATCCTTCAAACAACTTTTTTCTAAAACTGATTCGTCATTAGAGATTAAAAGATAAGCAACAATCCTTAGAATTATTTCTCCATCTCTTAAACAAACGGACATCTTGTTAGTTGTATTTAAAGATATTTTTGAATTAACTGAATCTTGATTTTCGCAAATCATAGCCGTTACAGCGTCTGCCGCAATTGCATGCGAATTATTGGTTATTGAGGTTATTGAATCTAATCTTGAGTTTGCACTATTAATAAATTCTTTTATATTACTTAAATCATTTACTTCAATATCAGCGGACATTAGTTGATTATTCTTTGAAACTGACATTCCTGAAGTAAAAAATTTAAAGTTCGAATAATAGAATAGTACAAAGCTTGTAAAAACAATACAATTTCAAAATTAACGCAACGCTTCTTAATTAATAACTTTATTCCAAAGTGATCGTTGAAATAATTCAAATAAAAAAATTTTTTCCGCTAATATAAAAATACATTTTAAAAAAGTTTTGGATCAACAAGATTTAAAATTATCAAAGAAACTTATTTCCTCATATAAAAAGAGATTGGAAAAAGAAATTCTTGACCGGAGTATTAAATTAAGAATGCCTCAAAATAAATTTGAAGAAATAATTAATAACAATAAGGAACTTATAAATTTAAAAAAAGCTTTAAAAGACCTAGAAACGGAAAATGAACCTCAAAGTAAAGTCTAATTTTTGAAAAACCCTTCCAAAAGTGCCTCAAACCAACAATTTTCTTTTTAAATCTTTAAATAATGAGCAACTTCAAGCAGTAAATCATGTTTATGGGCCACTATTAGTTGTGGCAGGTGCAGGTAGCGGAAAGACAAAAGCTCTTACCCACAGAATTGCAAATCTTATTGAAAATAATTCTATAGATCCCCATAACATTCTCGCAGTCACTTTTACTAATAAAGCTGCTAAAGAAATGAAAGCAAGATTAGAGGTTCTTCTAGCGCAAGAATTAGCTTTAAATATATTTGGTCAGCCTTGGACAACTCTCAAAGAAATTGATCAAAATCAATTAAGAACAAACATTCACCAAGAGAGGCTTCAGAACCTTTGGATAGGTACTTTCCATTCTTTATTTTCAAGACTTCTGAGATACGATATTGAAAAATATTCTGATCCAGAAGGTCTAAAATGGACAAGGCAATTTTCAATTTACGATGAAACAGATTCTCAAACATTAGTGAAAGAAATTATAAGTCAAGATATGAATCTTGACCCTAAAAGATATGATCCCAAAAAGATTAAAAGATTAATAAGTAACGCTAAAAATCAATGCCAAACTTCGAATGATCTTTTAGAAAAAGCAGATAATAATTTTGACAAAACAGTTGCCGAAGCCTACAAAAGATATAGGATTTCGCTTTCAAAAAATAATTCTTTAGACTTTGATGATCTTCTACTTTTACCTGTTTTCTTATTGAGGCAAAATGATATGGTCAGAGATTACTGGCACAACAGATTTAAACATATTTTGGTTGACGAATATCAAGACACAAATAGAACACAATATGAACTTATAAAATTAATTACTGCTGGAAATACTGAACCAAAAAAATTCTTTAGTTGGGAAGATAGGTCAATTTTTGTAGTAGGAGATGCTGATCAAAGTATTTATAGTTTCAGAGCAGCTGACTTCAGAATCCTAATTGGTTTTCAAGAAGATTTTAAAACTTCACTTAATGAAGATACAAAATCATCTTTAATTAAATTAGAAGAAAATTATAGGTCATCATCTAATATTCTTGATGCTGCAAATTCAATCATTGAAAATAACTCTGAAAGAATTGAGAAAGTTTTAAGGGCCACTAAAGAAAAAGGGGAGCTTTTAAAGTTACTCAGCTGTGATGATGAAATTTCCGAGGCAGAAGCAATTACCAATAAAATTAAATCACTAAACAATTATAATCAGGAACCAATTTGGAGAAATTTTGCAATTTTATATCGAACCAGAGCTCAATCAAGAGTATTAGAGGAATCTCTTGTGAGGTGGCGCATTCCTTATACAATTTTCGGAGGATTGCGTTTTTATGATAGAAGGGAAATTAAAGATGTCATAGCATATTTGAAAGTACTTGTTAATTCTTCCGATAACGTTAGTCTTTTACGCATCATCAATGTTCCCAGAAGAGGGATTGGTAAGACCACTATCCAAAAACTTAATGAATTATCTAATAAGTTAAATATTCCATTATGGGAAGTTATAAATGATAAGCAAACTCTTGAAGAAACAATAGGCAGATCATCAAAAGGAATTAATAAATTTACTGAAGTTATGAATGATCTACTGTGTTATCTAGAAAATTCAGGCCCTGCTCAACTACTACAACTTATATTAGAAAAAAGTGGTTACTTAAGTGACTTGCTATCTAGTGGGACTGAAGAATCTGAAGATAGAAGAAATAACTTACAAGAACTAATTAATGCAGCCACTCAATATGAAGAAGAGACAGAAAGTGGAGATGTAGAGGGATTTCTTTCTACAGCAGCATTAACAACTGATAATGATACGACAAAAAATAATCCCAACTCTGTAACTCTTATGACTCTGCACAATAGTAAAGGTTTAGAATTTCAAAATGTTTTTGTCACTGGACTAGAACAAGGTCTCTTTCCTAGCCATAGATCAATAGATAATCCCTCACTTCTTGAAGAGGAAAGAAGATTATGCTATGTAGGTATTACTAGAGCCAAAGAAAGAGTTTTCTTAAGTCATGCAAGAGAAAGAAGATTATGGGGTGGAATGCGTGAAGCAACAATTCCTTCAATATTTCTTTCAGAAATACCTGAAGATTTAATGGATGGCGAATTACCACAAAATAGTGGTGTTTCAATTAGAAGAGATTGGCATCTTGATCGTTTAACAAGAGTTGATCGAAACAATGCAAATGAATTCGTTAACAAACCAATAAATGCAGTTAGGAAATTATATTCAGGACCCAGTAAAGGTAAAAGCTGGATAGTTGGAGATAAACTAATTCACTCAAAATTTGGGAAAGGTGAAATCATACATATTTTTGGGAGTGGGGAAAAAATTTCTTTAGCAGTAAAATTTGGTGATAAAGGAAGTAAAATTCTAGATCCCAGATTAGCTCCAATTCGTTATGTAAGTTAAAATTAATGAACGATATCTCTGATTACATTCAAACGGAATTAATCAAAACTCCATTTAATTTATATAACCTAATTACTAAATACATAGAGTTTAATAACAATATTAAAGTAGCTTTTGTTGGGGGTTATTTAAGAGATTTATTAATTAGTAAATTCCACAAAAAATCTTTTTATAAACCTGTGGATATAGATCTTGTTATTGAGGGCTCCTCTATTTCTCTGGCAAAATTTATAAAAAAAAATGTTATAAATGTAGATTTATGTTTAATCAAGGAATTTAGTCTATACAACACAGTAGAAATAAATATTAATGATTATAAAATTGATATTGCTTCTGCAAGAAAAGAAATTTATTCTGCTCCAGGCTTAAATCCTACAGTAACTAATTGCACTATTGAGGATGATCTTAAAAGAAGAGATTTCACGATAAATTCAATAGCATTCGAGGTCTCGACAAGGAAAATCTATGATCTTTATGGAGGAATTTCTGATATAAAAAGCAAAAAATTGAATCTTCTTCACAGTAAAAGTATTTCAGATGATCCAAGTAGATTAATTAGATGTGCAAAATATGCTTCAAGGTTAGATTTCAATATTTCAAATAATTCCCTCAAACAATCTCAAGAAACAGTAAGACAATGGCCATGGAAAAGTTCAGAAATTCATCAGAAAATGATTTGTCCTCCTGCACTCGGCATACGAATAAGGATGGAACTAGCTGAAATATTCAAACATGATAATTTGAATAATGTAATTTCGAATATTTATAAATGGGAAATTATCTCAATCTTAAATGAAAATATTAAAGTCGATAAAAGATTTTCAAGAGGACTAAATTGGATTAAAAAGTTGAATGGAAATTATATGCTTTACTTGTTAAAAGATTCAAAAGATTTAGAAAAAGCATGTCAAAGATTTTTGGTCAATAATAGTGAGATAAAAATATTAGAAGATTATTCAAATATGAAAAAGATATTAAAAACCAACCCAAAAAAATTCAATCATTTTTCTCCATCAAGTTGGACAGAATTTATTGAGGGAAGAAACCTTAATGATGAGACAGTCAAATTATTAATTTGTGATGGAGGTCCATACTGGCGTAACTTGTTTAAGTGGTTATTTATTTACAAATTCATAAAATCAAAAAAAGATGGAGAAACATTAAAAAAAGAAGGATGGGATGCAGGGAAGGAAATGGGAAAGGAAATCAAAAGATTAAGATATTTGGAAATTGACAAATTAAATAGAAATTGATTACATTTTTATAACTTCTCCTACTTTGTACCATTTATCGTTAAGACTATTTTCATATTTACGATTGCAACTAATCAACAAGGGTCCACATGTTTGAGGATCTAACAGTAATGATATTCTCTCGTTAAAAGTCTCTTCATCAAATAAATTTTCGTTTAAAAAATTAATTATTCTTTTTTGCTGATTTCCTTTATAAATTTTGTCAAAAATTTCTTTATTAGATTCAAAAAAAGTACTTTTAACATCTTTTCTTATTAAATCAAATATTCCAGGATAAGCTTTAAATGCAAATAAATCTAATAAAACTTTTAGTGGCTCAAGATTATTTCTTTCCCTATATAAATTAGATGATTCAACCATCTCTTTAAGATGTCCAATAAATCCATATCCAGTAATGTCAGTCGCAGCATTGACTAATGATTCTTTAAATTGATCTTGAAAAAGATAAATTTCATCAATCAAATATTGTTGACTCTTTACTAAATTATTAATTATTTCTGAAGAGCTTCCTAGCATATTAATATTTTGCATTTGACCGGCAAAAAAAATCCCAACGCCGAGAGGTCTAGACATCATAAGAATATCTCCATCATTCATTCCAGATTTAAGCCATGGTTTTGCTCCATTTTTCAAAATGCCTTGGACAGTTAAAGAAATATCTATTCCTAATGAATAAGGTTTATTTACTAAACTTCTTGCCTCGAAAGTATGGCCTCCAAGTAATTCACCTCCATGATCCTCAACTGTTGATTTAATACCTTGAAGGGATTGAGAAAAGAGGTAACTCTGAAATTCCCTTTCAACTTTTGGTAATGATATTAAAGCCTGCGCGGATGAAAGCTTTGCTCCGCATGCCCACAAATCTGAGCAAGCATGCAAAGTAGTAATTTTTGCATTTAGCCAAGGATCACTTACCAAAGCAGGAAATCCATCTACACTTTGCAAGATAATATCTTTACCATTGTGATAAATCTCAACTGAATCTTCAGGAGATGAAGCAAAAGAATCTAAATTAGAATTTATTAATGATTTATTCAAAACAATCTGAGGAATCTTAGCTGCACAACCCCTACAATCATTCAATAAAACATTTTTTCCACTACCTTTCATAATTAGCCTTCTTGATCTGAACTTGTTAATAAAGTTCAGATCAATTTTATGCTTTAAAATCCAAAGAATAAAAGAAGGGCCAAAAACAAAATTGCGATAAATAGCAAAAGCCTTTTGATGATGACTTGGAAATATATTAACTATTTGTAATCCGATCTTTTGAGGAAACCACTTTTTTAATGATCCCCCTTCTATATCCTTTTTTAAATTTTTGACTAATGTATTTACAACTTTAACTGCAAAAACTCCCGATGCTGGTCTTTGTGCTGAATCTAAAACTGCGCAATCACCCGCAGCAAAGATTCCGGAGAAATTTTTCAACTGCAAATTCTGATTTGTGATTATTCTGCCATTAGAATCCGAATCTAATAATTTTTTTTGAACCCATAAAGGAGATGTATTTCCAGTGCATAAAAGAATCTTGCCATAATCAAAATTAAGGTTTTGAACTACATCAATATTAGAATTGCGTAAACTCTTTAGAATTTTATTATTAATTTTTCTTGAATCACATAATAATTTTAAAGATCTACCTCTCCATCTTTGTCTCAAAGCATATGATACTTCAATTGCTGCTAGGCCACTCCCAACTATTACAAATGGAAGTTCATTTACTGAATCAAAAATGTCCTCTTTTTGTATTAAATCATAAGCCCTCAAAAAAGGTTTAATTGTAAAAGCATTTTGATTTTTAACTAGTGGCTCAAATTCTTTTGGAATTATTGTTTGACTTCCATAATTAAGAACCAACTTCGAATAATTAATTGAGGGTCTATTACTTAAAACAATTGTATTTAAATTAAAATCAATATCCTTTACTTCTTCTTCTACAAAAGATACTTTTGCATTTTTTGCTAAAGATTTTATATCAATTAAACTTTCTTCTAAAGAAATTGATTTTGAAAGGACTGATGGGAACATCGCTGAATAAACTAAATGAGAATCTCTAGATATAATTGAAACAGGAATATCTGGCATTAAATTCGAATACATTAACCATTTCTTAATTAAAAGGACATTTGTGTGTCCTCCTCCAATTAGTACTAGATGATTAAAAGTCATTTACATCAAAATGAATAAAGAACATTTATTACCAGTTGAAAAATTAAGATTAGGAGTGATTGGTGGGAGTGGATTTTATTCAATGGATCAAATAGATTACTTACGTGAAATAGAAATCAATACTCCCTATGGTAAACCTTCTGATTCAATAAGAGTATATAGTCTTGGGAATTAAGAGGTAGCATTAATTCCTTGGCATGGAAGAATACATTGATTAAATCCTACTAAAATCCCTTACAAAGCTAATATTTGGGCTTTAAGAGAAGTAAAATGAATATTGAACCTTTAGCAGTTAGTTCATCACAAGAACAGATAAGGCCACTTGATATAGTGATACAAGATCAATTCATAGACGAGACAGGACAAAAAACAGGCCAGCAACGTTTTTTAACGAGGGAGCTGTAGCATATGTAACTTTGGGAGATCCCTTCTACATAAATACATCCCATATATTAAGTGAAATCTAAGAAAAAATATTCCTGGTGGTAGGAAATTACATAGAGGGGGCATTTATTTTGCAATTGAAGGGCCAGCTTTCTCAACTAGAGCAGAATATATTTTATATAGAATTTGGGGATGGTTAATTATAGGAATGACCAACCATACAGAAGAAAGATTAGCTAAAGAGGCTGACGTAGCTTACTCCTCATTGTCGATAGTTACTGATTATGGGTGCTGGCATTAAACTCATCAAGAAGTTTCTTTAGAAATGGTTTTGATAATTTTAGATCGAATACTCAAGTTGCAAATAAAATAACCTTTGAATTAGCTAAATTAATTGAAAAAGAAAGACCAAAGAGTAAATCTCATTTTCCCATTAAAAGATGGATTAATAATCCAAAAAGAAAATATCCCAAGTTCCAAAAAAGAGAAACTGAGGATATTTCCAGAATCTTATTAGACGTAATAGAATGAAGTGATTGTCAGGTCAAGGTAAGGATTTTATTATCCTCCAGCACCAACTCCTTGGTATGAGCCATAGAAGAATATACCTAGGACAAAGATAACAGCTATTCCACCTGCTGTAGCTACAAGCCATAGAGGAAGAGTTCCTTCTGTCCATCTTCTTTCCCATGCTACTGCTGGTCTACCGTCGGGAAGTCTATCTGGAATTCTTCCATCAGGTCCTTTTAATTTACTCATAATTTTAATTTAATTGAAAAAGTAACTGGAAAATAAAATTCCCAATACAAAGACTGATAATAAGCCTAAATAAAGGCTTGTACGATTAAGTTCAACTGGAACTTTGTTAGGATTTTCGTTTACTTGCATGATAGTTAAATTTATCTAGCTACGAATTGCATAGCAGCAATAGAGCCTAAAAAGAATACTGATGGAATAGCCAAAGCATGAACTGCTAGCCAACGAACAGTAAATATTGGATAAACGCGGACTTCCGCAGCCTGCATTGGAGCTTGAGAATTAGTCATTTTTATTTTGTTCTTAAATCTAGTTGAGATTTAGCTTCATATCTTTGTGTTACGACAGGCGCTTTAGATTCTGATGATTGGAAATAACTATCTGGACGTGGAGTCCCGAAAGCATCGTAGGCTAAGCCTGTATATACGAATAGGAAGCCTGCTATAAAAATAGCTGGTAATGTTACTGCATGAATAATCCAGTACCTAATACTGGTGATTATTTCAAAGAATGGGCGTTCACCCGTTGAACCTGCGGCCATAATCACAAATGTTTACCCTATGATCTTACAGTGTAAAATCATAAGTTCGCGAAGAAATTAACAGCTTGGTTACAGACAGTTGCTAAATCTGCAGAAAATTAAGTTTTTTTTTACTTTTTACTCTAGTTATTCAAACTCAGCTATTCCATTTAAGGATATAACCACGTTCGCCAAGTACAAATCCTTTTTGAATATCCAAAGCCTCCTTATCAAGGAAAACTATTTTAATAAAGTTTGTTGGCAATTCAGAAGCAATAGGATCTTTATTCCAAGTTTTACCTTGATCTTTACTTACTATTAAAGTTCCATTACCACCGCCAGCCCAGATATCACCATTTGGATCCCATCCCATGTCTAGATAGTTGTATCCATTGAGTATAGGCACAATCGGCTTTGACCAATTTTCTAGATCGTTAGTATCTTCATTAAATCTAATTTCTGCACCTCTAGAAAGCATCCATAAACTACCTTCGGGATTGAAACCAATACTTTGGACTCTTTTACTACTCGCTCTTTGATGAGCTATCCATGCATTACTATCATTCTCTAAAGTAGAAAAGAAATTACCTAAACTACTCACGCTGACATAATCCCCCTCTTTAGTTCTTCTTAGATCTCTTACACCTCCAGAACCAGAGGCATCTACAACTTTTGCATTCCATGATTCACCACTATCTGATGTTTCATAGATTGCACCTGCAGTGGTGGCCAACTCTGCAACCCCTGCATCAACAGTAGTTATTAGAAATGGTTGGCCTGGTAATTTGTTACCTAGAGATAAACGAGTCCAATTTTTCCCCGCATCAAG
>MWOQ01000178.1 GCA_002026145.1 Prochlorococcus sp. HOT208_60m_813L03 | reverse complement strand
CAGTGATGATAGGGAAATTAGTTTTTCAGATAGCAAATTTCATTTCAATAGAAACAATCACTCCTGAGCTTGAAAGAGCACAAGTATTAGCTGCAATAGCTGCGTTAATTATTATTTTGATAGGTTTTTTATTTAAACAATTCCAACCTATAGCTGGTGAGAAAGCTGTTTTAAAAGGAGAAAATAAGTTTCTCTTCGATAGAAACATGCCGGATGAAGTTATTGAAGAACTTGCATGGGGTTCTGAAGCGATATTAACTTCTACAGCAGCAGCAGCAATATTAATCCACAATGATGGCGTTAATATTTTAAGAAGGGGTATTACTTCAAGTAATGATTTTATACCTGGGGAAACTTGTCTGAGATCTATTAAGGATATGAAATTAATATCATTGGCAAACACTAAATTTTATCCTGGAAGAGATGAATTTTTTAATTTTTGTGCTGAAATTCCATCCATTTTAGTTGTACCTATAAATAATAAGGCTTTTATATTGATTGGAGGTTGGAGTGCTAAATGTTTTACGAAGTCTGATGAAAAATGGATTAATAACTGGTCCAAAAAAATTAATAATATTTTCTCAAAAAATAAAATTTAAAAATATATTGTTGATTTAACTCTTTTATCTTTTGCTTCAAAGCTTACTGATTCAGTATTTAAATTATAGAAAGCATTTTCTGAATTTATTATATATTTATTATCGTTATTTTCATCTTTAATTATATATTTTACTGGATTGAAAAATTCAATTATGTTATCTGAACCCAATATGGCTTTTCCTGAATTTAGGATGATATTTTGATTTTCAAATCTTATATTTCCCTCTAATAAATAGTTAGTATTTTCTATATTCCAAATAAAATTATCAGCATTTAAAATGTCCTCATTCTTTTTTAAAGTTTTTAATTTAACATTTCCTTTCAATTCCAAGAGTTTATTATTGTCTGATAATGTAGATTCTTCTGAACTAATAATATATTTAGTTTCTTTCCCATTAAGGATATTAATAATAGGTTTCTTTATTTCGAATTTTAATTCAATATTGTCATAACTTGAATTTGGACTAGTAATAGAATATATTTTATCTCCACTTTTAGAGAAAATAGTCATATCTAAACTGTCTATTTTTTGTATTACTTTATTTTCATCAATTACATTTGGGGCGCAACCAAGCATAAATAATGGAAGGAAAATTATTAATCTATAATTCTTGCTCATAGTCAAGTTTATTTATGATTGGAGTGGGTTTAGGAAGACTTGAGTTGCTAACTAATAATCCCCAAATTAATTGTTTTTTCCAAGGAATTTCCTCTCTGTATATAGAACCAAGTTGTTCATTAATTCTTGCGGATAATTCGGGCAATAAAGGTAGTAATAATAATCCTATTATTCGGGTACTTTCTAAAACGTTATAAATAATTTCTTTAACTTGAGGTAGATTATCTTTCTCTTTTATTAGTAGCCATGGCTGATTATCATTTAAATACAAATTTGTATTAATTGCTAATCTAAGTACTTCATTAGCTGCTAAATCTAATTTGTAGTTATCAAAGTTATAAATATATTTTTCAACTGCAATTTTGGCAAAATTCTCTAATTTATTTTCACTTGAAAAATTTTCATTATTTGGCACTTTATTATCAAACCATTTTCTAGACATAGATGATGTTCTATTTAACAAATTACCAATTGTATTAGCTAAGTCATTATTGATGATGTCAACAAATCTTTTATCTTGAAAATCTCCATCATTTCCTAGTGATATGTCTTTAATGAGGCACCACCTTACAGGATCATTTCCATATTTTGTAAGCAATAAATCAGGGTCGAGTACATTTCCTAAGCTTTTACCCATTTTTTGCCCCTCTCTGGTTAGAAACCCGTGCCCAAAAACCTTTTTAGGAACTTTCATTTTGGCAGAAATGAGCATTGCAGGCCAATATACAGCATGGAATCTCAGAATATCCTTACCAATTAAATGAACGTCAGCTGGCCATCCTCCATTAATTGATTTTTCCAATGAATGTTCTGTAGCATCAGAACTAATGGCACTTACATATCCAAGTAAAGCATCAAACCATACATAAAAGGTATGGTTATCGTAATCAGGGATTGGAATTCCCCAAGTAACATTTGTTCTTGAAATTGAAAAATCCTTTAAACCTCTAGAAACAAAATTTATAATTTCATTCTTTCTTTCTATTGGCTCTATAAAGGAGGGTTCATTGATTATTCTCTCGATTTCTTTTTGATATTTTGAAAGCCTAAAAAAGAGATTCTCTTCATTTTTCCATTCTAAATTTTTTTGATGTATTGGACACTTATATGTTGATGAGTTTTCTGGATTATCTTTAAATTCTTCACAACCGACACAATACCAACCTTTTTGAACTCCCATATAGATATCATCAGATGCTTTTACTCTTTCATAAAATTCATTAACAACAAATTCATGATTTTTGGAGCTTGTTCTTATAAATTTGTCAAAAGATATATTCCAATCTTTCCAATTATTATTAAAGACTTCTGAGATTTCATCACAATGTGATTTTGGTTCAATACCCTTTTCATTAGCTGTTCTTTGTATTTTCAAACCATGTTCATCAACACCAGTGATGAAAATAACATTTTCACCTGCAAGTCTTTTATACCTAGCTATTGAGTCACAAATTATTGTTGTATATACACTTCCTAAATGAGGTTTATCATTAACATAATATAAAGGTGTAGTAATGACAAAAGTCATAAAGCTTTTTTATCAATACTAACAGATATTTTTAAAACTAATAACAACCTATTATATTTATTATCTTATTAATAAATAAATTCTAAAAGATTACTATCATTTAT
>MWOQ01000177.1 GCA_002026145.1 Prochlorococcus sp. HOT208_60m_813L03 | reverse complement strand
CTTTTGAATGAAGAGTAATTACATCAAAGTAGCCTTCAACAATAATAGCTTTATCCCTTTTCCTAATATTGCTAGAGGCTTTTTCGAATGCAAACAACATTTTTCCCTTTTCAAATACCTCTGATTCAGGAGAATTAAGATATTTAGGTTCCTGACCATCAAGAGATCTTCCACCAAAGGCAACTACTCTTCCCTGCATGTCATGTATTGGAACAATTAATCTATTTCTAAAACGATCATAAATCTTGTCAGAATTATCTTTAGAAATTGCAAGGCCAGAAGCTAATATTAAATTAACAGGAAATTTTTCTACATTTGATAAATAGTTAAATAAATCATTCCATGAATTTGGAGCAAAACCCAATTCAAAGTCATCAATAATTTTATTACTCAATTTTCTCTTGGATATTAAATATTTCATAGCCTCTACACCAAGAGAATTATTTAATTGAGACTTAAACCAATTTTTAGTGACTCTTAATATTTTATAAAGCTCTTCCTTTCTTGATAATTGTTTTTTATAGGCTTCTACTTGAGGACCCTCAAGATTTTCAACATTAATATTATTTTTTTTAGCGAGAGAAAGTACAACATCTGAAAAATTTGCTCGAGTAAATTCCATTAAAAATTTAATTGAGTTACCACCAGCACCACAAGAAAAACAATAATAGAATTGTTTACTTGGTGATACTGTCATAGATGGCTTAGTATCATCATGAAAAGGACAAATCCCAACAAATTCCTTGCCTTTCTTCTTAAGAACAATA
The DNA here is from genome assembly GCA_002026145.1 of Prochlorococcus sp. HOT208_60m_813L03. Classification (GTDB taxonomy): domain Bacteria; phylum Cyanobacteriota; class Cyanobacteriia; order PCC-6307; family Cyanobiaceae; genus Prochlorococcus_A. The sequence goes on along the minus strand of MWOQ01000177.1, from coordinate 1,723 downwards.
TGTTCAGATATGACGTCAACAATATCTGCCTTTTCCTTAACCTCTTGAATAGTTCTTGGGTGTATAGAATGAACCATTGAGGTTTTATCGAAAAATAAATAATAATTTATTTGTTATAGGTCAAAATCAAATAAGAATCTACTTAATTTCACAATAAAACTATTTTAAAAATGTTAAATATTACAAAATTAGAAAAAAAATTTAATTCATTCAATAAGTTTAATTTGGTCTTTGCCTCATTCTTCTTTAGTTTGATGACTTTGTGCGTAAAAAATATTGATAAAAGGATACCTATTTATGAATTAGTTTTATTCAGGTCATTAATAAGCTTAATAATTACATTATTCATTATTAATCTGAAAAATATAAATCCATGGGGCAAAAATAGACCATTACTTATCCTAAGAGGTGTTTTAGGAACTTTAGCTTTAGTTTGTATTTTTTATGCGATAAGAAATATGCCCCTTAGTATATCTACCGTCATTCAGTACACATATCCTATCTTCATATCTATATTTGCTGGTATATTTATAAACGAAAAAATAACTCGGAATATAATTTTTGCCTTAATTTTTGGCTGGATTGGAATATTAGTAATATTAAATCCAAGTCAATTATCAAATATAAATGTTGAGATTGAAAATGTTTCGATTTCGATTGGATTTCTTGGGGCAATCTGTACTGCATTGGCTTACGTTACAGTTAAGAAACTTTCATTTACTGAAGATGTTTATGTAATTATTGAATATTTTCCACTTATTTCTTTTATAACTTTATTGCCAATTGTATTAGTAAACTGGGTTACCCCAAATTGGAGTGAATTAGTTTGGATAATTGGCATTGGTTTATTTACTCAATTAGGTCAGACATTTTTAACTATAGGATTAAAAAATTTACCTGCCTCTGAAGCTTCAATAATTAATTATTTGCAAGTTTTATTCGGATCAATTTGGGGGATTTTGTTTTTTAGAGAAATAATAAACATAAATTTTTTATTAGGCGCCTCACTAGTTTTATTAGGAACTATTATATCTACAACCAAAATACGTAAAAGGATATAAAATATAATAAACACTTTGTTTAGTGATGAAATTACTCTTATTTGCAATATTTTTCTTTTCTCCATTACTCCAAGCGAATGCATCAACACCAAAAGCTGCAACATGTACCAGAAAAGAATATAGGGAAGAATATATTCCTGGAACACAATCAAGCCCAGGCTACGTTAAAAATTACATAGTTGATATAGAAATTCCTTGTGGAGGTGAACAAGCACAAAAAGTCGACGATAACGATTGCAGCGAAGGTTCAGTTATTGGAGGGCTTCTTGGGGCTGGAATAGCACTTTCCTCTTCTAGAGGGAAAGATAGATTTTGGGCAGTACCTGCTGGCGGAACGGCAGGAGCACTAATTGGTTGTCAGGTGGATGGTGGTTAATTGATTAGTTGGATAAATGGAGAATTGGTTGAGTTATGGCAAACTGATCAAAAATTTTTTGTTTTAATAAATTGTCAAGGATTAGGATACGAAATACAAATACTAGAATCCTTTTTTCTCAAATTAAAAACAAATCCGATATCTGATAAATATATCACTCTTTGGATAAAACATATTAAGAAAGAAGATTCAGATTTATTATTCGGCTTTACTACAAAGGATCAGAAGAATTTCTTTATTGAAATTTTAAGTATTCGAGGAGTTGGTTCTCAAATTGGAATGGGAA
>MWOQ01000176.1 GCA_002026145.1 Prochlorococcus sp. HOT208_60m_813L03 | reverse complement strand
ACCTAGCTTGGATTATCCTGGTGATGGATTTTATTCTGCAATAATTTCTTATAAATCTTAAAAATATAATTTATTTTTTAACTGGAATTTGATAAATTTCAGATATAAACTTCTTCCATAAATAAGCTGCATTCCCACTAGATAATTCAGATTCCTTGTTATCGTCGTAACCTATCCAGATCCCTGTTGTAAGGTTATCAATGGAACCAATAAACCAGAGATCTTTATTTCCATCAGATGTTCCTGTTTTCCCATAAATTTTCTTTCCTTCTATAGAGGCTGCTTTTGAAGTTCCTTCTTTTACAGATTTTTCAAGAAGTTTATTTATTTTCTTGTTTATTTTTAAATCTAATATTTTCTTGGAAATAGATTTATTTTCCCAAATAGGTTGTTTTTTAAATGATTCTATTTTTTCTATGATTTCAGGGCTTTGAATCTTCCCATTATTGTTTATTGCAGAATATGCATTCGTGATGTTTAAAAGATTATCTCCGTAGGCGCCAATAGCTAATGATGGGTATTCCTCAAACTCTTGCTCGTAACCTAGTCCAAATGAATTCGCTAAATTAATAATATTTTTTAATCCGATTTTTTTTGTTATTGATATTGGAACGATATTTGATGAACTTTTAAATGATTCAATCAAAGATATTGAACCTCTATAGTCTTCTGAAAAATTTTTTGGGCAATAACTTTCCCAGCATATTGGTAAGTCTTCAAATTTATCGCTTAATTTTATTCCTTCTATTAATGCAGCAGCATATGGGATTATTTTAAAAGTAGAACCTAAAGGTCTTACAGATGAAATCACTCTATTGTATTCATTAATTGATGGATTTTTGCTGGTTATCATTGTCCTGATTAGACCCGTGTTTGATTCGATAGATAACAGACCAAATTCAAGTTCTTTAGGCCCTGCGTATCTTGATATTTTTTGACCTTTTTCTTGCCAATCTTTGTTGATAGAAGATTTAATTCTTAAAAACTTATAATCATTTTTACTGCCAATTTTTTTATCTGTTTCCTGAAGAATAAAGTTTATTAATAATTTATCATCTAAAAAATTATCAGCTGTTTGATAATTTAACTTTATTTTTTCTTTAATAGCCTTATTCTTATTTGCAAGAGAAATATATCCATCAACATACATTGATTCAAGAACTTTATTTCTATTTTTAATAGCTAGTTCTAAATTTTGATAAGGTGAATAAATTGATGGAGCAGGAGCTAATCCTGCAATTAATCCGATCTCTGATAATGTCAATTCTTCTATAAATTTTCCAAAATAAACTTGGGCAGCCTCGTCTACCCCGTATGCTCCTGATCCTAGATAAATATTATTTAAATATAATTTTAAAATTTGATTTTTGTTATATTTAAATTCAAGTATGAGTGATATAAATATTTCTTTGATTTTTCTTTGAAAACTTAAATCATTATTTAGAAAAAGTAATCTAGCAACTTGTTGTGTAATCGTACTTCCTCCCTCTTTAACATAACCACTTCTAATATTTTTAATAAGGGCACGAGAAATACCTTTTAAATCTATTCCATTATGTTTATAAAATCTTTTATCCTCAGAAGATATAAAAGAATGTTTAAGAAAAAATGGAATTTTATGATAACTATTATCTATTTCAAATTTGCGGCTTAATTTGCTTAGTATCTTATTATCAGAAGATGATATTACGTAAGAATATTTGGTTTCCCGAGACTTTTTATTTTTAGAAAAGTCAAATTTTAAGGTGCTAAATAATAGACTAAAAAAATAAAAAGATATTCCAGAAAAAATTAATATTGGAATTATTAAAACAAAAGATTTGAATTTAATCTTTTGCACCTTAAGCAACTAAAAAACTATGTCCTATCGCTAAAGCTGTAACTAACATTCCAGTTATAAGGAACGGTTGGGCACTTGCTTGATATTTGACATCAAACTTTAAAGGATCTCTTAGTAACCACATATCCTGAAATGTAATTTGTGGAATTACCAATAAAACCAAAATTACAGAGGCTAAATGTTGACCAATAATGACTAATACTACAACCATTGCTAATTGAAAAATGTCAATTAGTCCTGCACTTATTCTACTTGCATTTTTAATCCCAAATACTACTGGTAGAGAATTTAAGCCTAGCTTTGAGTCTCCTTCAACACTTTTGAAATCATTAATAACAGCAATTCCAAGTCCAGAAAGGCTATAAGCAAGTGTTAGTATCGCCGTCACGATAGTTAATTTCCCAAACAAGGCTTGTCCTGCCCACCAAGGTAAAGCTATATAAGATGCTCCTAATGCATAATTTCCAAGCCAACCATTCTGTTTTAATTTGAGTGGTGGAGCAGAATATATATAACTAACAAAGGAACCTCCTAATGCCAAAAGTAAGACGGAGGGGAAGCTGTGCTTAGCATATAAATCTAATAGAAAAGCAACTATTAAACCAGCTATAAGTAATACCCAGATTTGTATCTTTACATCTTTAATTGAAATTTTGCCAGAAGGAATTGGTCTATTTGGTTCATTAATTGCATCAATTTCTTTATCAAAAAAATCATTTATGGTTTGAGTATAACCAGCCAAAAGTGGTCCACTCATCAACATACATGCCAATGAAGCTAGAACATTACTAAATGTCCATTCAAAATTCCCACTCGCAGCTGCTCCACAAATAACCCCCCATATCAAAGGGATCCACGTTATGGGTTTCATTAACTGTATACGGAGTTTCCATATGCTTGATGTTTCAGAGGCACCCTTAATTCCTAATAGTTGTTTTGGATCATTCACTTTACTCTTTAACCTTTCTCAATTTCTTCTGGGAAAAACCAATTTTGCTCACCATTCTGAAATTTTGCGGTGATCCCAATACTCCTGCCGTCTGTCATTTTATAGCCTGTTATTACGGCTTTCGGATTAGAGGATATTTGATCAATTAATTTAACTGGTAGTCTATCTTTTACTTTGTTAATGTTAATTTTAATTTTACTACCGATTTTGGGTAATAATTTTGTTTCAGCCATAAGAGGTAAAATGGAAGCTATTATGCAAGATTAACAGCATTTGGACAATTTTTACTAAAATGGTAGCTCTTCGTTTAATTCCTTGTTTAGATGTCGCCAATGGCAGAGTCGTTAAAGGTGTAAATTTTGTTAACTTGAGAGACTCAGGAGATCCTGTTGAATTGGCTTGTAGGTACTCTGATGAAGGCGCAGATGAATTGGTATTTTTAGATATTAGAGCAAGCGTGGAAAATAGGAATACATTAGTTGACCTTGTTTCTAGGACAGCAAAATCAGTAAAAATTCCTTTTACAGTTGGTGGAGGTATAGATTCTGTTTCTTCTATTAATGATCTTTTAAGAGCAGGAGCAGATAAAGTGAGTTTGAATTCCTCAGCCGTAAGAAATCCCTATTTAATTTCTGAAAGTTCTAGAGAATTTGGTAATCAATGCATCGTTATAGCAATTGATGCTCGAAGAAAAGTTGATAAGACTGATGAATGGGAGGTATACGTGAAAGGAGGGAGAGAAAATACTGGTATAGATGTATTAAGTTGGGCAAAGAAAGTTGAGGAGTTAGGCGCAGGCGAAATATTGCTTACTTCAATGGATGGTGATGGAACACAGAATGGATATGATTTAAATTTGACAGAATCTGTTGCAAATATTGTTGATATCCCAGTAATTGCTTCCGGAGGGGCAGGTTGTTTAGAAGATATCTATGATGTTTTCAATGAAGGCAGGGCATCTGCCGCACTTTTAGCATCACTACTTCATGATAAGAAACTTTCTCTACAAGAAATAAAAACTTTCCTTCTCGAAAAAAATCTTCCAATTAGACCATATGAATAAAAATTTAATTTAATACCAAAAAAAATAAGTTTAAAAATTAAAAAATGAAATTCACAAAAACTATCGAAGTCAAAAATATATTTAATAAAATTTCTTATAAATATGACTTTTTAAATAATCTATTAAGTTTTGGGCTGCACAGATTATGGAAAAGGAAATTAGTTAATTTATTAGAACCTTTAAATGGCGAAGATTGGGCTGATTTATGCTGTGGAACTGGAGATTTAGCATTCTTAATTTCTGAAAGAGTTAGTCCAAGGGGTTCAATTACTGGGATTGACAGTGCAGTGGATATCTTAAATATTGCAAAAAAAAAATCAGAGCTTAAAAAAAATAAATTTATTAAGTGGGAAATTAAAGATGTATTAGAAATTAATGATTATTCAAAAAATTTTGATGGGATTTGCATGTCATATGGACTTAGAAACTTAAATAATGTTGAAGAAGGAATAAAAAAAGTTTTTGATCTTTTGAAGGATAAGGGAAGGGCAGGATTTTTGGATTTTAATCACTCAACAAGAAATTCTTTATCCAATATTTTTCAGAAAATTTATTTGAGATTAATTGTAGTAACCATTTCGCGGCTTTTTAATTTAGGTCCAGAGTACGCATATATTGAAAAAAGTATTAGTAATTTTCCAAAGAAAAATGAGCTTATAAATATTGCTAAGGAAGTTGGATTTAAAAAAGCTGAATATAGGACTATTTTGGGAGGGCAAATGGGAATACTAATTTTAGTTAAATAAAGAATTTAGTTTTTTATTTTTCTCCAACAAAAAGAACACTTTCCCCATCTTTTGATTTCGCCCTCAGGAGTAGGGGAATTACAAAGAGTACAAATGCACATATTATTTTGACTGATTCTGCTTGGGTGCTTTGCCCAAACTATCTTTGCATTAGTAGCTTTGATATTTTTATTTTTAATTTCATAATTTTGTATTATTTTTATTTCATTCAAAGTTATTCCAATTTTCTCTATTCTCTCTTTTAATTTATGCTTGTTATAGATTAAAGCTTGGCGCCACTGTGGATGATTTACTGCAATAGTAAGTATTTTTTTTTCAATATTTAATGGTTTACATTCTTGAAATAGTTCTAATCCGATTAAGTTCTTCCAGTTTTCGTTAATTTTAGAGAGTTTATCTAAGTCTCCGCATGATTTTTTGAAATTATCAAGACAATTTTTTAATAGATGTGGATTCCTTCTATTCACTATTGGCAAATACTTTTTGTCCAATTTGTAAAATTTACTTATTAAGACTAAAGTTAATCTAATCTTTAAAAAGATGCTCGTTGTTTTAATAAAAAATTTGTGAAAGTTATTGGACCTGCAGCTAAGACAGTTTTTTATTTAAAAAAAATTCAGGGTCAATATCCAACCTGGACACTTCATTACAAAATAAAATGTAAAAGTACCGAAAATGAGCTAACAAACTTTTTTGAATATTCTGAAATAAAGAAAAATCAGCCTTTAGCTATAATCGCGAGAGAACAGTTCTCAGGAGTTGGGCAAAACTCAAAAACTTGGATTTCACCAAAAGGCGGGATTTGGTTAAGTGCAGCTTTCCCAATATTTTCAAAAGAATTTGAATGTCAAATATTTAATTTGTCTTTAGGTATTAAGTTATGTGAAATGCTTAGACAAGAGAATATAAATGTTTGTTTGAAATGGCCAAATGATATTTTTCTTGGTTCAAAAAAGTTGATTGGATTTTTGCCAAGGGTTATTACAAGAGGAAAAGAAATTATCTACGTAAGAGTAGGACTCGGCATGAATGTTTTAAATTACACTCCATCAGAAGGTATTTCATTATCAAAAGTACTTCATACTAAGAATATTAATCAACATTATTGGACAGCCAAAGTTCTTAAAGCTTTTAATGATTCAATTGAATGTAATAAGAAGAAAGAATATGTAATTAAATCTGCAAATAAGTTTCTTACTAAAAGTTTTTTACCTAGTGGTTATTGTCCTCATACATGGAAAATTAAAGATATTGATTCGAATGGGAATTTAAGAATTGAAAATGAAACTCAAGTGAAGGTAATTAGAGGGTTTTGAATTTAATTAACTTTTAATTCAACTATTCTTCCATCCTTAAATTTAGCTATTTTTTTTGCCCGATTTGCAACTTCATCTTCATGCGTAACTAAAACTATAGTTATTCCAGATTCATGCAGGTTGTCAAAAAGATCTAATACATCTTCAGTGGTTTTTGAATCTAGTGCTCCAGTAGGTTCGTCGGCTAACAAAATTGCAGGGTTATTGATAATAGCCCTCGCAATAGCAACTCGTTGTTGTTGACCCCCTGATAATTGGTTTGGGCGATTATTCATCCTTTCTGAAAGGCCAACTTTTTTTAAGGCATTCTTACCTCGCTCTAATCTTTGCTCAGGCTCAATACCAGCATAAATCATGGGCAAAGTTACGTTTTCAAGTGCAGTTGCGTCTGAAAGAAGATGAAATTGTTGAAAAACGAAGCCTAATTTTTGGTTACGTATTTCCGCGAGCTCATCATCAGATAAATTCTCAACAGGATAATCCAAGCTAGGT
>MWOQ01000175.1 GCA_002026145.1 Prochlorococcus sp. HOT208_60m_813L03 | reverse complement strand
AATAATTTGGGTTATTAATTTATTTGCTAAATCAATTTTTGATGTTTTGTTAATATAGTGCTCCGTATTTTTTAGTATCGAATAACCAACCTTCATTTTGTGCCAAAAAACCAAATCCTTGGCCTTCAAGATCGATTGGATTTGCGAATAGATAATCACACCCCTTTTGGATAATCTTTTCTTTAATTGTCATTCGTGCTTCTTCTATAGATCCCGTAAAAGCACAAAAGCCTACAAAAACTTGGTTATCTTTTTTTGATTTACTAATTGTTTTTAAAATATCGGGGACTAGCTCAAAGTTTTGATTCAAATGAGCATTAATTTGATTTTTTGGAATTTTAGCTGAAGTATCAGAGGTTATCTTGAAATCAGATACTGCTGCATTCATGAAAAAAATAATCGCAATTTGATATTTCATTATTAAGTGCCCTAATTAAATCAAAACTAGTTTCAATTT
>MWOQ01000174.1 GCA_002026145.1 Prochlorococcus sp. HOT208_60m_813L03 | reverse complement strand
CTATATTTTTTTAAAAAAGAAATAATAACTTTTGAGGAAAAAAATACTGCCTACAGAGCTAAAGAAAGATATTTTGAACTTTTTCCAATTAGTGGTCTAAAGTTTTTAATGCCTAGAGAAGTTTTTATTCTTAATAAAAACCTTGATGCGATTCCAGCTTTGATAATTTTAGAAGATTATTGTAAAAATAAGTTTACTTTAAATCAAAATATAGATTTTAGAACTTGGCTGAAATAGTGAATCTATATTCATTCCCTGCTTCTAGTTCATAATCTTTTTTCAATAAAAATCTCAATAAGGCATCTTCAATTAATGCTCTTCCCAAAGGTGGATTTACCGTTAATAAACCTTTATGAAAAGACCATGTAAAAGTCCACTTAAATTGACTAGCTTCCACAACCCCATGAATTTGCTTTTTTGAGAAGCAATATTCCTTAACACTTACATTGGCAATGTATCTCCTTGATT
>MWOQ01000173.1 GCA_002026145.1 Prochlorococcus sp. HOT208_60m_813L03 | reverse complement strand
TACATAGAAATTCTTTAAAAAAGTTGAATATAAATATTTTTGAAGGCTTAGGAAGATTTATTACTCAAAATAAAATAGAAATTATTTGTCCAAAAACGAAGAAAATTAAAAATAAAATAAGTTCAAAGAAAATTCTTATTTCAGTTGGAGGTAAACCAAAGAAATTAAATATTCCTGGGGTAGATTTAGCATGGACTAGTGATGATATTTTTGAATTAGAAAAGTTTCCTAAATCAATATTAATAGTAGGAGGGGGTTATATTGCTTGTGAATTCGCTTCTATTTTCAGAAATTTAGGTACTGAAGTAACTCAATTAATTAGAGGCAAACATTTACTTAATGGTTTTGATGAGGATCTTTCTTCATGCCTAGAGGAATCACCTACTTTTACTGAAATCAATATAATCCCCAATACTCAATTAAAC
>MWOQ01000172.1 GCA_002026145.1 Prochlorococcus sp. HOT208_60m_813L03 | reverse complement strand
TGGAATTTTAGCTGAAGTATCAGAGGTTATCTTGAAATCAGATACTGCTGCATTCATGAAAAAAATAATCGCAATTTGATATTTCATTATTAAGTGCCCTAATTAAATCAAAACTAGTTTCAATTTCATATCTTTTTATTCCATCAGTAAGACTTTTATTTATTTTCAGAGGGCCATGGACATATTTTACTTGTGCGCCTCTGAATCTTGCTACTTGAGAAAGAAGTAGGCCCATAGTTCCAGAACTTTTGTTAGTAATGTGTCTTGCGGCGTCAATTTTCTCTGAGGTGCAACCTCCAGTTATTAAAATTTCTTTATCAAGTAAATCTTTGCGATATGCATTTTGTTTGTGTGAAGCTATAAATTCAAGAGCTAACTGAATGAGATCATTTGGAGGTATCTTTCCGATGCCAATAGCATCACATGCTAGGAGGCCTTCACTTGGTTCCAAAGATAAGACA
>MWOQ01000171.1 GCA_002026145.1 Prochlorococcus sp. HOT208_60m_813L03 | reverse complement strand
TGGATTGGCTTTAGGGATTTTTGCGAGGCTTTCTTCTCTTGGTCTGTTCTCCACAATGGCATTTGCAGTTTATTTTCATCTCCTTGATACTGGACTAGAAGGCTTTCCTCTGGCAGTGGTTGAAGGTCATAATTATGCTTTCGAATTATCTTTTATATATGGGGCTATTTCTCTGTACTTTCTATGTGCAGGTCCAGGTAGGCTATCTTTATTCAGAAAAACTAACAAGATTACATATTATCCAAAATCAACATAATTCAATGTAAAAAGTGCCTTTTTTGGGTAAATACCATTGAAATTCCTTTTGAATTACACATATCAATACTTTCTTGGTCTCTTAGACTTCCTCCAGGTTGAATAATAGCTTTTATTCCATATTCATCTGCTAGTTCTACAGTATCTGCAAATGGTAAAAACCCATCGCTTGCCAAGACAGCATCAGAACATAATCTTCCAGCTGCTTTTAATGCAATTTTTGCTGCTCCAACTCTATTCATTTGTCCA
>MWOQ01000170.1 GCA_002026145.1 Prochlorococcus sp. HOT208_60m_813L03 | reverse complement strand
AGAAGGAAAATCAATGACTACTGAATTAGAAGTCACTGAAGGGATGCGCTTTGACAAAGGCTATATTTCACCTTATTTCGCAACAGACACAGAAAGAATGGAGGCTGTTTTAGATGAACCATATATCCTTCTGACTGATAAAAAAATTGCCTTAGTGCAAGATTTAGTTCCCGTTTTGGAACAAATTGCTAAAACTGGTAAACCATTAGTCATTATTGCAGAAGATATCGAAAAAGAGGCTCTAGCAACTCTTGTTGTTAATAGATTACGAGGTGTGTTAAATGTTGCTGCAGTAAAAGCTCCTGGATTTGGTGATAGAAGAAAAGCTATGCTCGAAGATATGGCCGTTTTAACTAATGGACAGCTTATAACTGAAGATGCAGGCTTGAAATTAGAAAATGCTACCTTAGATATGCTTGGAACTGGTAGAAGAATAACTATCAATAA
>MWOQ01000017.1 GCA_002026145.1 Prochlorococcus sp. HOT208_60m_813L03 | reverse complement strand
AAGGCAGCAAGCTTAAAATTGAGAAAAGAGGAGAGAAATTAAATATTCGTGGCTCACTACCCTCTAAAGAAGATAACAATAACTTTAAAATTCAAAGAATATCTCTTGGTTTAAAGGCTGATATTTCTGGATTAGAGGAGGCCAAAAAAAAATTACAATTAATCAATTTGCAATTGGAATTAAATCAATTTGATTGGATTAATTGGATAGGCAAGCCTTACAAAAAGGAAATAAAAGATGGGTTTGAATTTCCAAAAAAATTAAATCAATTTGAGGAATTTTTTTTTAAAGAAAATAAAAGTGATTTTCGAACCAGCACGAGAAAAACTACTTGGAGAAGTTCTTACAAACCATATATGAAAAGAATCCTAAATATTTATAATGACTATGAGAATGAAGCTTTAGAAAAAATATTTCAAAAAACACTTGATAGTTATAAGGAAG
>MWOQ01000169.1 GCA_002026145.1 Prochlorococcus sp. HOT208_60m_813L03 | reverse complement strand
CTCTTCCGATCTAGGAATTTAAACTCTAATTTATACCTATTCTGACGTTATAGGTTTTTATATAAATTTAAGGAGGGTAATTTTATGACCAACCCTGCAATTGAGCTACTTATTCTAATTATAGTTTTAGTTAATTTTGGAACGATCCTTATCGCTAAAATTTATTCACAATCAGTAAAAGAAATTCAACGTAAGAGATTATTTTGTAGTGAATCAATAAATAAAGCATCTTGTTTTTTTTAATAAATTAATTCCAAACTAAAAACTCTCAAACTAGAAATCTAATATTAAAATTTAAGGTCCACCAAAATTAAAAATAAGGTGTATATGGTACTTCTGTTTTTAATGAATCTCCGTAGTAACTTTCAGCTGACTTTAATAGGATCCAATAAATAAAATTCAGAAATGATTTTTCCATAGGAACATCTATACCTTTATTAATTCAAATCAGAATTTCAAATAAAAACATCGTAGAAAA
>MWOQ01000168.1 GCA_002026145.1 Prochlorococcus sp. HOT208_60m_813L03 | reverse complement strand
TTCAGTATCCCTACTTCTAGAGTTACTTCGTATGACTTATCACCTAATGGGACTAATATTTTTCTCTTATTCACAATTGATTCCCTAGTTAAAAATTTATAAATATTTGGTATTAAATATTTTATATATTAGCAAAATCTAAGCTCTAGAAACTTAAAAATTAAGTTGTTAAGAATTAGAAATGGTAATAAAATCATGCTATGAGTTTTAAAAAAAATATAAACGATATTAAGAAAAATTATTCCCTAGGAATAATTGGAGGTGGTCAACTGGCGTTGATGTTAACCGAGGCAGCAAAAAAAAAGAGATTTAGAAGTATGTGTGCAAACAAAATCTTGTGATGGCCCTGCTGGTTCAAAAGCAGATCATGTCATAGAAGCTGATCCTTTAAAGATAAGAGGTAATAAATCATTAATTAATGAGTGTGAAAAAATAATTTTTGAAAATGAATGGATAAAAATTGATAAATTAAATTTAATTGGCAATAACGATATTTTTGTTCCAAGCCTTAATGCAATTAAGCCATTAGTAGATAGGTTTTCTCAAAAAAAATTAATAGATAGAATGAATATTCCCTGTCCAAAATGGATAAGTATTGAAGATTTAAAAAATCTCTCGGATGAGGAAATCAATAATTGGACTTTTCCTCTAATGGCAAAATCAAATAAAGGTGGATATGACGGCAAAGGGAACAGAAAAATAAAGACAAAA
>MWOQ01000167.1 GCA_002026145.1 Prochlorococcus sp. HOT208_60m_813L03 | reverse complement strand
GGTTTTTAATATTATTAAAATAAGAAAATCCGACGATAGATTTTTATCAAGAAGAGATTGGCTGCATTCAATGCATTCATTTTCTTTCGCAGAGCATAGAGATCCAAAATGGGATAATTTTGGGAAAATTAGAGTTATAAACGAAGATATTATTTCTCCTAATGCAGGATTTAATACACATTCTCATGCAAATATGGAAATAATTACTGTCGTAACAAAAGGAGCAATAACTCATAGAGACTCTTTAAACAATCTTGGGAAAATTCACAAAGATGAAGTACAAGTTATGTCTGCAGGAACTGGAATCTCTCATAGCGAGAAGAATGAAGAAAATGAGAACTGTAAGTTGTTCCAGATTTGGATATACCCTCAAAAAGAAAATATCAAACCTCGATATGATCAAATTTCATTAAATGAAAAGTTGTGGGACAATCTTATTTTTAATTACAAAGATGGTAAAAATAATAAGCTTTTTCTAAATCAAAGTATCTCTTTGTGGCGTTGTAAATATAAGTCAATTAAAGAA
>MWOQ01000166.1 GCA_002026145.1 Prochlorococcus sp. HOT208_60m_813L03 | reverse complement strand
TCATCAAGCTCTTTAGATTGTCCACTTTTATCCTTTATTATTACCTGTTTAATATCAATATTATTTTTCTTAGCAAATTCAAAATCTCTTAAATCATGAGCAGGCACGCCCATAACAGCGCCCGTACCATATTCATCAAGAACATAACTTGCAATCCAAATAGGAATAGGTTCAGAATTAACAGGATTTATTGCTATTAAGTTAGTTTTTATTCCAATTTTTTCAAGTTCATTATTTTTATTATTTTTCAAATATTGTTTAAGATTTTCTATATTTTTTATGATCTCTTCATCAGAAATATTTTTAATTAATGAATGATTAACAGAAATTGCTAAATAAGTAACTCCAAATAAAGTATCAGGCCTTGTTGTAAATACAGTTATTTTCTTTTCTGGATTGGTATTTATATTGAAATTAATATTTGTACCAATTGACTTTCCAATCCAATTATCTTGCATTGTTTTTACTCTTTCTGGCCAGTTATCTAATTTTTCTAAATCCTTCAATAACTCATCTGCATAATTAGTAATCCTTAAAAACCATTGCTTTAATAATTTTTTTTCAACTACTGCACCAGATCTCCAGGATTTACCCTCGGAGTCAACTTGTTCATTAGCTAAAACTGTATTATCTATAG
>MWOQ01000165.1 GCA_002026145.1 Prochlorococcus sp. HOT208_60m_813L03 | reverse complement strand
AAACAGTCTTCACCAAGCGAAAATATTGAAGAGATAATTACAAACAATAACCATCCTGATTTTTTAATTATTGAACCTGATTCTCTTTTGAAAAGTTCGGGAAGTTCCGCCCTTGAAAAAACAATAAAAAATGGATCTGAGATTATTAAAATTGCTCAAATACGAAATATCAAAACTTTTCTTAGTCAAAAATCAATAAACTCAGAAAAAAAAATTGTCTTAATTATTGATGCACATCTTTTAAACGAAGCAGCCTCAAATTGCCTTTTAAAAACCTTAGAAGAACCTAGTAACGGCATTTTTATTTTACTAACTTCTAAATTAAATCTTCTCTTAGATACAATCATCTCAAGATGTCAAATCGTCAGATTTCGATCTTTTTCTAGTAAACAAATAAAGTCTATTTTGAAAGAATATTTAGATACTAATAGATTT
>MWOQ01000164.1 GCA_002026145.1 Prochlorococcus sp. HOT208_60m_813L03 | reverse complement strand
TATTGGCATCCTTTTACCGAATCAGCAATTGCTGATATGAAAGCAGATGGCGTAGATCAAGTAGTTGTAACACCCTTGTATCCACATTTTTCGATAAGTACAAGTGGTTCGAGCTTTAGGGAATTAAAAAAACTGCGAGATTCTGATGATGAATTTAACAAGATTCCAATGAGATGTGTAGGAGTTGGTTTAGTCAAGCAGGTTACTTAAAGTCTATGGTTGAATTAATTTCTGAACAAATTTCACTTTGTGAATCGCCTTCAAAAGCTCATATTTTTTTCACTGCTCATGGAGTTCCTAAGAGTTACGTAGAGGAAGCTGGAGACCCTTACAAACAACAAATTGAAGATTGTTCTTTATTAATTATTAATGAGTTGGAAAAATGTTTAGGGCATAGTAACCCTCATACCCTTTCTTATCAAAGTAGAGTTGGTCCTGTTGAATGGTTGAAGCCTTATACAGAAGAAGTGTTAGCTGATCTTGGAAGGTCAAATGTTAATGATCTGATTGTGGTCCCCATAAGTTTCGTTGGAGA
>MWOQ01000163.1 GCA_002026145.1 Prochlorococcus sp. HOT208_60m_813L03 | reverse complement strand
TTTTTAGCTCCATTCTAAAGCACCTTTTCTCCATGCGTATGCCAGAGCGATAACAAGTATTGCAATGAAAATTAAAGCTTCAATAAAAGCTAATAAGCCCAATCTATTGAAGGCAACAGCCCAAGGACAAAGGAATACTGTCTCAACATCAAATATAACGAAAACTAAGGCAAACATGTAATAACGAATATTAAATTGAATCCATGCTCCACCTATAGGCTCCATTCCAGATTCATACGTAAGTTTTCTTTCCCCTGTTCTGCCATTTGGGGCAACTATTATATTAGTAACAAGAGCTAATACTGGTACGGCTGCGGCAATTAGAAGGAAACCTAAAAAATATTCATAGCCAGTTAATAAAAACATCTTAAAAAATTAATTTTGAATAAAAGTCGCTTAATTAAGCAAAATCTTTTAAAGTTCTTAAAGAACAATAATAAACCGTGAGT
>MWOQ01000162.1 GCA_002026145.1 Prochlorococcus sp. HOT208_60m_813L03 | reverse complement strand
TAGTGTATGGAGAAAAATTTGGTATTCCTGCACCAGTATCAAAAAAATCACCATATTCAATAGACGTTAATTTACTTGGTAGGAGTATTGAAGCTGGCATATTAGAAGACCCAATGCAAGAAGCACCCGAAGATATATCTTTGATGACATCATCAATTGAAAATGCACCTGATTCCTATCAAGATATAGAAATTGTTTTTAAAAATGGGTTTCCAGTTGGAATTAATGATGAAATTTTAACTCCATTAGAGATTATTCAAAAAACTAATCATCTTGCAGGTAATCACGGTTTTGGAAGAATAGATATGATTGAAGATCGAGTAGTAGGAATTAAAAGTAGAGAGATTTACGAAACACCTGGCCTCCTACTTTTAATCAAAGCTCACAAAGAATTAGAGAGCATTACATTAAGCCCTGATGTGATCGATTTTAAGGGAATTGTGGAAAAAAAATTGGGGTCAACTAGTCTATCAAGGTTTTTGGTTTGGACCTCTTAAAGAAAGTTTAGATGCATTTATATCATCGACTCAAACTTCAGTTAATGGAAGAGTGAAGATTAGACTTTATAAAGGAAACGCAATAGTAATTGGGAGAATGTCGGAAAA
>MWOQ01000161.1 GCA_002026145.1 Prochlorococcus sp. HOT208_60m_813L03 | reverse complement strand
ATCCAAGATAGGTGACAATTTTTCTATAACTTCTTCAATACTGCGAACTCTGTTAATTGAGTCCCCAGGAAAATTAAAATATTCTGGATGGGCCCATAATTTATAGAGCGGTTTATCGTAAGCAATTAGTCTATTATTTCTATCAACAATTGCTCTCCTATGTTTTAAGGCGTTAGTTTTAGAAGATTGTATCAATCTAGCTTTCCTCTGCAAATCAGAGGCGTTAAAGACTTGCAATTTAACTAACCTACCAAACAAAGAGAATATTAATAGTAAACTTAAAATATAGAGAAATTTAAATCTTCTTTGATCAAGGGGTATTAGTCGAACAATTTTTTTGTATTTTTTCATCAATATCCCCTTTGATATTTGCTATCACTAAAGCCTTCAACGAAGCTACTTAAATTTTTCTTAAATGAACTTTCTT
>MWOQ01000160.1 GCA_002026145.1 Prochlorococcus sp. HOT208_60m_813L03 | reverse complement strand
CAAGAGCAAAAAGTTCCTGAAAATATAAATCTTGATCAATTAATTTGGGCTTCTGTAGGAAAACTACCAAATTTTTTGCTGAAAAAAGAAAATGAAATAAAAACTAAAGATATTCAGTTATCAAATCTTCCTGATTATTTTGGAGTTGATAGAGCTCTTGCCTGTATTGCCGCTTTAAAAATTATTGAAAACCCTTTCAAAAAAGATTTGCTAATTGCAGATTTTGGAACAATATTATCAATAACAAAATTGAATTCAAATGGATCTATTATTGGAGGTCAACTTCTTCCAGGTTTTCTTACACAATTAAAATCAATGGAACAAAATACAAACAATCTTAAAGTTCCCAAAAAATATGATATTCCGATCAAAGATTTTTTAATTAATACAGAAGAAGCAATTTTAAAAGGAGTAATCAACTCTCTTACTGGAGTCATTAATAGTTTATTTAATCCCGCAAAGGATATTTTAATAATCTGCGGAGGAGACGCTCAATTAATCACGAAATCTCTAAAAACTAAAAAAGAAAATATTATCAATGCTCCTAAT
>MWOQ01000016.1 GCA_002026145.1 Prochlorococcus sp. HOT208_60m_813L03 | reverse complement strand
TTTTGGACTGAACTTCAACAATATTTTTTAAATCTGACAAATCTAATTCTAAAGGTGTAAATCTTCCTTCAGGATTAAGACCTTTAAGTTTATTGATAGTTTGATTAGCTTTCTCAAGCGATCTACAGGCTATAACAACATGAGCATTTTTTTCGGCTAAGGCCTTTGCAGTGTAGTAACCAAGACCACTATTCGCACCAGTAATTAGCGCTGTTTTGCCTGTAAGGTTTGGAATATTAGATGTTTCCCAGTTAGAGATTTTAGGTCTTGAAATAGTGGCAATCATTTAGTAAACCTGCAAATTGCTTTGGAATTTAACCAAAATTTAATTATTTTCCCACTGTAAATCCTAGAAGTCAGTATCGTGAGCTCTTTTCGATGGTACTATTTAATATTATTTTTCAATTGCATATTGCCATTCGTTATTTTGAGATAAAC
>MWOQ01000159.1 GCA_002026145.1 Prochlorococcus sp. HOT208_60m_813L03 | reverse complement strand
AGCTAGAAAAGATTTAGATAAAGTAAGTAACGATGAAGTCGGTGATGCCATTGAAAGAGTTATGGCTGGCCCAGAAAAAAAAGATAGAGTCATCAGTGATAAGAAAAAAGAATTAGTTGCTTATCACGAAGCTGGTCATGCACTCGTTGGAGCATTAATGCCTGATTATGATCCAGTAGCAAAAGTCTCAATCATTCCAAGAGGTCAAGCTGGAGGTCTAACCTTCTTTACTCCAAGTGAAGAAAGAATGGAATCTGGTCTTTACTCTCGTTCTTACCTTCAAAATCAAATGGCTGTAGCACTTGGCGGAAGAGTTGCTGAAGAAATAGTCTACGGTGAAGAAGAGGTAACAACCGGGGCTTCAAATGATTTACAACAAGTTGCCAATGTAGCAAGACAAATGATTACTAAATTCGGTATGAGTGACAAAATAGGTCCAGTCGCTCTAGGTCAATCCCAAGGTGGAATGTTTCTCGGAAGAGATATGAGTTCTACAAGAGACTTCTCTGAAGACACAGCCGCAACAATTGATGTAGAGGTTTCAGAACTTGTTGATGTTGCCTATAAGAGAGCTACAAAAGTTTTAACAGACAATAGAAATGTTCTTGACGAAATGGCTCAAATGCTAATTGAAAGAGAAACTATAGATACTGAAGATATCCAAGACTTGCTCAACCGCTCAGAAGTAAAAGTC
>MWOQ01000158.1 GCA_002026145.1 Prochlorococcus sp. HOT208_60m_813L03 | reverse complement strand
GGCATTTTTTTTCTTAAACCGCCCATTAATCTCATATCTTGAGCTAATACAGGCTGATGGCCAACTACTTCTTCCATAGCATGTATTACTGAACCAGATCCCAAAAAGAGCATTGCTTTAAAGCAAGCATGAGTCACTAAATGAAAAATTCCTGCAACTGGTGCTCCACAACCCATTGCAAGCATCATATACCCAAGCTGAGAGACCGTGCTATAAGCTAAACCTTTTTTTAAGTCCATTTGGGTCAAAGCTATAGAGGCTCCTAAAAAACAGGTAATGGTACCAACTAAAGCAATAATGAACTGAATAGAGGGGAATATTGAATACAAAGGTTGAAGTCTTGCTACAAGAAATATACCTGCAGCAACCATTGTTGCAGCATGGATAAGTGCAGAAATAGGTGTCGGGCCTTCCATCGCATCAGGC
>MWOQ01000157.1 GCA_002026145.1 Prochlorococcus sp. HOT208_60m_813L03 | reverse complement strand
TTTACCCAGTACATTTCATAATTTAGATGAATTACAGAAAATAATAGCTGAACAAAATACAAGTATTGAAATTGCTTTATTAGCAGTTTTAGTGCTATTTATCACGACAGGTTTAGCTGCAGCATCTGGAGCTCCTGGTGGATTATTCTATCCAATGCTTACTTTAGGTGGGTCAATCGGACTAATAATGGGAAGCTGGGTAGAAATTGCGACAGGGCATGCTCCAAGTACATACATTTTTGCGGGAATGGGCGCTTTCGTAGCTGGTTGTTCGCGAACACCAATAACAGCAATGTTTTTAGCGTTTGCTTTAACAAAAAATCTATTAATAATGAAACCTGTCTTAATCAGCTGCATTGCCAGCTTCTTGATAGCAAGAGCTTTTAATGAAGAATCAATTTATG
>MWOQ01000156.1 GCA_002026145.1 Prochlorococcus sp. HOT208_60m_813L03 | reverse complement strand
AATCAAATAAAGCTTAAAACCTTACCTTTACCTCTCATAGAAGTTGCTTCAAATTCTGTTAATAGCGAAAGGAATCCATTCTTAGGATTAAATAAAACTATTGAAGACATTGGGATAGATCCGAAAAAATTTTTTACCTTAACAGGAATTATTCAAACAGAGGATCAACTTAGTGCAATGCTAACATCTTCTGATGGTTTGAATTTATTCAAAGAAGGGGAATACATTAACAAAGAGTTAAAAATAAAAAAAATATCTCTAGAAAATGAAACTGTTATTTTCACAAATGGGGAGAATGAATTTAAATTAAAATTTTTAGAAAAATGATAAATAAAAATAAAAATAAAAATAATAATAATATTAACTTTCTTAATTTTCTTAAGGATCTAAGTTTTAAATATAAAAAGCAATTAAATAAAATACTTGATATTACTATTATTGAGG
>MWOQ01000155.1 GCA_002026145.1 Prochlorococcus sp. HOT208_60m_813L03 | reverse complement strand
ATTTTTAAGAGCATTTTCCAATGATTTTTTGTCCTCTATAGGTTCAAGATTATCTCTGTAAATCCACTTACTCCAATTAAGAAAAGATTCTCCAAAATCATCAATATTTTCCCAATTAGAATGTGAAATTAGTTCTTGTAGACCAGCTCCATATGAACCTGGCGCTGAACCAAATATACGATTAATTGGATCACCATCTTTTAATGCTCCAGCAAGTGGGTTAAATTTAGCATTCTCATTAAGATTAGAAATAAGATTTATTGCTTTAGAAGTTAATTGAACTAATTGGGGAAATGCATCTCTAAACATTCCCGAAATCCTTAATGTAACATCTACCCTTGGCCTATCGAGAACAGATAAAGGGATGATTTCTAAATCAATTACTCTTCTTGACGGTCCATCCCAAACAGGTTGTACGCCTAATAAATATAGTATTTGACAAATGTCTTCCCCACCATTTCTCATGGTGGATGTTG
>MWOQ01000154.1 GCA_002026145.1 Prochlorococcus sp. HOT208_60m_813L03 | reverse complement strand
AATAAAACATGGAAAGAACATCTCTAATTCTTTATGCAATGCGAATCTATCTGATTCAGTTAATTTAGCGATATTTTTTTTCTCCAAAAAAAAGTGCCATTTTCGTAATAACTCTGTTTTTACAATTTCAACTTTACTAAAGTTAAACTGCTCTAAAGATATTTCATCTAAAATTTGACTAATAAAAAATGATGGTAAAAATTTTTCTTTTTCTTCCTTATTAAGTTCTGAATAATTAATTTTCTCTAATTCTAAAAAAAAAGAATCTTCAGATAATTTATCAGTATCAAATATATTTAATTTTTTTATAAACAATACTGATTCAAGAGCATTTGCTCCATGTACTATTTTCTGTATTTCATAATTAATCCTCTCTTTAGCAACTAGATATAATTTCCCTTTATTTTTTTTAATAAAAGTAATTAAATTAAGATCAATTTTAAAATTCAATTCTGAAACAAATCGAAAACATCTTAATATTCGCAATGGATCATCTAGCAAATTGTTTTCAGAATGGGTTCTGAGCAAAGAAATCTCTAGATCTTTAAGACCATTCAATGGATCAACCAAACACTTTTTATCAAATAAAAAAGCAATTGAATTAATCGAAAAATCTCTAGAACACAAATCTCCTTCTATAGTAGATGAAACCTGA
>MWOQ01000153.1 GCA_002026145.1 Prochlorococcus sp. HOT208_60m_813L03 | reverse complement strand
GTCAATAGGTTTGGATTCTCCAGTAATATGCGAAACATCAACATATGAATTACCTTGAATAACAATGCAGTCAGCAGGTACTCTGTCTCCTGCTAAAACTTGAATCTCTTGATCAGGTTTTAAGGTGTTTACTTTTATTGATTTTATTTGATTGTCTTCTGTATAGATATTTGCCATTTCAGGTTGAAGATCTAATAATTCTCCAAGGGATGAACTAGTTTGATATCTTGCTCTTTCTTCTAAGAAACGCCCAATCAATATAAAACCTAACAGCATAACTGGTTCATTAAAAAAACAAGGAAAACCAGTAGCAGGAAATATTAAGGATAGAAGACTTGTTATATATGCGCTAGTTACTCCAAGAGCTACTAGAGAATCCATATCAGGACGGTTCTTAATAAATGATTTAAACCCATTAATAATTATTCCTCTGCC
>MWOQ01000152.1 GCA_002026145.1 Prochlorococcus sp. HOT208_60m_813L03 | reverse complement strand
CACTCATGTCAATGGATTTCAAGAAATAAGCTTAAAAACAAAAATTTTTGTCTTTAAAATTTCAACGTAAAAGTAGTTTTTATTTCAATTTCAGTGCTAGCTTTTTAAAAAATCCATTATTTAGGAGGCCAGGGTGATGGGGATCCCTCTGGAATCTGCGAAAAGCTCTTCAGATAATAATTTTGATGAGCCAAGATTACCAAACACAGCGAGTAATACTCGCACAACAAAATCAGATTTAACTAAATCTTTCACAAGTTCTTCAAAAGATAATATTGAAGAACCTAGCTTGCTTAATACCAAGGTAAAAAGTCAAACAAAAAAAACTAAATCCACTCTAAGAAGGACCCAAAAAAGATCTACAAGATTCGTGACAGATCCTATTT
>MWOQ01000151.1 GCA_002026145.1 Prochlorococcus sp. HOT208_60m_813L03 | reverse complement strand
TTTAAAAAAATGAACTATACTTCCGATGAAGTTGATTGGCTTGTATTGCATCAAGCTAATCAAAGGATATTAGATTCTGTAGGAGATAGGTTAAAAATTCCTGAAAAAAAAATTCTTAGTAATTTAGAAAAATATGGTAATACTTCAGCAGCAACAATTCCACTAGTGATGGATGAGTCTATTAGAAAAAATAGAATTAAACAAAATGATATTATTGCCACAAGTGGTTTTGGTGCTGGGTTAAGTTGGGGTGCAGCCCTCATTAAATGGGGTTAAAAAAAAAGGAGCATTATGACAGTTGCATGGGTATTCCCTGGACAGGGTTCGCAAAAAATTGGAATGGTAAAAAAAATTGAAACTTTGCCCAACACAAAAGAGAGGTTTAGTTATGCATCTGAAATATTTGAGAGGAATTTATTTGAAATTTGTGAGTTAGATAGTGAACAAACAAATCCTCTTATTGATCTAAATAACACAAGAAATACACAAATTTGTCTTTTTTTAGTTGAATCAATTTTATTAGATGCGTTAAAGGAAAATGGATTTAAACCAACTTATGTCGCTGGGCATAGCCTAGGAGAAATCACTGCATTGTATTGTGCAGATGTTTTTTCATTTGAAGATTGCGTTTCTCTTATAAAAGAGAGGTCACAAGATCGGAA
>MWOQ01000150.1 GCA_002026145.1 Prochlorococcus sp. HOT208_60m_813L03 | reverse complement strand
GGCTCTTCCGATCTAGAATGAGTAGGAAGGTGTGGGCTTAAAGTTTCTGATGCAGCAACAGGACCTACTCCTGGACCACCACCTCCATGTGGAATGCAGAATGTTTTATGTAAATTCAAGTGACAAACATCAACGCCATAGTTTCCAGGTTTGCATAATCCAACCTGAGCGTTCAAATTTGCTCCATCTAAATAGACAAATCCTCTCACAGAATGAATTAAATCACATATCTTTCTGATTTGTAATTCAAAAACTCCATGAGTAGAGGGATAAGTCAACATAAGAGCTCCTATTTGGTTATCAAATTTCTTGACCTTGATTGACAAATCTTGATAATCAATATTTCCTTCGTCATCACATTCAACGGTTAACACGTCAAAACCTGCCATAACTGCACTAGCAGGATTTGTTCCATGAGCACTTTTTGGAATTAAACATTTTTTTCTTAACAGTTCACCTTTTGATTCAAAATAAGAATTAATTGCCAATAAACCTGCAAA
>MWOQ01000015.1 GCA_002026145.1 Prochlorococcus sp. HOT208_60m_813L03 | reverse complement strand
GTTGGTATTTTTAAAAGTATTTTCCAGTGTATAAGGATCAATCTGTTCAACATTGTCAGAATTCTCTACAAATTCAGAGACCAAATCTTGTTTAAATTTTAAAACAGATTCAGACAATTTAATTTGTCTTTGTTCATTTTTCAAAAGGATAATAAATACTTTTTTATAGCTTGTAAGTAAATTTTTAAGGGTTGCAAGGTGCAGATCATTTTCAAACATAATCAGATTATCTGATTTAGGATTCATATCATTTTTATAAATCTCATCTTCTAATGGTATTTGATTAGATTCTTCAAGATAAATTTGTTGATTACTTATTTTTTCTGCATTAAATCTATTATTTGAAAATTTTCTGAGGTTTGATGATGAAAAAAGATATTGTTTTCCCTTCGTTTGCAATCCTCCGACCCATCTCCAGCTAAGGAGATTAGATGCAGCATCACCATCAAAAAGATTTTCAAAGAAAAACTTTGCTCCCAATTGCCA
>MWOQ01000149.1 GCA_002026145.1 Prochlorococcus sp. HOT208_60m_813L03 | reverse complement strand
CGAATTTGCTGGTACTTTTGAAGCTGTCCAACCTTCAGATACAGATATGGGTTCAAAGGATCCACTTGATGTAAAAATAATTGGGGAGCTTTACGGAAGAAAGGCATAAATCCTACTCAAGGGAAAAGGGGGTTAAACCCCTCTTTTTTTTTCAAAATTTTTTCTTTATCAATTTAAAAATGGAATTACAACAAAAAACTAAAACAGATAATAATGGACTAATACCGCCTTATGGAGGGGAACTAAAAAATTTAATTATCAAAGATAAAAACCTTAAAAATGAACTTATTTCTAAAGCTACTTATGAGTTTGAATGTAGCGAGAGAAATGCATGCGATGTAGAACTTTTGATGGTTGGAGCTTTTTCTCCATTGGAAGGTTTTATGGATGAAAATAACTACAATTCGGTCATTAAAAATAATAGAAATACAAACGGGTTACTTTTTGGCTTGCCTATTGTATTTGATTCAAATAACGAAAAAGTAAAAGCTGGAGAGACAATATTACTTACCTATAAAAAACAAAAA
>MWOQ01000148.1 GCA_002026145.1 Prochlorococcus sp. HOT208_60m_813L03 | reverse complement strand
TTTAGGTAAAAAACCTAATAAAAAATCTAAATTATGAAATTTTATACTCGTTTCTATTTCATCAATTATTAGTGTATGATCTGTGAGAATACTTCTTTTCATTTTTTATATTTATTATGTGCATTTGCATCAACTGTAAATGGGTTGATAGATGTATCACATATCATGATGTTGAGAATAATCATGGTGTTGATCATATTTGCGATCTACCTGATTTTAAAGCAAAAAAGCCTTTCATTAATGTCAATATAGTTAAAGATAAAAATGGTGATTATAAAACTGATTGGGATGTTCAATCTTGTGAGAGTTTTGAAAATGAATTTGGTAAATGGTCTAAGTGTAATCCAGGTATGGAATTACCTGTTTAAAGGTAGTAGATGACAAATAAAATCAAACAAAGAGAAAATTACCCTACATTAGTGATTCATAGCACAGACAATTCTTTCTGCTTTGGTTATAGAAAAAATAATAACCTTGAATCTGATGAATTTTTTATCAAAAAATTTGATAATGACCTTTGCAACAACTTAGTTAATGATCTTAACAAATTCATTTCCAAAAAAAATTTAAAAAAAATAAATAA
>MWOQ01000147.1 GCA_002026145.1 Prochlorococcus sp. HOT208_60m_813L03 | reverse complement strand
GATAGTATTAGCTAAAAATTCCATTAAAAAAATTTAAATTTCATTTATAAGGATGAAAGAGAATTACAAAACTCAAGAAAAAATCTATGATGCTGAAGTTTTAGAAAGTTCAACATTTGATGAAAATATCATTATCAAGATTCTTATAAAAGCGGGAAGAACTATTGCCAAGCCTGCCTTAGAAGTTTTGGAGATGGCATTAGATCCTTATACTCCTGCACAAGTGAGAGTTTCATTAATGGCTGCTTTAGCTTATTTGATTATGCCTTTTGATCTTTTCCCTGACTTTATGCCTTTAGTTGGTTTTAGTGATGATTTTGTAGCCCTCACAGCAGTACTTAGTATATGGAGCAAATACATGACTCCTTCAATAAGAGCAAGAGCAGAGAATAAGCTTAATAAG
>MWOQ01000146.1 GCA_002026145.1 Prochlorococcus sp. HOT208_60m_813L03 | reverse complement strand
GCTATGATGATTTTAAAAAAGTTGTCTCATGAAAATTAGGGTAAATGGAGAAGAAAAAAAAATAGAACTTGATCAAGAAAATGCTCTACTATCTACGGCTCTTCACCATATGGGATATAAATCAAACACGATAGTAGTGGAGTTAAATAATTTAATTATAAATTCAATGAAATGGGAAAAAGTGAAGCTTAAAGATGGTGATAATTTAGAAATTGTTTCAATAGTTGGTGGCGGATAAGAGAAAAATATTTAATGTATTTAAAATCTTCATATTTTTTTAAGTTTAGGCTTGAAACAATAACCAAATTTCTCCTTTTTTCGTTTTATATTTTTAATACTTAAATTTAACAATGAAAGATAAAATCAATAGCAACTCAAGGTCTCTAAAATGGGAGCAAAATGGGGA
>MWOQ01000145.1 GCA_002026145.1 Prochlorococcus sp. HOT208_60m_813L03 | reverse complement strand
AAGGAGACTCTTGCGGCGGTGTTATTGAATGTCTAGTAAGAAATGTTCCCTCTGGTCTTGGAATGCCCGTTTTTGATAAATTAGAAGCTGATTTAGCAAAGGCTTTGATGTCTTTGCCAGCCACGAAAGGCTTTGAAATAGGTTCAGGTTTCTCTGGAACTTATTTAAAAGGAAGCGAACATAATGATGCCTTCATCAAGTCTGATGATATTAGTAAGTTAAGAACAACATCAAACAATTCAGGAGGAATACAGGGCGGAATAGGTAATGGTGAAAATATCGAGATGAAGATAGCTTTTAAACCTACAGCAACCATTGGGAAAGAACAGAAAACAGTCAATGCTGAAGGTAAAGAAGTACTTATGAAAGCAAAAGGGAGACACGATCCATGCATTTTACCA
>MWOQ01000144.1 GCA_002026145.1 Prochlorococcus sp. HOT208_60m_813L03 | reverse complement strand
CCGCCGCAAGAGTCTCCTTGACGCTTTAATTCCTTAATTCTCTCGATCATTTCTGTTGATACCTTTTCATCAGGACATCTGACAATATTAGAATCTATTTTTTTAAGAGAAATCTTCTCTTTATTTATATCAGAATCAATATCATGTATACGCTTTACCCAAGATAATATTTCAGTGTTACAGAAGGTTTTTAATAATTGTTTTGCTACAGCGCCAGCAGCTACTCTCCCAATTGTTTCTCTAGCAGAGGCTCTTCCACCGCCAGAACTTGCCTGAATTCCATATTTCAGATGATATGTACCATCTGCATGAGAAGGTCTAAATACCTGCTCCAAATTATTATAATCTCCTGGTCTTTGATCCTTATTTCTTACCAACATTGCTATTGGAGTTCCAAGTGTTAACCCTTCCTTTATCCCACATT
>MWOQ01000143.1 GCA_002026145.1 Prochlorococcus sp. HOT208_60m_813L03 | reverse complement strand
TAATTCAAGAAGCAAGAATCAGATATCACAAATACAAAAAGTCATATCAAGATATTCAAAATAAAAAATTCACACTTGATTTATCAATTACAAGTTTAGAAAATGCTAAGTCGAAGTTAGATGCAGGAATTGGTACAAAATTTGAAGTTCTTGAAGCAGAAGCTCAATTATCTCGAGATCAACAATCACTTAATGAAAAGAAAATAGAACATGAAATAAATAAAATTTCTCTTAAAGAGGTTCTTAACATTAAGGGAGATTTCGAAACTAATAAAGAGCAAAATCTTATAGGGTTTTGGAATCATAAATTGAATAAGAATATTAAAGAGGGTTTGGAGAAAAATCTTTCATTAAAAAACCTTATTCTTCAAAAATCAATCAAAAAGAACCAAGCAGAGAGCTTTTTAGCTCAAAATAGGCCAAATATCTATATCAGTAATTCATTATCTAGTACATTTTCAAAGGGTGACTCT
>MWOQ01000142.1 GCA_002026145.1 Prochlorococcus sp. HOT208_60m_813L03 | reverse complement strand
AAGATAATAAAGAATGGTTAGACAAATTAATTAATAATATTGAGGACATGAAGAAGAAGATATCAAAAGATTCTTAGAAATTTAAGAAAGAAACTTTTTTATTTGATCTTTAGTTTGAACGAAAAGAAATGCAAAAAAGAATTTAAATTTTGTATTTAATGTAACCGCTTTTTTGCGAGCATTATTCAGAATATAAATCCGACTATTTTTTTATGCAAAAAATTTTAGATGAAAATTCTTATAAAAAAGAATTGAAAATATAGAAAAAGGAAAATCTTATTTAAAAATTAATGGATTTTTTAAATCAAAATCCAATCTACTCGAAGACATACAAAGATTTATCTATAAAAGGTAATTTAAAAATTATTTTTTACTTTTGATTAATTAAATCTCTCCATAAGCAAGCCATCACATAAAAGAAAGAAAGACTTGAAAAGGTTAGGAGAAAA
>MWOQ01000141.1 GCA_002026145.1 Prochlorococcus sp. HOT208_60m_813L03 | reverse complement strand
TAGATTTAAGGCATTTTAAGTTGGCTAAAAGTTCTCCTGATGCTTGCTCAATCCAGAAGCCCCATACATTAGCAGAACCATTAAATATAAATGCAGTTCCATAAATATCTTCTTTTTTAACTGTTTCTCTATTAGTTTTTTTATTTAAGTGATGTACGCAAATAATTGCTAAACCAAGCTCCCCTGCAAGCTGGTTAAGTCTATATATAAGTATTCCAAACTCAGCATCTTTAGGGTTTATCTCTGCCCCTGCAATCCTTACAAGGCTATCCATCATTATTACTTTTACATTGTTTTCTACTATGTATTTCTTAAGTTCTGGGAGCTGTAGCGGTGTGAAGTCCCACCATATTTCAAAGTTTTCTTCTTTGAACTCCAAGCCCATCCTATGTTCCTTTTGTTCATAATCCTCATAGCTTTCATCTACTTGGATAATTAGAGCCTTACCTTCTTT
>MWOQ01000140.1 GCA_002026145.1 Prochlorococcus sp. HOT208_60m_813L03 | reverse complement strand
CTTATATACCTTCGCTATTGGAGTAATCTTTAAAGCAATAGCAAAAGTACCAACAACTAAAAGAATGTTTGTAGCAAGTCGAATGTTTGGTCGAAAATTAGATCTCATTCGTATTTTTTATTTCTGTCAATAACTTCCCTTAAATATATATCTTTTAGCTCGTCATTGTATCCATTTTCTTTTGCAAATTTCTCTAATTCCTTCAACTCTTTTTCTGTCATTAAGCAGATTTGGATATATTGTTTTTCATATCTTCAATCTTATTGATTAATTCATCTAACCATTCTGTATTATTTTGCGATCTTTTCTTAAAATATGTAATTTTAGGTTGATTGATTTCTAGTGTCTCATAATCTCCACTCATAAATTCCCCCTAAATCTATACTCTGCATAATTTATCTAGAGAAATTATGACCATCAATAGGCTCTAATACTTATTTGACGTTTGCTATGGGTAACAAGTCACTTTTGTTAATAGTATAAATATCAAGGAATTAATACCCCAAAAATATGGCTACTAATGAAGAACTAGAAAAAAGAATCGAGACTTTGGAAAAAGAAGTACAACACCTAAAAGCTGTTCTGCAATATCAA
>MWOQ01000014.1 GCA_002026145.1 Prochlorococcus sp. HOT208_60m_813L03 | reverse complement strand
AGTTCTCAGAGTTTTAGAGAGCGATAGTGCAGTGCTTAATCTTTCAAAATTAATAACTGAAAAAAGTGAATTATCTTTAATAAGATTGATGTCTAAAACGCCCTATGGAATTGTTGTTGTAGTCGGTCCAACTGGAAGTGGAAAATCTACGACTCTATATTCAATGTTAAGCGAATTAAATTCTCCTGGAGTAAATATTAGTACCGTTGAGGATCCAGTTGAATACACCTTGGATGGTATTCATCAAGTGCAAGTAATCAGAGAGAAAGGTCTTGATTTCTCAAGGGCTTTGAGATCTTTAATGAGACAAGATCCAGATATCATTTTAGTTGGTGAGACTAGAGATAAAGAAACTGCCCAAGCTGCCATGGAAGCAGCGTTAACTGGACATATGGTTTTTACTACTCTTCATGCAAACGATACGGCAACTGCAATCACGCGTCTTTCTGAGATGAATATTCCTCCATATTTAATTGGAGCC
>MWOQ01000139.1 GCA_002026145.1 Prochlorococcus sp. HOT208_60m_813L03 | reverse complement strand
TCAAGTTCTTCAAAAAAATTTAAATCTTCATTGCATAGATTTATCCAACCATCTAAATTATTTGGCTCATTAAATTTAGGTTTTTCATTCTTCAAGTAAAAATAATTTAATAAATTCAAAATTCAAGGATATAAGCACTAGTTGGACTATCCTTACCGCTGTTGATATTTTTAACTTTGATAATAAAAAAGTTATTCCCATAAGTAAATCGAATATTTTGGATGATTTGGAAATAAATAATTTCAATAAATCATTTAAAGAGAGGATCGATTTTATAAATAACTTTACTAAAAATAGCAATGTGCTAGAGGACAAATTTAATTTGCAAAAATATTTAAATAAATTTAGAAGTAGATACAATGGAAAAGTTACTATTCAGGGCGATAAACCAGTTAACTATAAATTGAATGCAAAATTAAATGGCTATCTTGATATACCTAAAGATGAGGACAAGAATAATAAAGAGGAATTCTCTATTGATTTGGAAGGTGGATTATTAACGGGTAAAGGCTCTTTAAAAATTAATAAATTTCCATTAAGTACTGCAAATATCTTTTTAAATAAACCAAGAGATTTTCTTGGAGGGTTAGATATGAATTTATTTTATGATCTTGATACAAAATCTTTCTCTAGTGAAATTTCTTCC
>MWOQ01000138.1 GCA_002026145.1 Prochlorococcus sp. HOT208_60m_813L03 | reverse complement strand
ATGACATGGGGCTTTATTTCTCCTTGGGCCAGAGACCATTTGATAAAGACAGACCAAGACCATTTAATGCAAGATCAGAAACTGTAGAAGAAAAAAAATTATTTAGTGGAAGTTGGAAACATAAAAGGTGCCTAATACCTGCGAGCGGTTTTTTTGAAAAAAAATATCGTGTTAGAAAATCGAATTATGAGACTTTTTGGCTGGGAGGAATTTGGAGCAAGTGGACCTCACTAGATGGAGCAGAACTTGAGAGTTGCTGCGTTTTAACAACTGAACCAAACGATTTAATCAAACCTTTACATTACCGCATGCCTGTTATAGTTCCTAATGGATATGAAGAACAATGGACAGAGCAAGTTAAAGATGCAGATGAATTAAAAGGATTATTTCCAATCATGATGAGTTGGTCACCTGATGGTTGGCTCGTAGAAGATGTAAAGGGAAAAGAAACCGATCAAATGAGTTTGTTTTAAATGAAACGTTTACAAAATCCAAGGTTAGATTAATGGCTAAATCTTATCGGTTGATTAATTTAAATAGCTCAGAAGTTAAAAGATTTATGAAAAACGACAAGAGCATTGATGGAGTTTTTGAGTATATGTTTATAGATACTGGAAAAATAGTTGGTGTCTTAGGAAAAGAACCACCAGTAATGAGTAATTCAGTTTCTGTTGAAATTGATTTAGCTAGAGAAATTTATGAAAGATTACTTTCTCAAGGATGGAGGAAAATTGAAAAAGTTTGGACTTAGAGATATGTTTAGATCTGTCCGGCAGAATTTACTGATCAAAATAATTTGAAATCTGATTAATGAGAATATTAATTAAAATTGACAATCTATCTAAAATATGAGGAAATTAGTTAATTATTTTATCTAGTGTTGATAAAAAAAAATATCCAAAATGGCTACCAGAATAA
>MWOQ01000137.1 GCA_002026145.1 Prochlorococcus sp. HOT208_60m_813L03 | reverse complement strand
TATTGTTTAAGCTCTTGATGACTCATTGATTCTACTTTTTTTTGAATATAAAATTCTTTCAGTTTTTCTAGTTGTTTTTTTGATAAATCTGAATAGATAATAGGCTTCTTTTTCATAAAGACTTAAATTTTTTTTAATATAGACGAAATCATTAGTTTAAACATTCTGGAAAATTAAAACTCTAAACTGGGTTAATTCTTATTTTGACAACTGAAAATTTCCATTTAGTTTAATTTTTATTTACCATCGTAATAGCAATATGGGTTACATATTTTTTCAAATTAAACCATTTTTTGTTTCTGATAATAGCTTGATTGTTAAGAAAAAGTAAATAGAATCGAAAGAAATTCTAAATTTTCAACATTTTTAAAACTTACAATTTCTTCATAAGCCTCTGCTATCACTAAATTATTTAAAAAATCTAATTGATAAAATTGTTTACACTATTTCAGCAATCTTTATAAATTCTTGAGAGAATCATAATACTAAAACTTAATTTTAATTTAATAGTTGATAAATATGAAAATTTCAATCCTTTTAATTGAAGACGACCGTGATATGCGTGATTTGATTGCTAGGCATTTAGAACATTCTGGTTTCGATGTTCAAAAGCGCTGAAGATGGAATTAAAGGACAAGCATTAGCTCTTCAATATTCACCAGATTTAATACTCCTAGATTTAATGCTACCAAGTGTTGATGGATTAACTTTATGCCAGCGACTAAGAAGAGATGAAAGAACATCA
>MWOQ01000136.1 GCA_002026145.1 Prochlorococcus sp. HOT208_60m_813L03 | reverse complement strand
AATATCTATTATGGTTAAGCCAGTAACGGTTATTGCAGAAGTAGATGTAAAAAATGCTTCCCACAGACCAACCTTTGAAGATGAACATAATGGAGAGCTCAATATTAAAGTTCCAAGGCAAATAATAAACAAGCCTGTAACAATAGTAAATTGAGGTACAGATAGCTTTTTGTAAGCATCTTTTAACTTATAAACTGAGACTTGGAATTTCACGATATTACCCGTAATTTAAAATTATCAATGCTGGCACGGTAAATGACATTATAAGTGTTAATCCAGCTCCGTATTTTGCGATATCAAAAAATCTATATCTTCCAGGACCATAAACCATTAAATTTGTTTGATAACCCATTGGAGTCAAGAAAGATTGACTTGCACCGAATAAAACAAGCATTATTAAAGCGCTTGG
>MWOQ01000135.1 GCA_002026145.1 Prochlorococcus sp. HOT208_60m_813L03 | reverse complement strand
TGTTGAGTTACAAAGATTCAACAAATAAAACACATGAAGTTGGCTTCTACGCACGCGATGCATACGATTGCCTAATGCTTGCGAGAGAATTCAATACTTACGTACATGACAATCCAGGATCTGTAATCAGAATCCAACAAAAATTTTGAGGAAATTAATTATGATTTTAAAAAAATCACCATTCGCAATTCAAGATAAAAATGCAAGAGATCTTGATAATGCAAAAGATTATCCAACAATTGCAGATTTAATGAGAGAACAGGAAGTTCCACAAGATTACACAAATACAGTTCACCATCGCAGAGATTTAGATTCTCTCGGCTAGTTTACTGTAATTGCTTTTTATTAATTTTTAAAAATTAACAATTATGATTAATGTGAATTGCTATTAATTCATAAGAAAATATCTTCTTCTTCAAGTTTTTTTTTAAGCTCTATAGGCATATATGCAATATCTTTTTTTATTGCAATAATGGCATCTTTATATTTTTCAGGTTCAGCTAAAAGCATTTTTATTAAATTGTATTGACTTTCAATTTCTTCAGAAGAAAATTTTGCCATAAAAATTTGTACTCCCCATTCATATTAAATCAATAGTCAAACATACAAAAGATTAACTATTAGTTAGAGGCTGCTGCA
>MWOQ01000134.1 GCA_002026145.1 Prochlorococcus sp. HOT208_60m_813L03 | reverse complement strand
AAAATCCAAAAAAACAACTTCATTTAAAGAAAAAATTGAACTTCTAAAAAAATATATTAAAGATAATCCTTTATTATTTTATCCTCATTTTGCAATTATTTTTTTAGTAATGTTAATACAAATATTTAATTTATATCCTTCTTATATTTTAAAAAGATCAAAACCAGAACATGAAGAATATATATTTGTGCAGCAAAGAATTAAAAGAATAAAAACTGATATTAAAAAATTTAAAAAAGAATTAAATGATCTCAAACCGAATTTCGTATTAATTACTCCTACTTATCTTTTTACTTTCTATATTCAAAACTCAATGCCAACAAATATTAAATTAAAAAAATATAAGCCAAATAAAAATTTCTTTTTTTTAGAAGCAGAATCTTATACATTACAAGCTATTAATGAGATGATCACCTTATTAATAGAATCTCCAATTATTGATGAAAAATCAG
>MWOQ01000133.1 GCA_002026145.1 Prochlorococcus sp. HOT208_60m_813L03 | reverse complement strand
TTTATGGAGAAATTTACTCTTATAAATAAAGACAGATCAAGAATTAAAGTCTTTGAACCATTTGAAGATGTTTCCAAGCCTTCCCCAAGCATTGACGCAATAATGATTAGTTATGGCTGCGTCTATAAAAGATCAAGTAAACCAGTTATGAAAGGTAGCAGGGTAGAGACTATAGAAGCTGCAAGAAAAGAATATGCAGAATTATTGAAAGAAGGTTGGAAGAAAACCAGTATTTTTAGAAGTTATTTTTAATCTTTTGGCCACTGATGTGGAACTAATCCACCTAATGCAGCTTTATTTCTTGGAGTATCTTTAAAAAATGCAGCGTCACAATTACGGCAGCCCCAAGTCCTATTTACGGGAAAATCTGGCAAGCATCCGATCAGAAAAAATATTTGGATTATTAAAGTCCTCTTCG
>MWOQ01000132.1 GCA_002026145.1 Prochlorococcus sp. HOT208_60m_813L03 | reverse complement strand
ACTTACATCGCCTAATGTATTTATTTCAAGATTAAGTTCTTTTATTCCTAATTTACTCAAGACATCCCAAGCTAAAGAAACAATTTCAACATCACTTCTAACTGAATCGTATCCTATAAACTCAACACCTAACTGATGAAACTGTCTTTGCCTGCCTGCTTGAGGTCTTTCATATCGAAACATAGGGCCCATGTACCAAAGCTTCTGAAGTGTATTAGACGACATACCATTTTGTATTAACGCTCGCGCAACGGAAGCGGTTCCTTCAGGCCTAAGAGTGCAGGATCTCTCCCCCCTATCGAGAAAAGTATACATTTCTTTACTGACAACATCTGTTCCTTCACCAATTCCTCTTATAAATAATTCGGTCATTTCCAATATTGGTGTTCTTATTTCTTTTATAGATGCTCTTGCAAGCTGCTCTAATAAAATTTTCTCGACGTTTTGCCACTTTATTAATTGATCAGGCAATAGGTCGACTGTTCCTCTAAGATTTTTTAGGTTATTCAAAGTTCTAGAAAATAATTCAAAATTTTTAATTCAAGTAGAAATTAATCTTTGATTGATTGTTCTGTGAGACAATTTTAATTTAACATTTAGAAAATCTATTGGAAATTAATAAAAATAAAGAGAATCAGCATTGCGGTACAAAACCAAAAAAAATTGCTTTTGGAATAGCACCACTAGGTATAGTCTCAATAGGAATAGTACCAATGGGAGTAATAAGTATTGGAGTAGTCCCAATGGGAGTATTTTCATTTGGGGCAGTTGCAATGGGAATAGTCAATTTATCAGTAGTTGGGATGGGAATTATCTCTGCGGGTGTTACTACTATGGGAATATGGGAGTATTCTCCTAATTCTCAAAACAATCATCATAATCATTCCAAACAAATTTCAAATTCAAGCAAAGAAAATATGATGTCAGATCTATTTAACACTAAACTAGAAGCTGAAAAGGCTGCCTCAAAATACGGGTGTATTGGAGCACATAAGATGGGTAATAAATGGATGCCTTGTAAGATGCACTAAATATATTCTTGGTCAAAAATTTATTAAATATCAATTCAGAATCTCTACTCTAAAATCAAGATTTTTTGCCTCATAAGTAGTTAATTTTCTTGACCAAGCTCCTTGTACGGGACTATTCCATCTGAAGCCAGCATTTTTAGCTAAAGACCTATCTTCGTAACTAATCAATGCCTTATATAAAAACCTCGGTTCAGTAGCTTTAAGTAAAATGTCCTCTAAATTATCACATTTTTTGAAGACCTCAGATATGTAAAAGCAATCAGATAAAGCTCTATGTAAATTCCAAACTGGTATTGAAAAAGATAAAGCTAGATCAGTTACTGAGGGTCTATTCTTTAGTGATTTTTGAAAAGACCAATTAATATCTTCTAAACTACATATCCATTTTTTATTAAGTTTAGGTAATCTTCCTTTCCCAAACCA
>MWOQ01000131.1 GCA_002026145.1 Prochlorococcus sp. HOT208_60m_813L03 | reverse complement strand
TGGAGTGATCTTCTCAACCTCTCGTTGAGTTGTACAAAAAATATCTTGGGATTAAAAATAAGTGGAACAAAAATCCCTCCTATTGAAATCTTTAGCCATGCATCAAGTAATTCATTAAACGCAAAAACCTTAGTAATATTTTTAGAAAAGAATTGTGATGTTGAATTATTACAAGTAAATCTTGGTAGAGAAAACTCTTCACTATCACAATCAACATATCTTTGTTTAGGAGAAAATAGTTCCTTAAATCATGGCGTTGTTTCTTACGGTGAAAATAGATCAAATTTATTAAATTCTCTCAATGTAGTTCAACAAAAAAATAGCGCATACAACTTAGGCTCTTTACATTTTCAATTCAATTATGCAAGATTTGAAATTAGTATTAAACAATCTGTAGGAAATGCTAAAACTAATATTAAAGGTATGCAAATAACAAAAAAAGACGAACAAATTTCTACTTACACAAAAATAAACTTTAACGGCCCAAATGGATTTCTTGATCAAATCAACAAATCACTTGCTGATGATAAATCACATGCAATATTTGAAGGTTCAATAGTAGTTCCTAAAATTGCCCAGAAAACTGATGCTTCTCAATTAAGCAGGAATTTACTTTTATCAAATCTGGCACAATTAGATACTAAACCTCAATTAGAAATTATTGCTGATGATGTCAAATGCAAACATGGAGCTACAATTTCGCAATTAAATGAGGAAGAACTTTTTTATATGCGATCAAGAGGGATCACATTATCAGAAGCAAATAAACTACAATTAAGTTCTTACTTTCAAGAAATAATTTCATTTATTCCCGTTTCAAAAGATAGATG
>MWOQ01000130.1 GCA_002026145.1 Prochlorococcus sp. HOT208_60m_813L03 | reverse complement strand
TTGAAGAGTTAATAATTTCTTCAGTCACTTGAGTACCAGAGCGAATCATTAAAGCATCATAATTTTTAATAATGGGAGCTAGCTCAGAGTCTGAGATTCCTATCTTCTGATCAACCTGAGCAACTTGCGAAAGAATATCGATTCCTGTTTGATCAATTGGATCTGTAATGAGAACTTTTGTCATTTAAGATTGGTTCTTTAATCTTTTACTTTAACTTAATCTATAGTGTATGTATCTTATTTTATTAATTTGAATAACACACAAACATTTGAGGATTAAAATTTGACGAAAAGTATTGTGATATTTGAAGACATTGATAGATGTATCCAACTATTTGAAGTTTTCAAAGAAAAATCAGTAATGCTCTTTGAAGCTATTTTGATCCCACCAATAAGTGAGAAAATATCATCAGATGAAACTGAATTACTAAATTCGAAAGCAAATATCTTATTCAAATCTCAAAATTTTGAAAATATAAGAATTTTAAATCCTAAACTTGATAGAAAGATTAGACAAAAAGAAATGAGTAGATGGCTAATGCCATTTGGTTTTATAGCTGGAATAGCTTTTTCTAATATGACAAATTTATCTACTTTCAGTTTTCTTGGTTTAAATAACATCGGGCAATCATTAATTGGAGGTCTCTTAAGATCGGAAGAGCGGT
>MWOQ01000013.1 GCA_002026145.1 Prochlorococcus sp. HOT208_60m_813L03 | reverse complement strand
CTCTTGGAATTAATTACAAAAAAATCGATATTGATTATTGCTCCAAGCTTAATAGCAGAATCATTATCGCTTAAGTTAACGTCACTAGACCAAAATTTAGACATTAATTTTAATAATGGAACAGGTGATAAAACTCCTGATTTAGTTATATGGAATGTTCTTAATTTCCAATCAGAAGATCTTATAAGGTTAGAATTATTAAAATTAAGAAAAAAATATGATGAGCCAAAATTCCTCATAATTCTCTCTGGCGAACTTGTTTGTGAAGCAAATAACCCTCCATCGTTAAATGCTGAAGGTTTCCTTTTAAATCCCGGTGCAGAAAAAGTTCTTGAATCTATTAATACCATTTTAAATGGAGGAAGGGTATTTGATATTGGAAATAATTCCCGTGTTCAATTAAACAAAAACAA
>MWOQ01000129.1 GCA_002026145.1 Prochlorococcus sp. HOT208_60m_813L03 | reverse complement strand
TTGCAATAGGCGTACTTTGGTGGTCTCATCAATATATAAATATTGCTGTTAAAACATTTAATTCATCATTTTTGTCTGAATTTTTCAATTGACAGTTTAAAATCTTAAATATAAGTTTTTTAAAACATGCCTCAAGCTTCAGAAATTGCCTGGTTAATTCCTGTTTTTCCACTTATTGGAGCAGTGCTTTCTGGTTTAGGCCTAATAAGTGTTAACAAGAAAATTAATAATTCTAGAGAAATTGTTTCTGTAGGCCTTATCTCTTTTGTTGGTATTTCTGCAGTAATTAGTTACAAAGCTCTTATTGAACAAGTTAATGGTTATCAATCTGTAGAAAAATTATTTGTATGGGCTAGTGCTGGGGATTTTACAATCCCAATGGGTTTTGTCCTTGATCCCTTGGGGAGTGTAATGCTTGCTCTTGTAACGACTATAACGTTGCTGGTGATGATTTACTCTCATGGTTATATGGCGCATGACAAAGGTTATGTCAGATTTTTTACATATTTAGCATTATTTAGTAGTTCAATGATGGGATTAATAATTAGTCCG
>MWOQ01000128.1 GCA_002026145.1 Prochlorococcus sp. HOT208_60m_813L03 | reverse complement strand
TGGGGGCGGATATATTAGTCATCAGACATTCATCAAGTTACATAACCTTTGAGATCGCTAAAAAACTTGATGCAATAAATTCCAAGACTTCGATTCTTAATGCGGGAGATGGATTACATAGTCACCCAAGCCAAGGACTACTTGACATTTATACTTTGATAAAATTCTTTTCCAAAAAAACACTGAATCCAGAGGTTTTAAATTCCAAAAAAATTTTAATAATTGGAGACGTTAATCATTCAAGAGTTGCCAGATCAAATCTTTGGGCTTTGAGTGCATTCGGCGCAGACATAATCTTATGTGGTCCTAAGACATTAATCCCAGATGAATTTGTCAATTTTTTAAAAACCCCCACGCCAAATCAAATAGGAGATCCTG
Source organism: Prochlorococcus sp. HOT208_60m_813L03 (assembly GCA_002026145.1). Classification (GTDB taxonomy): domain Bacteria; phylum Cyanobacteriota; class Cyanobacteriia; order PCC-6307; family Cyanobiaceae; genus Prochlorococcus_A. The sequence goes on along the minus strand of MWOQ01000128.1, from coordinate 195 downwards.
TTAAATCAAGAGGCTCAATAACAATTTCTAGATCATTAGAAGAATCAATAAAAATTGCAGATGCGATTATTGTTTTAAGACTCCAGAAAGAGAGAATGATGGAGAATTTACTTAGTAGCATTGACTCATATAGCTTGGATTATGGCTTAACCCCAGAGAAATTATCTTTGAATAATAAAGAAATTCCAATTCTAA
>MWOQ01000127.1 GCA_002026145.1 Prochlorococcus sp. HOT208_60m_813L03 | reverse complement strand
TCCGGTGCGTCTAATAAAAGTGCAAAAAATGTGAGGACAACTAATAAAAATATGGAAAAGTAAAACTGAATCATGCTCCAAAATTACTTAAGAAGAATTTTTAAGTTGTATAAAATAATGCTTTATTTACATAATTAAATATCTCTACCTAGAGAAGTTTAATTAGAGAATAATTAAGATGCTTCAGGGGAAAGTATCGTCCTATTTTTTTGCCAATACTCACAGCCTTTAAGCAAATGATCACCCTGTGGTATGCGTTTTTCGTATTTTGGACAGATCAAGATAGTAGCAAAAGTTTCTGTAGTGCTGTAGCGAAAGTGATTGCAAGTAATACAAATCTTTGTTCGTTTTCTTTTTAGGGTGGATTCTTTTAGATATCCCCATTTTGATGGATTTAACTTGAACATGATTACTGGAATTTATTAGTAAC
>MWOQ01000126.1 GCA_002026145.1 Prochlorococcus sp. HOT208_60m_813L03 | reverse complement strand
ATTCATAATTTTAGGATTTATTTATAATTTACGCTGGAGCACTAGTTCGCAGGTTTGGATCTTTTACCTTATATCATTTATAGCAGTAAGTCTTAGCAAATAACATAAAAAAGTGCGGATGCAAATTGCACTCAAAATTCCCTTTATGCTTGTTTGTATATAAAGATCCACTTCACTTAATAAAAAAGTGATAACATAATTAAAAATTTTTCAACTTGGTGAACAAAGCTAAACCTTTATTTTTAATACCTTTTATCTTTGGATCAGGTTTGTATGTTTCAGCTAATGAATACGAATTTGAAGATATTAAATTTAATCAAATAGAGAATAATAAGAATTACTATCAACCAAAAGACAAATTAGATGAATACATAATTAAAGGAGTAACTTATTCAACCAAATTTGTGCCATTGATTAACGATGGTGCCGAAGGAAGTAAATATACAAGCATCAT
>MWOQ01000125.1 GCA_002026145.1 Prochlorococcus sp. HOT208_60m_813L03 | reverse complement strand
TAAAAGAAATAATTGAAAATATAAAGTTTAAGCTTCCAAAAGATTTAAATATTCCAATAATTATAAATAATGAAAATAATCTTAAAAATTACATAGCAAAATTAATCAATCAATATGGTGAGATACTATTAACACTAAATTCTATTCAATTAGCTGACAAATTGTTTCTGAAAATAAAAGAGCAAAGATTGAAAAGAAGGCAGAAATTAGCTCAATCAACTATTGGTAAATTTTCTACTATAAAGGCATCCGCTGTAGCTCTTAATCCTTTTATTTTATTTGATGTTGCTGGTAGTTTTGCACTAGATACTGCATTGATTAACGAATTAAGTAAGATTTACGGCTTAAAGTTGAGAGGTGATTCTACAAGAAAAATATTTAAAAATATATCCATTAATAATTTATGTTTAGGAATCACTCAAGTCGGCGTTAATACCTCTTTCAACTTTATTAAGAAACTAATTCTTTTAACTGCACCTTTTACTAACGGGCTTTCATTATTACCCTATGGACCAATAGCAATTATTCAAGCTGCAATCGCAATTTATTCTACAAAAATTCTAGGGAAATTAGCAGCAAAAGAGATATTTGTAAGAAGCAAAGCTTCTTTTATAGAACCTGCTATTTTGATCCAAAATATGAATTTTAATGACCAAGAGATTTTTAACTACATAAATATATATTTTTCAAGTAGAAATTTAAATAAAAATTTTGTTAGTTTTCTACCTTAAAACTAAAAATGGAAAAAAGCATTGCTTTATTTGGAACGAGTGCTGATCCACCTACAATTGGACACAAAAAAATTCTTGAAGAATTATCCAAAATTTATGCTTTTACCATTAGCTATGTGAGCAACAACCCTCAAAAAAAGCACATAGAGGATATCTCAATTCGGAGCCATTTATTAAAAACTCTTATTGATGATTTAGATAATCCGAAAATTTTATTTAATCAAAAAATAAGCAGTCAATGGGCACTAGAGTCAATCAAAAAATGTAAAGAAATTTATAAATTTAATAATTTAGATTTTGTAATTGGGAGTGATTTAATTAAAGATATTTTCTACTGGAAAAATTTCGACAAAATTATTTTGGAGGTAAGTTTTTTTATAATTTTAAGAGATGGATATCCTGTTGAATCAAATACTCTTAAAATGTTGGAAACTTATAGAGTAAAATTTAAGATTTCAACCATCAAAACCCCAAA
>MWOQ01000124.1 GCA_002026145.1 Prochlorococcus sp. HOT208_60m_813L03 | reverse complement strand
CTTCATGCGGCTCTAGCAAATGGGGGTTTTGAAGTTACTCCTCATGTAACCTTAAATTTCAAAGAAAGATTTAATAAAAATCCAAAAAAACAATTTTTTTCACACGAGGTTTCTAAGACTGTTCTTGAATGGATGGAGAGCGTAGTTGATAAAGGTAGTGGATCTGGAGTAAAAATCGAGGGTTATAGGATAGCTGGGAAAACGGGTACTTCTCAAAAAGCTTTAAATGGTTTGTATACAAGCAAAAAAGTTTGTAGTTTTGTCGCGACCTTGCCAGTTAATGATCCAAAATATGCTGTCCTTGTAGTCGTTGATGAGCCATCTAAATCATATGCATACGGTTCAACTGTTGCCGTACCAGTTGCTAAAGAAATTATCGAGAGTTTGATAGTAATTGAAAAAATACCTCCCAAGATTAAAGATCATGAAATGATTGTTAAAAAACCCTAAAATTTTCCAATTTTATAAATATTTAGTTCACTATATGATGATTTCCTCAGGAATAAAAGCTAGCTTATGTATATATATGATTATCTAAATATGAAATCAATTTTAGAACAATTGTCCTCAATGACCGTTGTTGTTGCTGATAC
>MWOQ01000123.1 GCA_002026145.1 Prochlorococcus sp. HOT208_60m_813L03 | reverse complement strand
ATATCTAGTAGACGAAAGTTCTCTTCACTTGGTAAATCTAAATTTCTTTTCTCCCAAGTTTCTCCACCATCATTTGATTCCATAATTAGTCTATTAGAACCAACTAAAAATCCATTTTTATCATCTAAAAAGTCAACATCTAAAGCATTAGCCTGATCCTCAAACTGAATTGTTTTCCAAGGGCTGCTATCACTAACCTTTAATCCTGTAGATGAACAACTGCTCAATACGAAGCAGAGAAGGATTGACAAAATAAGATTGGGAATACTGGTAATAAATTTTTTCATTTGTTTATATTAATGCAAAGAGTACAAAGAAAGGAACATAGCAGCAGCAAAAGCTAGACCTCCAAAAATCAATATATTTTTTTGTCCAGGCGGTAGACTATTAAAACCAAAACCATAAACTAAATTTTCTTCAAAACCACTTGGTTTAGATTTTGGACCTATATCCTTATAAAAATTTTTACCAGCTCGACAAACAGGGCAAGCGAAAGTATTCCCATCTAACTGTGAAAAAGGTGTATTTTTAGGTATGTTTAATTTTTTACTTAT
>MWOQ01000122.1 GCA_002026145.1 Prochlorococcus sp. HOT208_60m_813L03 | reverse complement strand
AATCAAGGAGATACATTGCCCATTTATATTTGAAATTTTTCCAATTGGTGGGGTAAATTCTGATTTCATAAGTTGATAAATTCTCTAACGTCACTGACTTTGCCATTAATTGCTGCAGCAGCAACCATTGCTGGACTCATAAGAAGTGTTCTTCCGCTAGGTGATCCCTGTCTGCCCTTGAAATTTCTATTGCTAGAACTTGCACTTATTTGATTACCGATAAGCTTATCTGAATTCATTGCTAAACACATTGAGCAGCCTGGCTCCTTCCATTGAAATCCTGCATCCTTAAATATCTGATCAAGACCTTCTTTTTTTGCTTCACATGCTACTTTTTCTGAACCGGGAACTACAAATGCTTTTACATCCTTAGATACTGTTTTGTCTTTTAATACTTTAGCTGCAACTCTTAAGTCACTGATTCTCCCATTTGTGCAACTGCCTATGAAACAAACTTCTACGGGAGTATCTTTTATTGTTTGTCCTGGCTTAAAACTCATATATTCATAAGCTTCTTCAGCAACTAATTTATCATTTG
>MWOQ01000121.1 GCA_002026145.1 Prochlorococcus sp. HOT208_60m_813L03 | reverse complement strand
TTACTTCCTCTAAGGCTTTAAAAATATATTCTTCAGAAATATCAGTTAAGAGTAATTTTGCACTTTGAGATAATCTTTTTATGTGTTTATCAGTTCTAAATAAAAGGAACTCTTCTTTATTTGTAGGATTAGGTATCGCTCGCATTCCTCCAAATGCAGCAGTGCCATAATGAAGTGCATGAGTAGCTATTGATATTTTTGCTTCTTTAAATGGAATACATTTACCTTCGAACCAGGCGTATGTAAGAAATTCATGCATATTCAATTTATTTAATTAAGGTAAACTTGTTTTATCCTACTTACTTATTCTAAACCTTATTTATATATAAAAATGCACAGGATATCAAATATAGCAGGAAATGATAAGAATAAGGATGATTTCATAGAGCAACCAGTTGCAGATTTTATTTTTATAACAAGTGTCAAAGCTGATTTAAATCTCTTATCAAACTTATTGTTAGAAAAGGAATTTGCTTCATTAAAAAATAATATTAGAGCTTTAGAAATTTCTAATTTAAATTC
>MWOQ01000120.1 GCA_002026145.1 Prochlorococcus sp. HOT208_60m_813L03 | reverse complement strand
TTGGTAAACATAATATAATTACTAGCTATTATGAACAGAATCAGGCTGAAGCACTTTCACTTGAGGAAAGGGTTATTGATTTAATATGTGATAAGTCTCCAGAATGGTCCCAAAAAAAAGTTAGAACATTTTTAGGGGGTTTTGGCTTTCAAAATGAAACTGTTTTTAAATATATTAAACAACTCAGTGGGGGAGAAAAGGCAAGATTAGCATTGGCGCTCATGGTTATTAATCCTAGTAATTTCCTTCTTTTGGACGAACCAACTAATCATTTGGATCTGCAATCTAAAGAAAACTTAGAATTAGCAATTAAAAATTATAAAGGTTCATTATTAATTATTTCTCATGATCGGTATTTTATTTCAAAGGTTGCAAATAGAATTATTGAAATTAAAGATTCAAAGTTATTTTCATATGATGGTAATTACGAATATTTTTTAGAAAAAACTCAAAGCAAAAAAATTTGATAACTTTGATAAAATTTACAATTGGCTAAGTAAGATCACTCATTTATCTTTACATAGTTTAACGTTCTTGATTAATCTTAAAAAAGCAAAAAAAGATTTTAATAATTTAAATGAAA
>MWOQ01000012.1 GCA_002026145.1 Prochlorococcus sp. HOT208_60m_813L03 | reverse complement strand
TTTATTTTCAAGTTCTAGTTTATCGCCAATTTTTTAGATTAATAGTTGGCTTATTAACTTTGCTCCCATTTAATCTGAGCATTCCATTTTCTATCCTTTCAATGATTTTGGTTCGTGATACCCTAAAGCCAGCTGAAGCTATAGCATCTAATCTTGTTGAAGCTTCTACTGTATTGACAAGTTTTTTTGCTCTTCCAGAAGGTATTTGTAATTCATCTATACTTACTAAATTAATTTTTACTTTTACGTCTCTCAAATAAAAAATCTTCTCATCTAGATGCTTAATATCTAAATTATCAATTATTCCTTGTGCTCCCCTATCCCCAATAGTCCATATATCTCCAACTTTTATTTGATTTACCCCATTTTCAATTAAGAAGGATCTAAAGTCGTCTTGTGTAGCATTATCAAATAAAAAATTTCCATTAATTTTTATTCCTTGAGCTGGAAAATTACTTTTTAGCGCATACTCTTCAGGAATATTATCTCCTCTAAAGCAAGCTATCCTAGATCTTTGAGAGGAAGAGAATCCTCCATAAACAAAAAATTTGAAATCATTTAAATTTTCAAAATCTTTTAAAATCTCTTCGCAAACATAAGTTGAATTAAACCCAGTCCAATAAGTCTCCCAGTGTTTGTAAGCTAAGTTAGCAATATTTATTAATTCCTCAGTTTCTTTTTTGTAGTTTGAATTTATTAAGATTTCTTTTAAGTCAATCATTTAGCCTTCTAAAAAAATTATATCTTTTGCTTCTGATTGTTTTATCAACGCCCATGGTAATTCAGCTCCAATTTGATTTTCAAGCAGAACAAGCCATTTACCCTCTTTATTAGAATTAATAATTGATCTCAACTCTTTATTCCTATTGATGTTGATACTTGCAGAAGAAACAATGCTTCCTAAATAACCTGAACCCATTCCT
>MWOQ01000119.1 GCA_002026145.1 Prochlorococcus sp. HOT208_60m_813L03 | reverse complement strand
CTTATATTTTTAGATGAAAGCCATTAATTATTTGCAAAGATAATCTCCTTAAAATAAATACTTAACTAAAAGATCTTATCTCTTAATGACGTAAATTTGTGAAAAATGAAGTTTGTGCAAAATATTTTTGTAACTTTTTTTCTTCTTTAAAAAAATTTAAGTTAATTTTCCTGAACAAAAAGAGTCTCTAATTGATTTATGTGAGAGGCAAGCAATTAATCTATATATATATTTTTTAATTTAAATAATATTCAAATGAATTCGATTATTCGTCCGAGAAGATTAAGAAGAACGGGGGCAATTAGAGAAATGGTAAGAGAAAACCATTTAAAAGCTTCGGACTTTATTTATCCATTATTTATTCATGAAAAAGATTTTAAAGAGGAAATTTCGGCACTGCCTGGAACTTTTAGATGGGATATAAATGGCTTAATCAAGGAAGTTACTAGGGCATGGGAATTAGGAATAAGGTGTGTGGTTCTTTTCCCAAAAATCAATGATAGCTTAAAGACTGAAGATGGTGCAGAGTGTTTTAATGAGAAAGGTTTAATACCTAAAGCTATTCGAATATTGAAAAAAGAGATTCCAGAAATGGCAATAATGACAGATGTTGCCTTGGACCCATACTC
>MWOQ01000118.1 GCA_002026145.1 Prochlorococcus sp. HOT208_60m_813L03 | reverse complement strand
CAATGTTGAGAGGCCAAAAGTACTTAGATAAATGTGATACAAAATCATGGACAGATTGGCTAAAAGAACACAATATACCGGAAAGAGTTAATGATGAAGTTTTTATAGCGATGAGTAAAGCTCTTAATTTTATTGGACCGGATGAAATATCATCTACAGTTTTATTAACAGCATTAAACAGGTTTCTACAAGAAAAAAATGGTTCTAAAATGGCATTCCTTGACGGAGCTCCTCCAGAAAGACTATGCCAGCCAATGGTTGATTATATTACAGCTCGTGGTGGCGAAGTTCACATGAATAGTCCATTAAGGCAAATCAACCTTAATGAGGACAGCACTGTTAAAAGTTTTACTATTGCCTCTTTAGATCAAAACGAAAAGAAAGAGCTAACGGCTGATGCTTATGTTAGTGCAATGCCAGTAGATCTCTTCAAATTAATGATCCCTAAACAATGGAAAGGGTTAGATGCATTTTCTAAATTAGATGGTTTAAATGGTGTGCCAGTCATTAATATCCATTTATGGTTTGACAAAAAATTAACAGATATTGATCATTTATTATTCAGCCGATCACCTCTCCTTAGTGTTTATGCAGATATGAGTATCACCTGCAAGGAATATGAAGATCCAAATAGATCAATGCTTGAATTGGTTTTTGCACCAGCAAAAGATTGGATAAATAAGAGTGATCAGGATATTGTTGATGCGACCATGGAGGAACTCAAAAAATTATTCCCAACGCATTTCATGGGAGACGATAAAACAAACTTACT
>MWOQ01000117.1 GCA_002026145.1 Prochlorococcus sp. HOT208_60m_813L03 | reverse complement strand
AAAACCACTTGTTTCTACCAATAGGATTCCTGGTTTTGAACATAAACATCTGCAGGTTGTATTAGATGGTTCTTCTAGTAAGGTTGCAGTTGATGCTGTTGGCTGTAAACCAGGAGATTGGGTTATTTGTGTTGGAAGTTCTGCTGCTAGAGAAGCTGCGGGAAGTAAATCTTATCCAAGCGATTTAACGATTGTTGGAATTATTGATCATTGGGATCCTGACAAGTCATAAAGAGGAGGATATAAATTGTGGAAATTATGAAGGTATTAGGTAGGATGGTATGCACTCAAAGAGTCCCTGGCTTAGGTCATATGAATTTACGGATTTTAGAAAATAGTAAAGGAAAGAAATTAGTAGCAGTTGATCCTGTTGGAGCTAGAGAAGGTAACTGGGTTTTTACTGCTAGTGGCTCTGCCGCTCGATTTGCATGCCCTAATCCAGAAGTCCAAACCGATTTAACAATTGGCGGGATTATTGATTATTGGGAGAGAGACTAAAATTTTTATCTTCAAAAATTTATTGAAAAACTTTGTTGAAGGTATAGTGTAATTAGTCTTGAATAAAGAATGTAATGTGGAAAGAAAGAGAATCACCTTTGAGGATTGAAAAAAGATTTGAGTTTGATCAATACTCAAAAATTAGTAAATTCATGGGGGAAATTGAGAAATTATGTAAAGAAATGGATATCTATCCAAATATCAGCTTCGGTAAGAATTTTGTAAGTCTTTCAATATTTTTAGAAAATAAAGAAATATCAGACAAAGAAAAAGACTTCTCAATGGATATTGATAAGTTTTATTTAGAA
>MWOQ01000116.1 GCA_002026145.1 Prochlorococcus sp. HOT208_60m_813L03 | reverse complement strand
AGGAAAGTAGTCTATTTCCTCTCCATCGAGATCATATGCAATACAAACTTGAATTTCATCTAATTCATCTAACACATCAAGTTTCGTCACGGCTAAACAATCAAGACCATTTACAGATACAGCATATTTACCAATGACTCCATCAAACCACCCACATCTTCTCCTTCTCCCAGTAGTGGTTCCAAATTCACTGCCTCTATCACAGAGTTGATCATTAATACTTCCTTGTAATTCAGTTGGAAATGGTCCTTCACCGACTCTTGTGGTATAAGCTTTTGCGACACCTATGACTCTATCAATTAAAGTTGGACCCACTCCAGCTCCAATACATGCCCCTCCTGATATGGGGTTTGATGAGGTAACAAAAGGATAAGTCCCATGATCTAAGTCAAGTAGAGTCCCTTGAGCACCTTCGAAAAGAATATTCTTCTTGTTTTTTGAGGCTTTATGGATAGTCCTCGTACAGTCAACAACATGCTTTGATAATCTTTTCCCATAGTCAAGATATTCTTCAACAATATCTTCTAATTT
>MWOQ01000115.1 GCA_002026145.1 Prochlorococcus sp. HOT208_60m_813L03 | reverse complement strand
GATAGATATGCATTTCCTGCGGTAAAAAGCAAAAACATAGCCCCAAGAATACCTGCTCCAAACCCTTGATCTATCAAATTAAATAATGTTGTTTCTACTAACTCAACTACTGAAGGAGGTAAAAGCTGAGCAGCAATGGCAATTATTTGTTGATCTAATCCTTCTTGTTTTCCTAGGAACCATGAAGCTATTGAAAGAGAAATTAGAAGGATGGGAAAAAATGATTGTAGTGTGTAGTATGCAAACGCAGCGCTTAAATCAATACAATCAGATTTGTTCCATCGCTCACAAGCTCCCCATAAACTTTTAAGTATCCATTTTGAACTTCGCTGCATATTAATTTTCTTCAAATATTTTATTTATTAACTTATTTTTTATTGTATCTGATTAAGAAATTTTTCAAGCAATTATTGATTTATCATGCAACTATTTTTCCAATAATAAATTGCCCCACGGCTTTAAAATTTCAACTTTTTCTATAGATCTACAAGCAATTAATGGAAAATTAACATCGCTCAAGTCGTCCCCTGAAACTAAATTTAAAGGATCTGTTTCTAACCACTCTATAGAACAATTGAGTTCTTCTAATAGCAGCCAAGCTGCTGCAATATCCCATATCTCAGGTGTTGATTCTATTGCTCCGAAAGTTTGTCCCATTGCTACACTCGTGAGATTTAAACTCGATAC
>MWOQ01000114.1 GCA_002026145.1 Prochlorococcus sp. HOT208_60m_813L03 | reverse complement strand
TTTCTGCTTGATGCTCCATGAGACCTCTTAAAACACTTGAAAGTATTTCCGTGCACATTTTTTGCAATCCTTCTTTTGATGAATTACCAATATTCTTATGTTTATGATCAAATAAACCTAAGTCAACTTGCGCTATCTTAGACGTTCTTACGTTTCTGTAAACCTCTGATAACAAACCTATCTCTAACCCCCAGTCACAAGGAATTCGTAAATTCATAGCAAGGTCTTTAGTGAAAGCAAACTCACCTGCTAATGGATATCTAAATGATTGAAGATATTGTAAAAAGGGACCCTTCCCTACTAACTGCTCAAGACTTGCCAATAAGGGTCCCACAAATAATCTTGTGGCTCTACCTTGCAATTGATTTGTTTCTAAGGATAACCTGCTGTAAAAAGCCTTTACATATGATATTCCATATGATTCATCCAAAAGGGGGAGCATCATTCTTGATGGATATAAAGGACTAAAAGTTCTTATATCAGCATCAAAAAGAGCAACAACTTCTGATTTTCTTGTCGCTACTCCTATGCCTTGCCAGACAGCCCATCCTTTGCCTGGAGTTCCTAAAAGTTCTAACCCATTTTTTTCTTGGCTTTTTAAAAGTTCTATTACAGAGGGAGAATTAGTCCATTGAACGTGAACTGGAAATGGCATTGAGTCAAAAAATGATTTTGCTGCTTTAACTTGCTCAACAGTTTTTGCAGAGAGAGCAATAACTAATTCATTTAAGCCTGTAAGGTCTTTTAAAACTTCTCTTATGGC
>MWOQ01000113.1 GCA_002026145.1 Prochlorococcus sp. HOT208_60m_813L03 | reverse complement strand
TTAATAAGATATAAATCTGTCAGCACTAGTAAATCCATGCTCGCCTTAAAAATTTCTGTTTACACTATCGTCTTTTTCTTTGTTGGAATATTTCTTTTCGGATTTTTAGCAAGTGACCCAACAAGAACTCCAAACAGAAAAGATCTAGAAAGTCCTCAAGATTAATTTTTTTAATTAAATCGTTAAATTGATTTCAGGTATACCTAAAAAATTAATATTTTTCTCTTTTCTTTTTTATTAATTTTATTCAGCCATCAAAAACAGCTGATTTACCAAAAATTAATAAATATATCAATATTCGCAATAAAAAAGTAACTTTATCAAATGTATATAATTTAGACATTCCACCGAATTCTAAAAATAATTCTCTTGGCTATGATCTTAATTATGATAATTATTATGCAAAAATTTTAAAGAAAAAAACAG
>MWOQ01000112.1 GCA_002026145.1 Prochlorococcus sp. HOT208_60m_813L03 | reverse complement strand
TAATAGATCTTTAGGAATATCTGTACCAGTAAGGATTACATTTCCTGATATAAATCGGTTTTCAAGTGTTGAAATCAAATCATCTTTATTGATAATTTTCATCTCAATAGCTAAAAAAATTTCATCTAGTATGATTTGGTCATTCTTGCTAGACTGTAGTTCTTTTTTACAAAAATTCCATAATTCAATAGTAGATTCATGAATAGATTTTTTTAAATTTTTATTATTTTCAATTTCTTCAGAATTATATTGATCAAAGGAATGTGATGATCTTACCCAGGTTAAATTACCGCATAGCTTTACTGCATTATCAACTCCTTGCTTGACCCCTCCTTTCATAAATTGTATTAAGAGCACTTTTCTACCAAGAGCAGCATTTCGTAGAGAGTCGCTAATGATAGATGGATAGCTTCCTCGATATAAAGATTGATAGATTAGAATTTGTCCGTTTTGTGTAAATCTTTTTAAGTTTATTTTTTTAGTAGTGTTTATATTTACAACATCAAGGTTACTTTTGGAATGATTATGGGACGAACTAATTACCATTATTTAAACTCTTTGTACATACAGTATAATTAGAATCTATTGACACTGCATATAGTGTAATTTTACTTAAAAAAGGTTTAATCAAGTTGAAACTGACTGAAAAAAGCTTATTGATAAACTAATAAGAATCAAAA
>MWOQ01000111.1 GCA_002026145.1 Prochlorococcus sp. HOT208_60m_813L03 | reverse complement strand
AAGGAATCAACGGTAAAACCTCAGAGTCAACAAATTGGAACGGGTTAACTCGTGTGTTAAATATATAATCAATTAGCTAAATACCTGTTGGTATCTATGATTACATTGTTTTCAAATCCTGATTTATTTTAGTTTTATCTAAAGTGGAGAAGATTTCTTTTTAAATAATGAGTGTGTTTTAAATCTTGAATTGATCTCTAATAATTTATGGTTGGCTTCAGTTGTATCCCTGCAACTGCCTCATGACAACCATGTATTAATTTTAGGACTGCTTTAGTATTTTTTGATTCAAAATATATACCTCTTCCCGTACCTAATAGTTCCTCAAACCGACCTATAAATTTCAAGGCTATAGGAGGACAATATAAGTATAGATCTAGGAGGTCTAAATGAAACTATTCAATCAATTCACAATCCTTCCAAGATACCTAAAAGCATTTAATTATGCTGGAAACAGAATGGAAGAAATAACAAGAAATCTTGATAGAGATAACCATTTATTTGAAGACTATTGGAAGAGGGAATGTAGAGAACATCCAACTAATCAGCATTGTTTAGTCTATTGCGACTGAGAATTTTAAT
>MWOQ01000110.1 GCA_002026145.1 Prochlorococcus sp. HOT208_60m_813L03 | reverse complement strand
TGAAAATCTGTAAGTAAATCAATATCATATCCGGTAAGCGATGCATCTTGAATACTTGTTGTAGCACTAAAAGTTGTTTTGTCTCCTGGGCTGTAATATCCTCCAATGGTTGTAGTACTATAACCTTCATCTAAAAGTGTAGTTACTCCCCAAGCATTACAAATATCTGTAACGTAATTCCCATAAAGAGTACATAAAGAATCAGATTTTTGATAGATAATTCCTCCTCCATAATTATCAGCGTCGTAACCTAAGGAAAAAGTAAGAACATCAATACCTGCATCAGTTAAAATTCCGCTTGTAGAAGCGCCAGTAGCAATAATACTGCCGGATGCATTAAATCCATTATCAAAGGTTTTTGCTACTGCGAAACCGGCTCCTGTTCCTTGACTAGCAAAGTAGTTAGTGGCTAAACCATACTGGCTTCCAAAGAAAAATGAATCAGAATATTTTGATGTAGTTGTAGGCATTAAATCATCAGTATCCAATTCAGCTCCAACAGCTACTTCATAACTTCCTAAAGGGAACTGATAGTACAAAGAAGTAACATTCAAGATATCTCCCCCGTCACCAGAACTATCCAAAGTAAAATCTATAG
>MWOQ01000011.1 GCA_002026145.1 Prochlorococcus sp. HOT208_60m_813L03 | reverse complement strand
TTCGAATCCCTCCCTCTCCGCTCTTTTGGAAGAGTATGAAAGTCCATAATGTTCTTGAAGCTAGTGATACTAATAATTTTGCAGAAAAAGGAAAATCAGAGGGAATCGTAAAATAACTTAGAGTTTTATGTTCGAGGGTAGGAAATAGGGTAGGAAATTATTTCTAAATTATTTTTAGAACTTGAAAGTAGCTCCTATACCGATAGCAGTACGATCATATAAATAGTAAGCCAAAACATCAGAACCAGCAGCAATATCAGCAGCATCCTGATAAGGCATTGCAAATGAAATACCTGGAGTAATTTCTAAGGAATCATTAACATTGTAAGTGTAGTAGAGTTCAAAAAAGCTTCCTAAATCATCACTCTTTGCTTCACCTACTTTTGGAATTCTGTAAAAAGGAAAAG
>MWOQ01000109.1 GCA_002026145.1 Prochlorococcus sp. HOT208_60m_813L03 | reverse complement strand
TTTTGAGTTACGGATGTTCATCCTATGGCTATGATTTAAGACTTTCATCAAAAGAATTTCTAATTTTCAGACATATCCCAGGAACTGTGATGAATCCCAAAAAGTTTAATCCTAATAATTTAGAAAAAACTGTCCTTCACCATGATAATGATGGAGATTTTTTTATTCTTCCTGCTCACTCCTATGGTTTAGGAGTAGCTTTAGAAAAGATGAAAGTTCCAGAAAATATAACTGTAATCTGTATAGGCAAAAGTACTTACGCAAGGCTAGGAATTATTGTTAATACAACTCCCGCAGAGGCAGGATGGGAAGGTCATCTAACTTTAGAGTTTAGTAATAGTTCAGGTGCAGATTGCAGAATTTACGCTGAAGAGGGCATTTGCCAACTACTCTTTTTTGAAGGTGATCCATGCTCTACAACCTATGAAGATAGAAGAGGTAAATATCAAAACCAACCAGAAAAAGTGACTTTAGCAAAGATCTAAAATGAGTAAAGTTGAACTAATTTCTCTAACTCCTGATGCAGAGAAAACGATGGCTTACATTGCAAGAGTTAGTAATCCAAAAAATCAGGAAAATGAGGACTATTCAAAATTATTGAGTTATTGCATTAAAAATGAACATTGGAGTGTTTTTGAACAGTCATTTATGACCTTACAAATAGAAACTAACAGAGGAATTGCTGCCCAAATTTTAAGACATAGATCATTTACCTTCCAAGAATTTTCACAGAGATATGCAGATAGTTCTCAATTGGGTAA
>MWOQ01000108.1 GCA_002026145.1 Prochlorococcus sp. HOT208_60m_813L03 | reverse complement strand
TCAAGAAAATTGCTATAAAAATGTTTGGATCCTATCAGGAACTTCGGATGGACCTGTAATAGCTAATAAGCTTCTTGAACTTAATTATTCAGTCTTTGCAAGTGTTTTAACTTATAAAGCAGGGCAAGCTTATATTGAAAATCCAAAGTTACATATCATTACAGGTAAATTAAATAATAAAGATCAAATAATTAATTTCATAAATAAAAATAAGATCACATGCGTTGTCGATGCTACTCATCCGTTTGCTGTAATAATTTCTAAAAATCTTAATAATGCATGTAAAGAGATTAATATACCTCTCTTACTTTTTGAGAGGAAATCTATAATAAATAAAAGTGATAATTTTTTTTATATTGACGATTTGAAGGATATAAATAACTTTGATATAGAAAATAAGACTATTCTTCTGGCAATAGGTTCAAGATTCCTTAATGATACAGCTAATTATTATATGAATCGTAAAGCAAATGTATTTACAAGGGTACTTCCAACTTTTGAGAGTATAACTAAAGCTTTTGGATCATGTATTAAAAATTCAAACATAGCGATACTTGAACCGAGTAAAAATAATAAAAGCATTTTAGAAAAAAAACTTTGTGATTTTTGGGAGATAGATTATGTTCTATGCAGAGAATCTGGAAGTTATTCTCAGAAAAACTGGGAGAGTATAGTTTTTGGAAGTAAAATGAAATTATTTTTGGTTAAAAGGCCGAAAGTTAAAAATGATTATTCTTACTCTTTTGATCAATATCATAATTTGATAAATCACATAATTAAAAATTATTGATGTTTAATTCATTATGGAAGTATTAGTTATGATCACAACTGAATCAAGTAACGCAAATGCTTTGCGAATGGCAAAATTACTAATACAAAATAAACTTGCAGCTTGCG
>MWOQ01000107.1 GCA_002026145.1 Prochlorococcus sp. HOT208_60m_813L03 | reverse complement strand
TAGAATCAAGTTGTTAAGTGAATTCAAAGAATAATATTACAAAATGGAAAAAGGTCGATTCACCTACCACTCACCTACCAGTTTTGACCACTTGAAATACAACAACAGATATTCAAAACTCAAGGTGTTGGAGGGGATTACAAGGAAATTTATCCTTGTTTTAAGAAAGGCGGCACCCAGATTCGAACTGGGTAATGTATTGTAAAAATCGATCTATAATTGAATTTTTTAAGATCAAAATATTAACTTTCCTACCGCTTTCCTACTACTAGATGGGTGTAATATTTACTTTCAATCTATTTGTTTATATTTAAGGTAGGAAATAACATTTTTTTTTAAATAACTTTATATAAAAAATGAAAAAATTTTCTCTCTCCGATAATTCTTTCTATGAACAAGCACTCAAATACTTCCAAAGTGGTGAATATAAAAAAGCAATAGATTTTTTTAACTCAATAATTGATTCAGAAGAATTCAATTTGTGGACAAAAAAAGATCAGGGAGAATTATTTAATAATAGAGCGATGTCATTTTATTACTTGGGCAAATATGCTTCAGCATATGAAGACCTTACAAAAGTAATTTCTTTATTTGCTTCGAAAAGTAAAGATTTAATTTTATATTGGACAAGAGCAAAATGTAGTTACTACTTAAGACAATATTCTGATGCAATTAGTGACTTAGATTACTTAATTAAACTCAATCAAGATCCTTATTTTTACTTCTACAGGGGTTCATCTAAAAAACTTTTGGGAGATTCAACTTCTATATATCAACGTAGTAGTTTGATTGATATTAAAGTTGATATTTCTTCTGCTAAAAATTTATATGAAGATGCTCTGAGAGACTCAGAATTTGCTATTCAAAATTTTAAAAATGAT
>MWOQ01000106.1 GCA_002026145.1 Prochlorococcus sp. HOT208_60m_813L03 | reverse complement strand
AGATGAACTTCTATCAGATTGGCCTGATTTGATAATGATTGACGGAGGTAAAGGGCAATTAAATGCTGCTATTAAAGCATTAAAAGAATTAAATCTCGAGGAAGAAGTTACTATATGTTCATTGGCAAAAAAAATGAAGAAATATTTATTCCAGGCTTTACAAAGTCTCTTGATACTGATGAAAATCAAAAAGGAGTCATTCTATTAAGAAGGATAAGAGATGAAGCTCACAGATCTGCATTATCTTTTCATAGAGACAAAAGATCTAAGAGAATGAATAGATCTCAATTGTCCCAAATCAGTGGATTAGGTCCTTCAAGAATAAGAGAATTGCTTGAGCATTTTAAATCAATAGAGGCAATAAGAATAGCTACTAAAGAGGATTTATCAAAAGTTAAAGGACTTGGAAAAAATTCAGTAAATGAAATATATGAATATTTTCACGAGTTATAAATATTAATTAATTTTTGAATAATAGATTTCTTTATATTGTTAAATATAACTATATTAAAAATATATATTTAGAAATTAATCTAGTAATTTGACAGCTGAAGCATATCTCTGGTTTAAATCACTGCATATTATTGGTGTAATCGTTTGGTTCTCGGGACTTTTTTATTTAGTAAGACTTTTTATATATCATGAAGAATCTAAAAAATATGGATAATGCATTAAAAATTGCCTTTAATAAACAATACACCTTGATGGAAAAAAGACTCGCAAATATAATCACAACTCCTGGGATGATATTAGCTTTAAGTATGGCTATATGTATGGTTATTATGCAGCCTAATTGGTTAAGTGAGAAGTGGTTGCAAATTAAAATTTCTTTTGTTTTGGGATTAGTAATTTATCATTCTTATTGTTATAAAATAATGTATTCATTACAAAATGGTACCTCAACCATCTCAGCAAAA
>MWOQ01000105.1 GCA_002026145.1 Prochlorococcus sp. HOT208_60m_813L03 | reverse complement strand
ATTGTTAGTGGATGCTGGTTGCTCACTAATTGATTATTACAATGGAGACATAACAAGAACTATTCCAATTGGTGGTAAATTCTCGAATGAGCAAAAAGTCATCTATGAAATCGTATTGAATGCGCAGAAAAATGCAATTAAAAGTGCTGTAAAGGGATCGAATTCTAGTCATGTTCATAATGTTGCTTTAACAATTCTTATAGAAGGATTAAAAGAAATTGGTTTATTGTCAGGCAGTACTGAGGAGATAATTGAGAATCAATCTTATAAACATCTTTGCATGCATAGAACTGGACATTGGCTCGGCTTAGATGTTCATGATGTTGGAGCATACAGAATGGGGGACTATGAAGTGCCATTACAGAATGGAATGATTCTTACAGTAGAACCTGGGATCTACATAAGTGATAGGATCCCAGTGCCTGAGGGACAACCTCCTATAGATGAGAAATGGAAAGGCATAGGGATAAGAATAGAAGACGATGTTCTGGTCACAGATACAAACCCAGAAGTTTTAAGTATTGCTGCACAAAAAGAAATTTCTGATTTAGAATTTTGAAATTTGACTTATAAAGTTAATAGATTTATTTTTATTTAAGTTTAAAGCTCAAAAATGAATAAGTCCGATTCATATGATTCAAAACTCTCTCAAGCAAGAGGCTTAGCTAGTCAGCTTGGCATGTTCGCAGAAGAAAACGATATTCCCAAAGATCTTTGGGATTCATTGGAAGCCACTATTTATGATTTTTATGAAGTATCTCAT
>MWOQ01000104.1 GCA_002026145.1 Prochlorococcus sp. HOT208_60m_813L03 | reverse complement strand
CAGTTGGTTCATTAACAATTCTGAGGACTTCTAAACCTGCAATCTTTCCAGCATCTTTTGTAGCCTGTCTTTGGGAATCATTAAAATAAGCTGGAACTGTAATTACAGCCTGTGTAACTTTGTCACCAAGATATTTACCCGCATCATCTGCTAACTTTCTTAAAACTTGAGAACTTACCTCTTCAGGAGAAAACTGCTTATCCAAAATAGGACATTTTAATTTGACACTAGAACCAGATTTTTCAACAGAATAACTAACTTCTTTAGATTCTTCATTCACTTCATCAACCCTTCTACCAACAAAACGTTTTGCAGAATAAAAAGTATTTTCAGGATTCATTACAGCTTGTCTTTTTGCTATTTGTCCAACGAGCTGATCTTGATTTTTTGTATATGCAACAACTGATGGAGTAGTTCTGAAACCTTCAGCATTTGCAATTACAGTAGGTTTACCACCTTCCATTACAGCGACACAACTATTAGTTGTTCCTAAATCAATTCCTACAACCTTACCCATGGGTAAATTTTCAATATTTGTTATTCTCCATGATCGGTCATCGTCGTCATTATTGTTACTCAAGGACGGGGTGTGGTTCCCGAACAGATCAGTATTTTTAAGAAAAAAATTCTAAACATGATTTCAAGCAAGACATCTTTTATAGCATTAATTGGTAATCCAGTAACCCATTCTTTGTCACCAATTATGCAAAATGCTGCCTTTCAATACTTAGGCTTAGATTTAATCTATATTGCTATACCCTGTAAAGATGAAGATCTAGAATTAGTTCTGAATTCTTTTAAGAAGATTAATTGCAAAGGTTTAAACATTACTATTCCACACAAAGAAAAAGTATTTAACCTTTGTAGTGAAATCTCACCTATTGCTAACAAACTTAAAGCAATAAATACCCTGAAACTAAATTCTGAAAAAAAAATGGAGCGCAAGAATACTGATGTAGAGGGATTTATTTATCCATTAGAAAATTTAAACTTAGCTAAAAAAAAATCAATAATTCTTGGCTCAGGGGGTGCAGCAAGATCTGTTATTCAAGGCTTAATAAATTTAAATCTTTCAACAATTTCAGTAATATCGCGTAACAAATCATCACTAGATAAATTAATAAAAAACTTTGATAATCAAATTCAACTGCATGGTTTATTAAATAATGATGATCAAGCCCAAATTTTAATTCAGGAAGCAGATTTGATTGTAAATACAACACCAGTAGGTATGAAAACAACTAGATATGAAAATTATGTGTTGCCATATGGCGAAGCTTTTTGGAGATCACTTAA
>MWOQ01000103.1 GCA_002026145.1 Prochlorococcus sp. HOT208_60m_813L03 | reverse complement strand
GCTCTTCCGATCTATTGCTGGATTCTTGATGCAAAAAGGATTTCAAAATAGGGATTTAACGAGACTATATATTGGTAATATGTTTTCAATGAATTTTAAGGACTAAAATTATTTATATTTTTTCTAGTAGTATTTTTGCTATATCATTTCTTACAGGTAATATTGATAATCTATTGCCTTTTTTTACCACTAATAACTCATCCTCATTAAATAAAATCTTTAATTCATGTAAACTTAAAATTTTTTTTGACTTACATTTATATTTTACTTTTACGCAATCCCATCTAGGATTATCAGATTTCGATTTCGGATCAAAATATTTTGAATCTTGATCAAATTGAGTAGGATCAACAATATTTAGATCGATTACCTCCATAAGTCCCACAATACCTGGGGGTTTACAATTCGAATGATAGAAAAAAACTTTATCTCCTTTATTCATTTTTCTCATAAAATTTCGAGCCTGATAATTTCTTATTCCGTCCCACT
>MWOQ01000102.1 GCA_002026145.1 Prochlorococcus sp. HOT208_60m_813L03 | reverse complement strand
TCAATGACATCAGAAGAACAATTATTCCACATTTTTCTATTGACAATTTCAAGAAATCTTTGTGCAATATCTCTTAAGGCCCATGGATTATTTTCTAGAAAGAAATTCCTAAGATCCCGATCACATAACCATGATTTATAAACTTCCTCATAACACCAATCTGACACTACTTCAGTAGAAGCATCAAAAGCATATAAGTAATCTAGTGTAGCTGAAAATTCAAACGCTCCTTTATAACCATTATCCTTCATTCCATTTATCCATTTAGGATTAAGTATTCTTGATATAACAACTTTATTAATTTCATCTTGTAATTTTGAAATTTTTGATAATCCGAATTTAGATAAATCACCATGATACATTTCAGGTAATTTACCGCTCAATTTTTTTACTGCTGAAGATAAACCACCCTGAAACTGATAATAGTCATCAGAATCTAAAATATCATGTTCCTTATTATCTTGATTATAGATCGGAAG
>MWOQ01000101.1 GCA_002026145.1 Prochlorococcus sp. HOT208_60m_813L03 | reverse complement strand
GCTGCTCCAAAGTTAACTGACCTAGAAACTAAGCCAAAAGTTTTTGAGACTGGTATTAAAGTTATCGACCTTTTGGCTCCTTACAGACAAGGAGGAAAAGTTGGATTATTCGGAGGTGCAGGTGTTGGGAAGACAGTTCTTATTCAAGAATTAATTAATAACATCGCAAAGGAGCATGGTGGAGTTTCCGTTTTTGGTGGTGTAGGAGAAAGAACAAGAGAAGGGAACGATAGATGGGGTATAGAAGGCGCTGAAGAAGAGTTTAATGCTGATGATCTAACTCAATCAAAAGTTGCCTTGTGTTTTGGACAGATGAATGAGCCACCTGGTGCAAGAATGAGAGTAGGCTTATCAGCACTTACAATGGCCGAACATTTTAGAGATGTGAATAAGCAAGACGTCCTACTTTTTGTTGATAACATTTTTAGATTCGTTCAAGCTGGTTCTGAAGTATCTGCATTACTTGGAAGAATGCCTTCAGCTGTTGGATACCAACCAACTCTGGGAACTGATGTTGGTGAATTGCAAGAAAGAATTACATCTACATTAGAAGGGTCAATAACATCTATTCAGGCTGTTT
>MWOQ01000100.1 GCA_002026145.1 Prochlorococcus sp. HOT208_60m_813L03 | reverse complement strand
TGACAACTGAGTATAAATACTCTATAAATAAAGTGTAGTAAATACTACCAAATCGTCAACAAGTATTATTAAGAATCAGTCTCAGGTCATAGAGTAGTAAGAATCTTGTCATGAAGAGGGAAGTCGTGGAAATTAATTTTGTAAAATTAAATCTTACTTAATTATAAAGATTTATATAAAATAAGAAGTTTTCCACATGCTTAAGATTAATAGATATTTTTTAAAAAAATGCTGTGGAAAAGTTGTGAAAAAATTTTTTTTTTTAAGGGGAAATATTTTCCAAAATTTCCAATTTTATTTATCTTTCAATCCATTGATTCCCACATTTTTTTTATTTCATAAAACAAATTTTGTGCAATTGGTATCGGCCAATACATTTCGAAGGACCTTGTTTGGTCTTGACTTTCAAACACAAATCTTAAACTCCATTTATTCTTTTTCCCTGCTAACTCAATATACCAAGGTAATTGTTCTAATTCTAAAGTTATAG
>MWOQ01000010.1 GCA_002026145.1 Prochlorococcus sp. HOT208_60m_813L03 | reverse complement strand
TGGTCACCATTATCTCCATAGGTGGTTAACTGAAGAGAACCACTAGCAAATTCAGGTCTTGCCTCATCTTTATTCTCAACTACGGAAATACCTCTTGAATCTGCTTCTAGCGAAGCATTCACATAATTAATTCTATCTCCCAAAGCTTTACTTAGAAGGCCTTTTAGACTAGCTATTATTAATGGCTGAGAAGGATGTTGAACAAATTCACCTTGAAGCTTTACTTCTAGTTTATCGCCAATTTTTAGATTAATAGTTGGCTTATTAACTTTGCTCCCATTTAATCTGAGCATTCCATTTTCTATCCTTTCAATGATTTTGGTTCGTGATACCCTAAAGCCAGCTGAAGCTATAGCATCTAATCTTGTTGAAGCTTCTACTGTATTGACAAGTTTTTTTGCTCTTCCAGAAG
>MWOQ01000001.1 GCA_002026145.1 Prochlorococcus sp. HOT208_60m_813L03 | reverse complement strand
TTTAAAAATAATTAAGTCGCACTTTTTGTTAAAAGCCTTCTGATAACTCTTTTTGCAATATCTTCATAACTCATTTCTCCTGATAATATTTGAGCAATACGTTTAGGTGCTGTTTTTCTTTTGACACCTAATTGATATCCAGTTCTGGGAAATCTATAAAACACTTGGGCTATTCTCCTCCCCCAAGCCATTGATTTCCCCCAAATGTTGTTTATTTTTTTTGTATAAAGATTTAAATCATCTACTTTTCCTGATAGGCACTGATCTATATACTCTGCAGCATAAAAACTGCTAATTAAAGATGGTCTAATTCCTTCAGCTAAAAATGGATCACATAAAGATGCTGCATCTCCAACCGCTAAAACTTTGTCACCATTAATTGAGTGAAAGCCATTCCATATTCTCAGTTTCTTACTAGTTGTTTTATGAGGAAAATCATCAAAACCGAAGCTTCTGATCACTTGTTTATTTATAGCCTGATTTTCTAAGAGACCATTATTTATAAAAGTACCTAAACCAATATTTAGGCTTTCTCTTAGGGGGAATGCCCATGCAAAACCATATTTTATAAATCCAAACTCAAATCTAACTGCATCTCTAGGTATTTCACCTAACCCTTTCAATCTTAAAGAAAGTGTGTTTGCAAATTTCGGTTTTCTTGGCCCTAAATTGAAATAACTCGCCCATTTCGATTTGGACCCATCTGCAATTACAAGAAATTCTGCAATATATTTTATTTTGTTATTGCAAGTAATTTCCCATTTATCATTTTTTATGATTTTTTCTACCAATAATGGTCTCATTATCTGAGCTCCATTACTTAAGGATTCATCAAGTAATAATTGATCTAGTTTTTCTCTTTTAACAATCCAAAATGGCGATTCGCCAGTCAGATCAGCTGTTACATTATCTGCAGCCTTCCATCTGAACTCAACATTCTTAATTTTTGATTCTATGCAATCTTCAATACTTAAAGGAAGAAATCTCTGCATTGAAGATGCCATCCCACCAGCACATGGTTTGTAATCTTGGAATTTGTCTCTCTCAATAATTAAAACTGAATATCCTTTCTTTGATAGATTAAGAGCAGTGGAAGATCCTGATAAACCACCACCAATTATTACAACGTCAAATCCTATCAAACTTTTAGAATTTCCTTCTCTTTCTCAGACAATTTAGTTTCTATTAAAGCAATATATTTATCAGTAATTTTCTGAGTTTCAGATTGATTATCTCTGGATTCGTCAATAGAAATAAGGCCATCTTTTTCGTCTTTTTTTTCTTTATCAACAGCATCTCTTCTGATATTTCTCAAAGCTACTTTTCCTTCCTCTGCATATTTAGAGGCTAATTTACAAAATTCTTTTCTTCTTTCTTCTGTTAAAGGAGGAACATTTATTCTTATTACTTTTCCATCATT